>NZ_JAGRLA010000068.1 GCF_020442045.1 Bauldia sp. | reverse complement strand
TCGGGCCTTCATGACGCCGGCGCCGAGCGTCACGACCGTCAATGCGACGAGGACCCGGAAAAGGCCGAGGCGTGTCCGGGCGGTCCAGCTCGCAACGCCGAGAAGAAGCGAGACGACCGCCAAGGCCGCGAGCGATGGCTCGGCAGGCAGCGCGAAATAGACAAGAATGCCGATGCCGAAGAGGACGGGCAGCCACAGGAATGCCCGCCCTGCCTCCATCTCGCGCTCGAAAGTGGCACCCAGCCAAAGCCGGACGGGATCGAAGGGGAACCAATGCCGGCGACGACCGGCCCAATGGACCGTCCCCGGCCGTTCGGCCGTTGGCGTGCCGCCCTTCCCTTCCGGTCTCAGGTCGCTCATGGCCGGAGGCGCCTCCCCGACCGCCGATGCTACATCAGCGCGTATCGGTAGCGGAATACACCATCAGGCTATTTCCCGGCGACCTTGGCCCAACTGTCGCGGAGACCGACCGTCCGGTTGAAGACCGGATGATCGCTGGTCGAGACGGGGTCGCGGACGAAATAGCCAAGCCTCTCGAACTGCATGGCGTCGTCGCTATTCTCCTGGACGATCGCGGGCTCCAGCCGGCAGTCGACCAGCGTTTGGCGCGAGGCCGGGTTGATCGCGGCCGCGAAGCCGCCGGCCTCCGGCTCCGGATCGGTGAACAGGGGCTCGTAGAGACGGACTTCGGCGCGAACCGAATCCGCGGCGGAGACCCAGTGGATCGTGCCCTTGACCTTGCGGCCGTCCGGCGGCGTGTTGCCGCCCCGCGTCTCGGGATCATAGGTGCAGCGCAGCTCGACGACCTCGCCATCGGCGTCTCTGATCACCTCGCGGCAGGTGACGAAATAGGCATAACGCAGGCGCACCTCGCGTCCGGGCGCCAGGCGGAAGAACTTCTTCGGCGGGTCCTCCATGAAGTCGTCGCGCTCCACGTAGATCTCGCGAGAAAAGGTGACCGGACGGGTCCCCGCGTCCGGATTGGACGGATTGTTGACGGCGTCGAGCTGTTCCGTCTCGCCTTCGGGATAGTTCTCGATCACCACCTTCAGCGGGTTGAGCACCACCATCCGACGCTCCGCGGTGAGGTTGAGCGTCTCGCGGATCGACGCCTCGAGCATCGCCACGTCGACCATGCTGTCGGCACGGGCCACGCCGATCCGCTTCACGAAGTCCCTTATCGCTTCGGGCGGCACGCCGCGGCGCCGGTATCCGGACAGGGTCGGCATGCGTGGGTCGTCCCAGCCGTCGACATGGCCGCCGCGAACCAGCTCCGTCAGCACGCGTTTCGACAGCAGCGTATGGGTCAGGTTCAGTCGCGCGAACTCGTACTGGCGCGGCCGCGACGGCACCGGCAGGTGCTCGATCAACCAGTCGTAAAGCGGCCGGTGATCGGCGAATTCAAGCGTGCAGAGTGAGTGCGTCACCCCCTCGATGGCGTCTGACTGGCCATGGGCGAAATCGTAGCTCGGGTAAATGCACCAGTCGGTCCCGGTTCGCGGATGCCTGGCGTGGAGGATACGGTAAAGCACCGGATCCCTCAGGTTGATGTTGCCGGCGGCCATGTCGATCTTGGCGCGCAGCACGCGGGCACCATCCGGGAATTCCCCGGCCCGCATCCGCACGAGCAGGTCGATATTCTCCTCCGCCGTTCGATCCCGCCATGGACTGTTCCGGCCGGGTTCGGTCAGCGTGCCCCGGCTCGCCCGCATCTCTTCCTGGCTCTGGTCGTCGACATAGGCCCTGCCCGCGCGAATCAGGTGGACCGCCCACTCGTACAACTGCTCGAAATAGTCGGAGGCATAGCGGACGCGCGCGCCCCAGTCGAAGCCCAGCCAGCGGACATCCTCGATGATGCCGTCGATAAATTCCTGCTCCTCCTTCGTCGGGTTGGTATCGTCGAAGCGCAGGTTGCACCGCCCGCCGAATTCGGCCGCGACCCCAAAGTTGAGGCAGATCGACTTGGCATGACCGATGTGCAGGTAGCCGTTCGGCTCCGGCGGGAAGCGGGTGACCACGCCTTCAGCGGCACCGGAATCGAGGTCCCGACGGATGATGTCGCGAATGAAATCCTGTCCGGCTTCTGACGGTGCTTCGGTCGATGACATCGGTTGGTTCCTGTTTTCTTCCGAATTCGGCGGCGTCGCCGGCCCGGAGACGGGCTTATGTGCCAAATCCCGTCGCAAAGGCCAAGGACGCGGTTCGAAATCAAGCGCCGAGGCGTGAATTCGCGTTCCCAATTCCCTGACATGGCGCCCGTCGCCTGTGCTAAACGAGCCGGCAAACCGGAAAGGCCCGCCATCTGACCATGACCACACCCGTCGTAACCCGCTTTGCCCCCTCGCCGACCGGCTATCTGCATATCGGCGGCGCCCGCACCGCGCTGTTCAACTGGCTCTACGCGAAGCATACCGGCGGCCGGATGCTGCTGAGGATCGAGGACACCGACCGGGAGCGCTCGACCGATGCCGCGATCACCGCGATTCTCGATGGCATGACCTGGCTCGGCCTCGACTGGTCCGGCGAGCCGGTCCACCAGTTTGCGCGGGCCGGGCGCCATCGCGAGGTCGCAGACGACCTTCTTGCCCGCGGCCTCGCCTACCGCTGTTACGCAACGGCAGAGGAACTGAACGAGATGCGGGCGCTCGCCCGCGCCGAAGGCCGATCGGCGCGCTATGACGGGCGCTGGCGCGATCGCGACCCGTCCGAGGCGCCCGCCGGTGTCGCCCCCTCGATCCGCATCAGGGCGCCGCGGGACGGGGAAACGGTCATCGAGGATCACGTCCAGGGCCGGGTCGCTTTCCCCAATGCCGACCTCGACGACTTCGTCATCCTGCGGTCGGACGGCACCCCGACCTACATGCTGGCCGTCGTCGTCGACGACCACGACATGGGGGTCACCCACATTATCCGTGGCGACGACCATCTGACCAATGCCGGACGCCAGAAGATCCTTTACGACGCGCTCGGCTGGAGCTTGCCCGAGATGGCACATATCCCGCTGATTCACGGCTCCGACGGCGCTAAACTGTCCAAGCGGCACGGTGCGCTCGGCGTCGACGCCTATCGGGCGATGGGCTACCTGCCGGAAGCTCTGAGGAACTACCTCGTCCGGCTCGGCTGGAGTCATGGCGACGACGAGATCATGTCGGCGGAGGAGATGGTCGCGTGGTTTGATTTCGACGGGATCGGACGCGGTGCGGCGCGCTTTGATTTCGCCAAGCTCGAAAGCATCAATGCCCATTACATTCGGGAGATGAGCGACGCGGAGCTCCCGGCGATCCTCCTCGCCGAACTCCCGCATCTCAAGGGCGGCGCGGACTTCGCCGCGAAGCTCGATGACGAGCGCCGCCGGCGCCTCGAAGCGTCCATTCCGCTGCTCAAGGAACGCGCCAAGACGCTGGTCGAGCTGGTCGAGCGGGCAGGTTTCGTCGTGGCGGAGCGCCCTTTGCCACTCGACGAAAAGGCGGAGGATCTGCTCACCGCCGATGCGCGCACTGTCCTTGCCGCGCTTCTGCCGAAGCTGGAAGCATGTTCGATATGGACCACCGAACACCTGGAGCCGGTCGTCAAGGATTTTGCCGAAGGCGCATCGCTCAAGCTGGGCAAGGTTGCGCAACCTTTGCGTGCCTCCCTTACCGGAACGACCACATCACCCGGGATATTCGATGTCCTGGAAATCCTCGGAAAGCCCGAATCCCTTGGCCGGATTGGCGATCAGGCGCGATAGGATCGGTCGATTCCATCTGCCGCATGGACTTGCCGCGCCGCAGCAATATAATCGCCGCCAATTCGATACCACCTCAAAATATGGAGGCTGCCGTGGCCAACGCGAGCGAAATGGAAGCCCCCGCGGCAGCGGAAAAGAACGACAATGCAACTCTGACGATCGGATCGCAAAGCAATGATTTTGCAATCCGCAGCGGCACCCTCGGGCCGGATGTTGTCGATATTTCGACGCTCTATCGGCAGACCGGGCGCTTCACCTATGATCCTGGCTTCACATCCACGGCGTCGTGCGAATCCAGGATCACCTTCATCGACGGCGATGAAGGCATCCTGCTCTACCGCGGCTATCCGATCGACCAGCTCGCGGAGCATGGCGACTTTCTCGAGACCTGCTACCTGCTTCTCTATGGCGAGTTGCCGACGGCGGCGCAGAAGGCCGATTTCGATCATCGCGTGACCTATCACACGATGATCCACGAACAGATGAGCCGCTTTCTGACCGGCTTCCGCCGCGATGCGCATCCGATGGCGATCATGTGCGGGGTGGTCGGCGCGATGTCGGCCTTCTATCACGACTCGACCGATATCTCGGACCCCTACCAGCGCATGGTGGCGTCGCTCCGGATGATCGCCAAGATGCCGACGATTGCCGCGATGGCGTTCAAATATCACGTCGGTCAGCCATTCGTTTATCCGCTGAATTCCCTCGACTACGCGTCGAACTTCCTGCGGATGTGCTTCGCGGTGCCGTGCGAGGACTACAAGGTCAATCCCGTCCTGGCGCGGGCGATGGACCGGATATTCATCCTCCATGCCGACCACGAACAGAACGCCTCGACCTCGACGGTCCGCCTCGCCGGCTCGTCCGGCGCCAACCCCTTCGCCTGCATCGCCGCCGGCATCGCCTGCCTCTGGGGTCCGGCCCATGGCGGCGCCAACGAAGCGGCCCTCAACATGCTGCAGGAGATCGGCACCGCCGACCGGATTCCCGAATTCATCGCCAGGGCCAAGGACAAGGACGACCCGTTCCGGCTGATGGGCTTCGGCCACCGCGTCTACAAGAATTACGATCCGCGCGCCAAGATCATGCAGAAGACCTCGCATGAGGTTCTTGCCGAGCTCGGCATCCAGGACGATCCTCTGCTCGAGGTCGCCATGGAACTCGAGCGGATCGCCCTTACCGACGAGTATTTCATCGAGAAGAAGCTGTATCCGAATATCGACTTCTATTCAGGTATCACGCTGAAAGCACTCGGCTTTCCGACCACGATGTTCACCGTTCTCTTCGCATTGGCGCGCACCGTCGGCTGGATCGCGCAGTGGAAGGAAATGGTCGAGGACCCGTCCCAGAAGATCGGCCGCCCGCGCCAGCTCTACACCGGCGAGGTGCGCCGGGACTACGTGCCCGTTTCCAAGCGGCGCTGAGCCTGGCCGCCCGAGCGGCGCTTTTTCGAACGGATCGCGGTCGGCCCCTTTCGGGCCGTCTCGATGACGATGTCGGCCGCGAGTCCGCTCGGCGTTCCCGATTCGAGCGCCATCAACGCGTCGAGACGGCCGAAGGCGCTGATTTGCGCCTGCCGTTCCGGGGTGTCTCCGAGAAGCCGGCCGAGCGCCGTGGTGAGGTTGCGTGGTGTCGCCTCCCCGTCGAGAAATTCCGGTATCTCGTTGGTGCCGGTGATCAGGTTCGGCAGTACGATCGAGTTGATCCGCGACAACTGCTGCTTGAAGGGCTTGACGATGAAGTCGACCTTGTAGGCGACGACCATCGGCACACCCGAAAGCGCGAGCTCGAGGGTCACCGTGCCGGAAGCGGCAAGCGCAAGACTGGCGCGGCGGAAGGCGGCGTATTTCTCGTCTTCCCCGACCACGATCGTCGGCTTTACCCGCCATTCCGCGGTTCGCGCCCGGATCTCATCGGCAAAGCGCGGCACCGCCGGCAGCAGAACCTCCATCGGGCCATGCTCGGCGACGATGTTCGCCACCGTCTCCCCGAAGGGCTCCATCAGCCGCTTGATCTCGCCATGGCGGCTTCCGGGCAGGACCACGAATACGGGCTTCTCGCCATCGGACAGCGGCCGACGTTCCCCCGGCCCGGGCCTCAACCGGTCGAGACGTTGGGTCAGGGGATGGCCCACATAGGTGCATGTCGGCCCGCCAAGCCGTTCATGGACCTGCTCCTCGAAGGGCAGAATGGCGAGCAGATGGTCGATGAAGCCGGCCATCCAGGGCGCCCGCCCCGGACGCCAGACCCACACTGTCGGCGACACATACTGGACGATTGGAATCGTCGGCGCCCACTTCCGCACACGCCTCGCGACGCCAAGATTGAAGCCAGGACAATCAATGACGACCAGGACATCGGGGTTCGCCGCGGTGACGGCCCTGGCCGTGTTCTGCTGCTTCGCCACGATCCGGTGCAGGTTGGCGATGATCGCGGTGACGCCGTGATAGGCGATCTCGTGCATCGGAAAGAGCGACTTCAGCCCGAGCGCCTCCATCCGGCTGCCGCCGACACCGGCGAAACGGATGTTGTCGCCCAGGCGTTCCTTCATCGCCTCCATCAGGCGCGCGCCGAGATGATCACCGGATTCTTCGCCGGCAACGAGAAATGCCGTGAACGGACGCTCTGTCACTCCACGTCTGCCCTGGATGTTTCGCCGGCTATGAACAAACCCGCCCGGTCCGCGAGCTCAATGACATCGTCGCGGTCGACGATCATCACCCTGCCGGTCTCGACCGCGATCCCCGCGAGACCGGCCTCGGCCGCCGCCCTGACCGTCTTCGGCCCGATCGTCGGCATGTCGACGCGAAGATCCTGCTGCGGCTTGGCGCATTTCGCGAGGACGCCCCGCCGTCCGCTCCATTTCAACCGCCCGGCGCGCCTCAGTGCGCCGACCCGGTCGATCATCCCGTCGGTGCCTTCCGCCGCTTCCATTGCGACGACCCGGCCGTTGATCGCGACCGCCGCCTGGCCGGCGTCGATGACGCCGATCGCCCGCGCGGCGCGCATCGCCCTGGCGATGTCGCGGCCGGCCACGGTGTCCGGCTTGTGACGGCCGAGAGGCCCTTCCGTCGCGACAAGTTCCGGCGCGATCTCGTGCGCGCCGATCACCGTGAATCCAAGCTCGCCCATGATTGTCACGACACCGCTCAGCAGGTCGGCGTCGCCGTTCTTGAGCAGTGCAAGGACCTTGGGGATGACCCGGATCGCACCGAGATCCAGCTTGAACTTGCTGAAATCCGGCCGGATCCTGATATTGCCGATCATCACCAGCTCTTTGACGCCATGGGCGACGAAGACCGACTGCATCCGTCCGATCTGGCCCCATTTGAGGACTTCGTGCGGGTAAGCGGCGATGCCCTCCTCCGCCTCGCCGTCGATGGCGACGATGAAGGGCTTGCGGCCGGCCCGGAGCGCGGCTTCGGCAACGTGAAGCGGCACGGAGCCTCCGCCCGCAACGATCCCGATCGGTTCGCCTTCGGTCACGGCCATGGTCTGTCTATCCCGGCGCCCGGCCCGATCAGTCGCGCGGCATGCAAAGCGGCCGATCGCCGCCGGCGCGGATGAAGTCGACAATCATTATCACAGCCGGGACGTCGGCGTATTTCTCCGCAACCCTGGCGACCCGGTCCTCGCGGGTGCCGCCGCCTTCGAAGACGGCCTTGTAGGCGGCGCGGAGCGCATGGATGGTCGGTCTGTCGAAGCCGCGGCGCTTGAGACCAACAATATTGAGACCGCCGATCTCGGCCCGATCGCCGATGGCGGAAACGAAAGGGATGACGTCCGTGGTTATCCCGGATAGCCCGCCGATGAAGGCGTGGGCGCCGATCCGGCAGCGTTGCTGGATCGCCGACAGGCCGCCGAGGATCGCGTGATTGCCGATCTCGGTATGGCCGCCGAGCGTTGCCGAATTCACCATCACCACCTCGTCCCCGACCACGCAGTCGTGGGCGACATGGCAGCCGATCATCAGAAAGCAGCGGTCGCCGATCGATGTCGTGCCGCGGCCGCGTGCGGTTCCGCGGTGGATCGTCACCTGTTCCCGGATGATGCAATCGGCGCCGATCAGGACCTTGGTCGGCTCGCCGTCATAGCTGGTGTCCTGGGGCGGACCGCCGATCGCGGCATAGGAGTAGATCCTGGTCCGGGCGCCGATCGTCGTGTGGCCATCGATCAGCGCGTGGGACTGGACTTCGACGTTGTCCTCCAGGACCACATCCGGCCCGATGATCGAAAACGGTCCGACGCTGACATTCGCGCCCATGCGGGCGCCGTCCGAAACGATCGCCGTGGGATGGATTTCTGCCATTTCGAGGGGCTACTCGTCCGCTATCAGGGCGCTGATCGTTGCTTGTGCCACCTTGTTGCCGTCGACTATCGCTTCGGCGTTGAATTTCCAGATATTGCTGCGGTTCCTGATCTTCTTGACGTGGTATTCGACCCGGTCGCCGGGCATCACCGGGCGGCGGAACTTCGCCTGGTCGATGGTCATGAAATAGACGACCTTCGGGCTGTCCTGACCGCGCGCGAGAATGCAGATCGCGCCCGCCGTCTGCGCCATGCCCTCGATGAGCAGGACACCCGGCATGATCGGCTGGCCGGGGAAATGACCGGCGAAATAGGGTTCGTTGACAGTGACATTCTTGATTCCGATGGCGGAATTGTCGCCATCGATATCGACGATGCGATCGACCATCAGGAACGGATACCGGTGCGGCAGCAGTTTGTAGATCGTCTGAATGTCGATATCGACAAGCTGGGTCGCGTCATTCGCCATCCGGACCCTCCTTGGTGCTTCCCGGACCGCGCATCACCACGTCGCCCCTGACGATGCGCTGCAGCGTCCGCATCTGCCGGTAGAAGCGATCGATCGGCATCGCCGGATATCCGCCCCAGGTCTCGCCATCCGGAATATTGGAATGCACGGCCGCGGCCGCGGCGATCTTCACGTTGTTGCCTATCGAGACGTGATCCCTGACGCCGGTTCCACCGCCGATCATGACGAAATCCCCCATCACCACACTCCCGGAAATACCCGCATTCCCGGCAATCAGGCAATGGCGCCCGATGACGACGTTGTGACCGATTTGGACCAGATTGTCGATCTTGGTCCCCTCTCCGATCACGGTATCCCGGCTGCTTCCCCGGTCGATCGTCGTGTTTGCCCCTATCTCGACGTCATCCTGGATGATCACCCGCCCGACCTGGGGTATTTTCAGGTGTCCGGCCGCGCCAGGGACGTAGCCAAACCCGTCCTGCCCCACCCGCACGCCCGGATGAAGGACGACGCGGTTGCCGATCAGCGCATGAAGAACGCTGGCGCTTGGTCCAACCGAGCTTTCGCGGCCGATCCTCACGCCCGCGCCAATGATCGAGCCCGCAGCGATCAGGCTGTCGGCACCGACTTCGGCACCTGGACCGACGACCGCGCCGGCTTCGACCGTCACCCCCTTTTCCAGGCGGGCGCTTTCCGCGACATGGGCAGCGGGCGAAACACCCGCCTCCCCGCACACCGGCATGGGACGGAGCGAGTCCGGATAGAAATAGCCGGTCAGAATGGCGAATGCCCTCTCCGGCGACGCGGTGACGAGCACCACGGTCGACGGCGGCGCCAGGAGGACGTCCCGTTCGGTAATGAAGCACGCCGCCGCGCGGGTGGCGCCAAGCGCGTCCGACAGGCTGCGATGCCCCATATAGGTCACGTCATCGGGACCGGCGCGTTCGAGCGTCGCAACGCCACCGACCATCCGATCGGCCTGTGCTGGATCGGCGATGACGGCGCCGGTAATCACGGCAACGCGTTCCAGGGAGATCGGCTGAGCGCGCTGGAAAAAGGCGGGATCCATTATCGTCCGGTCCCGGAATCGGCAAAGGGCCGCCGTTGACCCGGCGACCCCTCAGCCAAATCCGCTTCGATCAAAATGTCCTGCCGGCGCTGAAGCGGAACCACTGTTCCTTGTCGGTCTTGGCCTTGCTGAGCACATAGGCCATGTCCGCCCGCAGTGTGCCGATCGGCGACGCCCACATGACCGACCCACCGACCGACGACCGGATCTGGTTGGCATTGTTGACCGGGCCGGCACCCTTCGGCACATCGACATCGAATTCGTTGCCGGCGTCGGCGAAGAGCGCGCCGCGGAAGCCGAAATCAGGCGAAATACCCGGGAACGGGAACTGAACCTCCGCCGTCGCGACCCAGTAGTTCTTGCCGCCGACATGGGTGCCGGTCGCGATGTCCACCGGGCCATAGCCGTAGCTCTCGAAGCCGCGGATCGTCTCGCCGCCCTTGAAGAAGTTGTCGTAGACGGGAACCTTCTGGCCAAGACCGGTGATATTGCCGCCGGCAACCCGGACGATACCGACAACATCCTTGTCAGGCAGGAGCTGCTGGTAGTAGCGCGCTTCGGCGATCGACTTCATGTAGCTGACGTCGCCGCCGATACCGGCAAAGTCCTGCGCCCCGTTCAGCCAGACGCCTTCACGGGGATCGATATTGCTGTCGAGCGTCGAATAGGTGAGCTCGTAGCCGGCGGAAGAGGTCACGTAGACGCCGTTCGGGAAGTAGGCCGCGGTCTGCTTCTTCGTCTGCGAGATCGTCTTCTGATTGAGCTTGTAGTTCAGGTTGAGGACGAGATCGTCGGTAATCGGCAGTCCAAGCCTCAAGCCGCCCCCGATGATGTCGTTCATGTAGGGACGATAGCTGGACCGATTCTGGATGGTCTTGTACGCGTCCACGCCGGCCGAGATGTTGTAGCCGAGGAAATACGGGTCGGTGAACGAGATGCTGTATTGCTGCTGATCGGCACCGAAGCCGACCGAAATCCGCAACCGCTGGCCACGGCCGAGGAAATTGCGCTCGTCGAGCGAGATTTCCGCGACCAGGCCGTCGGTCGAGATACCGGCGCCGACCGAGAATTCACCCGTCGATTCCTCCTCGACCCGGACGACGAGGATCACCTTGTCCGGCGCCGACCCCGGCTCCGTCTGGATGTCGACGGTCTTGAAATACCCGAGGTCACGGAGCTTCCGTTCCGCGCGATCGACAAGGACGCGATTGTAGGGGTCGCCTTCGGAAAGATCGAACTCGCGACGGATCACATAGTCGCGGGTCTTCGTGTTGCCGAAAATCTCGATCCGCTCGACATAGACGCGGGGTCCCTCGTCGATCAGATACGTGATCGAGATCGTGTGGTTGTCGTAGTCGCGATCGCCGCGCGGGCGGACCTGAACGAAGGAATAGCCGGCGCGGGAGAGCTCAATCGTCAGATCTTCGACCGTCTTCTCCACCTGACGGGAATCGAAGATCCGCCCCGGCTTGGTGCGGACGAAGCGCATCAGCCTGCTCGTATCGACGCCGGGGATGGTCGAGTCGATATTGATCGACGAGTAGCGATAGCGGCCCCCCTCGTCGACCGTGAAGACAACCGAGTAGCGGCTCGACGCCTCGTCATAGTCCCAGTCGACCGAAATCACGCGGAAATCGGCGTAGCCGTGGCTCATGTAGAACCGACGGAGAGCCTCCTGGTCGGCCGCGAGCTTGGCCTCGTTGAACACGTCCTTCCGGTTCAGCATCGTCAGGATGCTGCGCTTGCGCGAGGTGATGACGCTGCGAAGGCGCGACTCGGAAAAGGCGTTATTGCCGACAAAGGATATCCGGCCGATGGCCGTCCGATCGCCCTCGTCGATGATGTAGACGACGTCGACCCGGTTATCGGCAAGATCCGTGACTTCATATGTGACGGTAGCGGTACTGCGGCCCTGGGTCGCGTAGTAGTCCGTCATCCGCTGCACGTCGCCCTGCAGCTTGGCTTCGGTCGCCACACCACGGGGTTTGGTCTGCAACAGGGCATAAAGCTCGTCGTTCTTGACCTTCTTGTTGCCCTTGATGATGACCGAATTGACGACGCGATTTTCCTCGACGACGACGACCAGTGAACTGCCGCTGATCGTGATGTTGACGTCGGAAAACAAGCCCGTCCCGTACAGCGCCTTAACCGATTCATCGATATCCGCGTTGGAAAACGGCTTTCCGGGGACGATCAGCACGTAGCTGCGGACGGTCTCGGCCTCGACGCGCGTATTGCCCTTGACAACGATGCGGGAAACCGTCGCGGCCTCCGCGGCCGTCGGCCCGAAGCCCGATGAGCCGACGCCCCCGAGAGCAACCAGCGAGAGCATCAGGACGAGAGCCACTCTCCGAACTAAAAACATAAATGAATTCATTTGGATAGAAATACCCCGTGCTCCTCGCCCCGAGCCACGGCAAACCCCAGCGAGATTCGCCCTGTCCGGTCGTCCGGCGGCGAGATTTACAGCCTTTTCGAACCCACGCAACCCTGCCCCCACACCCGGCCGCCGAATCTGTCCAAGCGTTGCTCCGATGACACGCATCGAAGCCCGTTTTTACAAGGAACTCAAATGAATAATATCGTTCCAGGTTGCGAAAATCATTAACATCACGACGGCTGCGAAGCCAATCCTGAAGCCCACGTCCTGGGCTTTTTCGCTGAGCGGTCGGCCGCGGATGGCCTCGACGGCGAAATACAGGAGATGCCCCCCGTCCAGCATCGGCACCGGGAAGAGATTGATCAGCCCGATCGAAATCGAGAGGATTGCCGCCAGATTGATCAACGCAACGAATCCGATCGTTGCGACCTGGGCCGATACTTCCGCGACCCGGAGCGGCCCGCCGAGCTGATCGGCCGATTCCCGCCCGACGACGACGGCGAAGAGGTAGGACAGCGTCCGTTCGGTCACGAACCAGGTCTCGGACGCCGCCAGCCCGACCGCCTGGATCGGCGAGTAGGTCTCGACCTTGATGTCGGCGCCGGTGGTATTGCGCTGAATCCCGAGGATTCCGACGCGATGCTTGTTGCCGAAGCGGTCCGTGATCTCCTGGCGTTCCGGCGTCGCCGTCAGGGTGACCCGCTCCTCCCCGCGCTGAACCACGAATGTCAGCGCGACATCTGAACTGATGCTCACAATGCGCTGTAATTGCGAGAAATCCCCAATCGGCTGACCATCGATCTCGACGATGATGTCGCCGGCCTCGAAACCGGCGCGTTCGGCCGGACTGCCGGCCACCACATTGTCGACCCGCGGCGTCGTCACCTGCCTGCCGTAAATCGAGAAAATCGCAGCGAAAATGACGATCGCCAGGATGAAGTTCGCAATCGGGCCGGCCGCGACGATGAAGGCCCGCGCACCGACGCTCTTGGTCGCGAAGGCCCGGCGGCGTTCATCCTCGTCCATTTCGGCGAGCGCCCTGGCGTCGGTCTGGCTCGCCTCGTTCTCGTCGCCGACGAATCGCACATAGCCGCCGAGCGGGACCATCGAGAGCCGCCAGCGCGTTCCCTTGCGATCGTTGAAGCCGACAAGCTCGGGCCCGAACCCCACCGAGAACACCTTGACCCCGACGCCGCATCGGCGCGCGGCCAGGAAATGCCCGAGTTCATGGAAGAACACGACAATCGTCAGGACAAAAAGGAACGGCACGACATAGCCGATCGCCGTCGAACCGAAATTTTCAAGAAAGCCGAGGGCTTCCATGCGCAGATTCTTCCCTAGCGAGATGACTTTTGCTGGTACCGGGCGATCAGCCCGGTCGCGATGCGTCGCCCTTCCTTGTCGAGCGCGAGAGCGTCCTTGATGGTTTCCGGCGTCCGGTCGAGGCCTGCCGAAGCGACTTCGGCAATCGTATCCTCGACCAATCGGGCTATTTCGAGGAAGCCGATATTGCCCGCCAGATAGGCGGCGACCGCGACCTCGTTGGCGGCGTTGAGCGTATTCGTTGCCCAACCGCCGGCATCCAACGCATCCCGCGCCACCCGCAGAGCCGGAAAACGGTCGGTATCGGGCTTCTCGAACGTCAGCTTGCCGACCTTGGCGAGGTCGAGACCGAGACCGGCATCATCGCCGCGCTGCGGCCACGACAGGCAATGCGCAATCGGCATGCGCATGTCCGGAGCGCTCATCGCCGAGATCATCGTCCCGTCCTTGAAGGCGACGATGCCGTGGACGATCGATTGCGGATGGACAAGGACGTCGAGACGGTCGTTTCCGACCCCGAACAGATGATGGGCCTCGATCAGCTCCAGCCCCTTGTTCATCAGGGTGGCCGAATCGACGCTGATCTTCGGGCCCATCGACCAGTTGGGATGCTTGATGGCCTCCTCGGGCGAAGCCGCGGCCATGGCCTGCTTGGTCCAGTCGCGAAACGGGCCGCCGGAGGCCGTCAGGATGATCTTGTCGACGTCGTCGAGATTATTGCTGCCCAAGGCCTGGAAGACCGCATTATGCTCGGAATCGACGGGAAGAATGGTGGATCCGGCCTCCTGGGCCGCCTTCATGAAAAGGTCCCCGGCGCAAACCAGGCATTCCTTGTTGGCCAGCGCGATGTTCGAGCCGGCCTGGATCGCCGCCAGTGTCGGCGAGAGCCCCGCCGCGCCGACGATTCCGGCGACCACGATGTCGACGGGTCGCGACGCGGCCTCCTCTATCCCCTTTTCCCCCGACGCGGCTTCGATTCCGGTGCCGGAAAGCGCTGCCTCGAGAGTGCTCTGGCTGTTGCGGTCGGCGATAACCGCCACCTTGGCCCCAACCTGCTTCGCCACCCGGGCAAGGCTCTCGGCATTGCCGAATGCCGTCACCGCCTCGACCTCGAACGCGCCCGGCCGGTCCGCGATGACGGCGAGCGTGTTGGTGCCGATGGAGCCGGTCGCGCCGAAAATCGAGATACGCTTCACCCGCTCCGGCGGGGTCACCGCGGAAGCGTCTTCCGGAGCCGATGAAACGGGGATGCTCACCACCTGATCAGTCCTCTTGCTGCGTCGATCCCACCACTATGGACCAAGCCCGCCAGAACAGCGACGACGGCCGAGAAGACAAGGCCATCCACCCGATCCATCATACCGCCGTGACCCGGAATGATCGTCCCGGAATCCTTGACCCCGAAGTGACGCTTGACGGAGGATTCGAACAGGTCTCCGCACTGCCCGGCAATCGACAGTGCCAGGGCGACCGGAACCAGGGCGGCAACAATCGGAATGTCAACCGCCCATGCGACCGCAAGGCCGGCGATCACCGCGGCGCCCAGCCCGCCAATTGCGCCCGACCAGGTCTTCCTGGGCGACACCGCGGGCCAGAGCTTCGGCCCGCCGATCGCCCTGCCGGCGAAATAGGCGCCGATATCCGTCGCCCAGACGACCGCGAACAGGAAGCCGATCGCGGCCAGCCCGTCGGCCGAGTCGCGGAGCGCGAGCAGCGACAGCCCGAAGGCCGCGGCATAGACGATGCCGGCCGGGCGCCATGGTCGCGGACCGAGGGCGGCTGCCACGATCGCTATGATGCATCCGACCGCCGCCGCCACCTCGGGATATCCGGCGCCGGCGATGATCATGATCGCGGCGACCGCGCCGGTGAAAGCCAGTGCCGCGCGCTGGGCCCCTTCGGTGATGCCGGTCCATTCAAGGTGGACGATGGCCGAAGCTGCCGCCACCAGGACGGCCGTGACCATCCCGCCCCACCATGCGCCGGCAAGGGCGACCGCGCCCAACACGATCGCCGAGGCGATCCTTGGCAGGAGGTCGGGGGCAACCGTCATCGAACCAGCCGGATGCGCGCCGCGCTCCAGGACATTCACTTGAGCCTTCCGCCAAAGCGGCGCGAACGCTGGGAAAACTCGGCAATGGCCGATTTCAGCGCCGCATCGTCAAAATCGGGCCAGTGGAGCGGCAGGAAGACGAATTCAGCATAGGCGGATTGCCAGAGCAGGAAGTTGCTGAGCCGCATCTCTCCGCTGGTCCGGATGACGAGATCCGGATCCGGCATATTCGCGGTATCGAGGTGTGAGGCGATCATCGCCTCGTCGACCTCGGCGGGATCGATGCCGCCCCGGGCAACCTTGCGCGCAATCTCACGCGCGGCGCGCGCGATCTCGTCCCGGCCGCCATAGTTGAAGGCGACGACCATGCACAGGCCGGTATTCCCGGCGGTCTTCGCCTCGGCTTCGTTGATCAGGGCGGCTATGTCTTTCGGCAGCTCGTGGCGCGAGCCGATCACCTGGATCCGTACGCCCTGCCGATGGAGCCGGGCAAGGTCACGCCGGATGAACATGCGAAGGAGCCCGAAAAGGAACTCGACCTCGGCCGGCGGCCGCGACCAGTTTTCCGAAGAGAAGCTGAAGAGCGTCAGGTAGCCGATGCCGAGATCGGAAGCCGCCGTGACGGTTCGGCGAACCGCCTCGACCCCACGCCGGTGGCCCTCGCTGCGCGGCAGGCCGCGTGCTTCCGCCCAGCGCCCGTTGCCGTCCATGATGATCGCCACATGGACTGGCGGCGTGCCTCCCCCGGCTTTCGCATCCGTGACCAAGCTACGCTCTCTGGCCTGCGGTCTCATGGCGGCGCCCAGCGGATCGCCCTCAGACCTGAGTGATTTCGCCTTCCTTCTGGGCAAGCAGTTCGTCGATCTCGACGATCGAGCCGTCGGTCAGCTTCTGGATCTGATCAGCCAGGCCGTGGCTCTCGTCCTCACCCATGCCCCCTTCTTTTTCTTCCTTCTTCAGGGTGTCCAGCCCGTCGCGCCGGACATGGCGAACCGCGACCTTCGCCTGCTCGGCGTATTTGTGCGCGACCTTGACCAGTTCCTGGCGGCGCTCGGCATTGAGCTCCGGAATCGGGATGCGCAGCAGTTGCCCCTCACTGATCGGATTGAGCCCCAGATTGGACTCGCGGATGGCGCGCTCGACCGCCTGGGCATTCGACTTGTCCCACACCTGAACCGACAGCATGCGCGACTCCGGAACGCTGATCGTCGCCACCTGGTTGAGCGGCATCGACGCGCCGTAGACCTCGACGTGGATGGGTTCGAGCAGGTTGACCGAGGCCCTCCCTGTCCGCAGTCCTCCGAGTTCGGTCTTGAGGACGGAGATGGCGCCTTTCATGCGGCGATCGAGGTCATTCAGGTCCATGTCGATTTCCTATCGGCTGACGATCCCTTCCGACCCACACGTGGCGGTCGGTGGCATCAACTGTCGGTGACGATCGTCGATTGCCCTTCACCCTTCAGAATAGCAACGATCGAGCCAGGCTGAAGGATCGAAAACACGATTACCGGAATACCGTTGTCGCGGGCAAGCGATACGGCGGCCGCGTCCATCACCCGCAGCCCCTTGGCCAGCACGTCTTCATGGGTCAGGCGGTCGTAACGGACGGCATTCGGGTCGCGTTTCGGGTCCGCGGAATAGATCCCGTCGACCTGGGTGCCCTTGAACAGGGCGTCGCAGTCCATCTCGGCGGCGCGCAGCGCGGCTCCCGTATCGGTGGTGAAGAACGGGTTGCCCGTCCCGCCGGCAAAGAGCAGGACCTCGCCGGCATCGAAGGCCCGGTCCGCGTCCCGCTGGGTGAAGGTCTCGCAGACCGTCGGCACCGGCATTGCCGAGAAGATGCGGGCCGGGACACCGCGTCTTTCGAGCGCCTCGCGGAATGCGATGGCGTTCATGACGGTCCCGAGCATGCCCATCTGGTCGCCGGCGACCCGGTTTCCGCCATTGCCGGCGAATGTTGCGCCACGGACGAAATTACCGCCCCCGGCGACGACGCCGATCCTGCTGCCGAGGCTGCGCGCTTCGGCTATCTCGCCGGCGAGGCGATCGACCACTGACGGATCGATCCCGCTGCCGGCCTCCCCGGCAAGGACTTCGCCGGAGAGCTTGAGGAGGACTCTTTCGTACTGCGGTCGCCCGGTCATTCGTCCCGATTCGTAGAGGATCGCCGAAGGGCTTCCCCGATACACGATGACCGGGACGATGTCACTTTTGCAGGCGCCGTCCGGCTTCAGCCGCCGGCAGCGGCGGCAACTTCCGCGGCGAAATCGCTCTCCTCCTTCTCGACGCCTTCGCCAAGCCGGAAGACGACGAATTCGGTGACCTCGATCGGCGAACCGTCCTCCGCCGCCTTGATGGCCTCGCCTACGGTCTTCTCCGTATCGACGACGAATGCCTGCGACAGCAGGACAACTTCCTCATGGAACTTGCGGATGCGGCCCTCGACCATCTTCTCGATGATCGATTCCGGCTTGCCGGATTCCCGCGCCTGCTCGGAGAAGATGGCCCGCTCGCGCGCGACCACGGCCGGATCGACCTCTTCCTCCCGCACCGCGAGCGGATTGGCAGCGGCGACATGCATCGCGACCTGCTTGCCGATCGCGGCAAGCTTCTCGGCATCGCCGCCCGACTGGACGCCGACCAGCACGCCGATCTTGCCGAGGCCCGGCGCGACCGCGTTATGGACATAGGAGGCCACGACCCCGGGGCTCACCGACACGACCGCCGAGCGCCGCAGCGTCATGTTCTCGCCGATCGTCGCGATCGCATTCTTGATCGCCTCCTCGACGGTCGTCCCGCCGGATGGCATCCGCGCCGCGTTGATCGCCTCGATCGAGCCGTCGGTCGTCAGGGCGGCTTCGGCAATGCCGTTGACGAGCGCCTGGAAGTCGGCATTGCGGGCGACGAAGTCGGTCTCGGAATTGACCTCGACCATGACCGCCTTGCCATCGCCGGTGGCGACGCCGATCAGCCCCTCGGCAGCCACGCGGTCGGCCTTCTTGGCCGCTTTCGACAGACCCTTGGTCCGGAGCCAGTCGATCGCCGCCTCGATGTCACCGTCGGTCTCCGTCAGCGCCGCCTTGCAGTCCATCATGCCCGCGCCCGTCTGGTCGCGGAGTTCCTTAACCTGTGCTGCTGAGATAGCCATGTCGGTACCTTTGAATCAGTCTTCGCCGGTCAGGGCTCTGGCCTGACCGATCCAGTCGTCCCGCTGGATCCGGCCCTTGAAGTTGAGTGCCGAATCCACTTTCTCGATCTCCTCGTCGGAGAAGTTGGCGATCTGATCGAGCTTGGTGATGCCGAGGCTGTGGAGCTTCTGCTCCAGAACCGGCCCCACGCCACTGATCTTCTTCAGATCGTCCGGATCTCCCTCGGGCGCCACGAACAGCGGCCCGGTGGGTTCCTCTTCCTCTTCCGCGGCAGCCACCTGCGCGGCTTCCATGGTCTGCGGCTCGACCACCTCGGCCGCCGCCATCGTCACGTCGCCGGCGCCGTTGGTCGCCACCACGGCTTCCTCGAGCGCGGGCTCGGCCACGTCCTCAGCCGCGCCGATGTCGATTCCGGCGTCGCCCTGGGCCCGCGAGATGCCGTCGATCGCGGCGCGGGCGACGAGGTCGCAGTAGAGGGTGATCGCCCGGCCGGCATCGTCATTGCCCGGAATCGGGTAGGTGATGTCATCCGGATCGCAGTTCGAGTCGACGACCGCCGCGATCGGGATACCCAGGCGGGTCGCCTCCTTGATCGCGATCGCTTCCTTGTTGGTGTCGATCACGAAGATCAGGTCGGGAACCCCGCCCATATCCTTGATGCCGCCCAGCGCCTTCTCGAGCTTGTCGCGCTCGCGGGTCAGCGTCAGGCGTTCCTTCTTGGTCAGTCCGGTCGCCTCGCCGGCGAGGGTCTCGTCAACTTCCCGCAGCCGCTGGATCGATCGCGAGATCGTCTTCCAGTTGGTCAGCATCCCGCCGAGCCAGCGCGAGTTCACGTAATACTGGGCGCAGCGGCCGGCGGCGGCGGCGACCGGGTCGGTCGCCTGGCGCTTGGTGCCGACGAAGAGCACCCGGCCGCCCTGGGCGACCGCATCGCTCACCGTCTGCAGGGCGCGATGGAGCATCGGCACCGTCTGCGCGAGGTCGATGATGTGGATGTTGTTACGGACGCCGTAGAGATACGGCGCCATCTTCGGGTTCCAGCGATGCTTCTGGTGGCCAAAGTGAACACCAGCTTCCAGCAGCTGGCGCATAGTAAAATCGGGCAGTGCCATGACTACCTGTCTCCTTCACCGGTTCGTCCTCCGCGGGGACGCGGCATATGCCGCAAGCCTGGGATCAGGCACCGGTCGGACCGTTTCGGCCGGATATTCCGGACGAGCGGACCGAACCCCCGCGTGTGTGATGGCGGTCTTATAGGGATTGGTATGGGCCGGTGCAATAGGGTGTCAGCGCACGGCTGGCATGCCGACGCCAATCCCCGGAGGTTCTCCTGCCCCCGCCACCGCTGACCGGTTCCGCCGCCTGGAAACCGGCAAGGTCATCGGTCGCCGGTCCTCGCCGGGCCTCGTCGGATATTCGGTCGCGACCGTCCGGGCATGTCGCGGGCGCTGCCGCCCTCGGCAATGCAAATTCCACCAGGCCGATCACGGAATCGTGAACGGATGTCGCGAGTGAGAAATGTCTTGCATGTATCGGATTTTGCGGAAAATTCCGCCGTTGGCTCTAGACGAGCTCGACCTGGACGACGCCGTTCACGGCACGGAGGGCGCTGGCGATCTGGGGCGAGACCGCATAGCGGCCGGGCAGGTCCATCTCGATTTCCCGCCGCCCTTCCTCGAGCAGCAGGATCAGGCTGACGGACCCCTCGCCCTTTGGCGCGAGATGACGCTGGACGCTGGCAAGCGGCGCCTCGTCGCGGAGATAGACTCGAATCTGCTTGAGACCGGAGACGAATTTATCAAGCGGTTCAACGGACTGGATCTGGATATTGATGCCCTCCGGCCGATCTTCCGCGCTGACCAGGACCACCACCGATCGCCCCGGCTCGAGGAGCTCGCGGTACTGGGCAAGGTTCTCGGAGAAGATCACGGCCTCGTAGGACCCACTCGGATCCGAGAGTTGCACCACGCCCATCCGGTTGCCGGTGCGGGTCCGGCGTTCCTGCTTCGCGGTGACCGTGCCGGCAAGGCGACCGGCCGTCGCGCCGCGATGGACGGATTCGACAAACTCGGACCAGGTCTGCACCCGCATCCGTTCGAGCACCGGCTGGTACTCGTCCAGCGGATGAGCGGACAGATAGAAGCCGACCGCGTCATGTTCGCGCTGCAGCTTCTCCGCCGCCACCCACGGTTCGGCGACCGGCAGGACGATCGGCTCGGCCTCGGCCCCTCCTCCGCCGAACAGCTCGGCCTGGCCGACCGCGGCGCTGTCCTGGCGGCGGGTCGCCAGCCCCATGATCCGGTCGACGCCGGCAAAGACCCGGGCCCGGTCCGGCTCGATCTCGTCAAAGGCGCCGGCACAGACGAGGCTTTCCAGCGTCCGCTTGTTGAAGAGTTTCGGATTGATGCGGCCGGCGAAATCCGCGAGATCGCGGAACGTGCCGTCCTTGCGTGCCTCGACCAGATGCGCCACCGCCTGGGCGCCGACCCCCTTGATCGCGCACAGCGAATAGAGGATGCGGCCGTCCTCGACGTCGAATTCCACCCCGGACCGGTTGACCGACGGCGCCTCGACGGTGATTCCAAGCCGCATGGCCTCGCGACGGAACTCGGCCACCTTGTCGGTGTTGCCGGTATCGAGCGTCATCGAGGCGGCGAGGAACTCCGCCGGGAAGTTCGCCTTCAGATAAGCGGTCTGGTAGGTGATGAAGGCGTAGGGCGCCGAGTGGGACTTGTTGAAGCCGTATTCGGCGAACTTGGCGCAGGCATCGAAGATGGTGTTGGCGAGCCCGCGATCGATGCCCCGCTCGGTCGCGCCTTCGAGGAAACGGCCGCGCTGGGCGTCCATCTCCGCCTTGATCTTCTTGCCCATGGCACGGCGGAGAAGATCCGCCTCCGCCAGCGTATAGCCGGCCAGCACCCGGGCGATCTGCTGGACCTGTTCCTGATAGGTGATGATGCCGTAGGTCGGCGCGAGGATCGCCTCAAGCTCGGGATGGAGGTATTCGACCCGTTCCTTGCCGGCCTTGCGGGCGCAATAGCTCGGGATGTTGGCCATCGGGCCGGGGCGATAGAGCGCGACCAGGGCGATCAGGTCCTCGAAGCGGTCCGGCCGCATGTCGACCAGTGCCCGCCGCATGCCCGCGCTTTCAACCTGGAACACGCCGACCGTCTCGCCGCGGGTCAGCATGTCGAAGGTCTTCTGATCATCCAGCGGAATACGCAGGAGGTCGAGGTCGATGCCGCGTTCGCGCACCATCCGGGCGGCGATATCAAGCACGGTAAGGGTCTTCAGGCCAAGGAAGTCGAACTTCACGAGGCCGGCATTCTCGACCCATTTCATGTTGAACTGGGTGACCTGCATGCCTGAGCGCGGGTCTCGATAGAGCGGCACCAGCTGGTCGAGTGCCCGGTCGCCGATGACGATGCCGGCGGCGTGGGTCGAGGCGTGGCGATAGAGCCCCTCAAGCTTGTTGGCGACGGTCAACAGCCGGTCGACGACCGGCTCCTCCTCCCGCATCGCCTGGAGGCGCGGCTCGTCGGCGACCGCCTTTTCCAGCGAAACCGGCGCGGCCGGATTGAACGGGATCATCTTGGCGATCCTGTCCACCTGCCCGTATGGCATCTGCAGCACGCGGCCGACGTCGCGCAGGCAGGCCCGCGCCTGGAGGCTGCCGAAGGTGATGATCTGCGCCACGTGGTCGGCGCCGTATTTCTGCTGGACGTAGTGGATCACCTCGTCGCGCCGGTTCTGGCAGAAGTCGATGTCGAAGTCCGGCATCGAGACGCGATCGGGATTGAGAAAACGTTCGAACAGCAGATCGAAGCGCAAGGGATCGAGGTCGGTGATGGTGAGCACCCAGGCGACCAGCGACCCCGCGCCGGAACCGCGGCCCGGGCCGACGGGGATCGACTGCGACTTCGCCCATTGGATGAAATCCGCGACGATCAGGAAATAGCCGGGATATTTCATCCGCTCGATGACGCCGAGCTCGAATTCGAGCCGTTCGTTGTAGTCGGCCTCGGTCCGGCCCGGCGCCAGGCCGTGGACCTCCAGACGTCTGGCCAGACCTTTCCGCGCCGTCTCGCGGAGCAGCTCGGCCTCCGCCGCGTCGGCGGTTTCCGGATCGGCATCGGCGCCGGCGAAACGCGGCAGGATCGGCTTCCGGACCCTCGGCCAGAAAGCGCACCGCATGGCGATCTCGACGGTGTTCGCGGCCGCCTCCGGCAGGTCGGCGAACAATTCGACCATCTCCGCCCGGCTCTTGAAGTAATGCTCCGGTGTGAGCCTCCGCCGGTTGTCGTCGCCGATCACCGTGCCTTCCGCGATGCAGATCAACGCGTCATGGGCCTCGTAGTCGTCACGGGTCGGGAAAAAACATTCGTTGGTGGCGACCAGCGGCAGGTCGCGGGCATAGGCGAGTTCGACGATTAGCGGCTCGACAAGCTTCTCGGCCGCCAGTCCGTGACGCTGGAGCTCGACATAGAGCCTGTCGGGGAAGAGCGCCGAGAGCCGATCGAGACGCTCGGCGGCAAGATGCATGTTGCCCGCGGCTATCGCCTCGTCAACCGGGCCACCGGGCCCGCCGGTCAGCGCGATCAGGCCATCCGCCAGCGGCGCGACGTCATCGATGGCGACGTGCGGCCTGTCGCCGGCGTCGCTTTCGAGAAACGACCTGGAGACAAGCTTGACGAGGTTCCAGTAGCCCTGTTCGCCCGCGGCGATCAGCACGACGCTGGAAAGGCGCTTCTGCGCGGGCCCGCCACCCATGCCCGACCGCTCGCTCCCCCCATCGTCGCCGAAATCGACGGCAAGCTGGCAGCCGACGATCGGCTGGATGCCCTCCCCGGCCATCTTCTCGGCGAACTCGAGCGCACCGAAGAGGTTCCCCGTGTCGGTGATGCCGAGCGCCGGCATCCGGTCCGCCGTTGCGAGCGCCGCCAGCTTCTTGAGCGGCAGCGCTCCCTCGAGCAACGAGAAAGCGGAATGGACCCTCAGGTGGACGAAGCCGACCTCTTCGGCGATGCGACTCATGGTGCGATCCTCCAGGCACCAAGTGTCGCCAAGGGCCGCCCGCATGTCCACGCCGACGCCCGGTTATTCCCCGGGCGGAATCGTCACATGACGAGGCGCACGGCTTCCGACATCACGCCAATCGAGGCGATGAAGGTGGTGATCACGATCAGAGCGGCTATGTCCTTGACGAAAGCGGTCATTTTCCAGATCCCTCGCTTGTTGGAGATGGAGTATGTTCTTGTTTTGTTCTTTTGTCAAGCACCGCTTTCCTGGGTCCTCGGGATGGAGACGTCGCTCGGGGCAACCACATCCGATCCTACCGCCCCGTCTTCAGGACGAGGCATGCGCCGCCGGCCGCCTTCAGCCGCCTGCAGATGTCGCTCGCTTCCTGGCGCGTCTGGGCCGGCACGCGGATCTGGAAGACCGGGGCGTTGCCCATGCTGCGATTGACGCCGCGCACGACCATCGGGGTCTGGCCACCGAGCACCGAGGCGTAGCGCGCCTGCTGCCGGCTATACGCCGCCATCGCGCGGTTGAGCGAGAAGTTACCGGCGACCTGCACGCCCCAGGGCGCCCAGTCCGCCTTCTTGTATTCGGCAACCAGCTGCGAACCGGCTCCGGGCTTCGCAAGGCGCGCCGCCAGCTCCAGGCAGTCCTCCTTCCGCCCTTCCGTGGTCCTGGTGAAGCCGGCCGCCGCCTCGCTGTTCCATTCGTCGGCCGTCCAGCCGGTGATGGACAGGACGTAGCTCCGGGTCTCGAACGGCAGGCCGCCGGAGCCTGCGAGCCAGGTCTCCACCCGCCTCTCGCCCGAATTATAGGCGGCGGCCGCAAGGCCGAGATTGCCGAACTGATCGGTCAGGTCCCGCAGGTAATGGGCGGATGCGGGTATCGCTTCGATCGGGTCGAAGGGATCGGCGAGTTCGCGCAGCGCGGCGGTACCGGGCATGAACTGGGCAATGCCCTGCGCGCCCTTGGGGCTCAGAGCGTCGGGCCGGAACCGGCTCTCCTTCCAGATCAGCCTGGTGAAGAAGCCGACCGGCAGGCGGTGCGCCGCCGCGGCATCCTCGATCAGCGAGCAGATGGTCTTCGGGTCATCGGCGGCGGGCTTCTCCACCGGCGCGTCCCGGTTGGCGAGCACCTTGGCCGGCATTGCCAGATCGAGGGCCGGGGCCGCCTCCTCCTCGGCATGGACCGGGAGCGGCAGGAGCAAAGCCACCAGGATCGCCGCGGGCGCCGGTCTCGGCATACCGCTACTCCAGCTCGACGACCTTGCCTCCCTCCAGGGTGATCCGCCGGTCCATGCGAGCAGCGAGGTCGTGGTTATGGGTCGCAATCAGAGCGCCGAGTTTCGACGCGCGCACCAGGCGGGTCAATCCGTCGAAGACATAGCCGGCGGTGGTCGGGTCGAGGTTGCCGGTCGGCTCGTCGGCCAGCAAGAGCCGCGGGGCATTGGCGACGGCGCGGGCGATCGCTACCCGCTGCTGCTCGCCCCCCGAGAGCTCCGCCGGGCGATGGTCGGCGCGCTGCTTCACCTTCATATAGCCGAGCAGTTGCATCGCCCGCTGGGTCGCGACCGGCTTCGAGAGGCCGCGGATCAGTTGCGGGATGATGACGTTTTCGAGCGCGCTGAATTCGCCGAGCAGATGGTGGAACTGATAGACGAAGCCGATCTGCACCCGCCGGATCGCCGTCCGGTCGGCGTCGGAGAGCTTGCCGGCCGAGCGTCCGGCAATGACGACGTCGCCGGAGTCGGGTTTCTCCAGCAGCCCGGCGATCTGGAGCAGCGTCGACTTGCCGGCGCCGGACGGCGCGGCGAGCGCCACCAGCTCGCCGGGGCGAAGGTCGAAATCGGCACCGGACAGGACGGTCAGCCGGCTCGGGCCCTCGTTGAAGTGGCGCTCGACGCCGCGAAGGCTGAGGATCGGACGGATCTGCCGTTCGGCGGGCGCATCGGTGCTCATTCGTATCGCAGCGCCTCGACCGGATCGAGCCGCGCCGCGCTCCATGCCGGATAGAGAGTCGCGAGGAACGACAGCGCCAGCGCCATGAGGATCACCGACAGCGTCTCGCCGGGGTCCATGTCGGCGGGGAGCTGACTGAGGAAATAGAGCTCCGAGGAGAAGACGTCGGTGGTGAAGAAGGACGCGATCCACTCGCGGATCGTCTCGATATTCAGCGAGATGAGAACGCCGAGCAGGAACCCGGCGAATGTGCCGATCGCGCCGATCGCCGATCCGATGATGAAGAAGATCCGCATGATCGCGCCGCGGGTCGCCCCCATCGTCCTCAGGATCGCGATGGCGTGTCCCTTTTCCTTCACCAGCATGGTCAGCCCCGAGATGATGTTCAGGGCGGCGATCAGGATGATCAGGCTGAGGATCAGGAACATCACGTTCCGCTCGACCTCGAGCGCCGAGAAGAAGGTCACGTTGCGTTGCTGCCAGTCGGTCAGCAGTATCTGCCGGTCGGCCGCCTCTTCGATCGCCGGCCGCAGCTCGTCTACGCTGTCGGCGCTGTCGAGGTAGATCTCGATCGCGCTTGCCTCGTCACCGAGATTGAAGAAGGCCTGCGCCTCCGCGAATGGCACGAAGACGAAGCTCGAATCGTATTCCGACATCCCGATCTCGAAGATCGCGGTCACCGGATAGGCCTTGATGCGCGGGGTTACGCCGAGCGGCGTCACGTTTCCGTTCGGTGACACCAGCGTCAGGTTGCTGCCGATCGTCAGCCCGAGCGATGCCGCCAGGCGGGTCCCGATCGCGACACCTCCCGAGGCTTCGAAATCGACCAGGCTGCCGAGCTGCACGTTGTCGGCAATGCCGCGGATATGCGGCAGGTCGGCGTCGCGAATGCCCCGGACCAGCACGCCGTTGGAGGCGTTCGAGCCGCTGGCCAGCGCCTGGCCCTCGACAAGCGGGATCGCCGATGCCACGCCCGGCACCGCCGCGATCCGCTGCGCCACGGGATCATAGTCGGTGAGCGGCGAATCCATCGCCTGCACGATCAGGTGGCCGTTGAGGCCGAGAATCTTGTCGATCAACTGCGCCCGGAAGCCGTTCATCACCGCCATGACGATGATCAGCGTCGCGACGCCGAGCATGATGCCGATGAACGAGAAACCCGCGATCACGGAAATGAACGCCTCGCGGCGGCGTGCCCGCAGGTAGCGGCCGGCGAGCATCCACTCGAAGCGCGAGAACGGACCGGTACCCGCCGGCAGGCGCTTGGCCGGCGCTGCCTTTCCCCCTACCGGCCGGGCGGCCGCGGCGGTCGTCGGCCTATCCGGCAACGAGTCGGTTGATTGCAGCATCAATCGTCAGCGTCTCTCGTTCGCCGGTGGCGCGTCGCTTGATCTCGACCTCGCCCGAAGCGATTCCCTTCGGACCGACAATGACCTGCCAGGGCAGCCCGATCAAATCCATCGTCGCGAATTTCGCTCCGGCGCGGTTGTCGACATCATCGTAGAGGACTGCGATTCCGGCTTTCGTGAGGCGGTCGTAGAGTCCTTCCGCCGCATCGCTGGTCGGCCCGTCGCCGGGCTTCAGGTTGATAAGCCCGACCGTGAACGGCGCGACGCTGTCCGGCCAGATGATTCCGTCGTCGTCGTGCGACGCTTCGATGATGGCGCCGACGAGCCGTGAGACGCCGATGCCGTATGAGCCGCAGTGCACCGGCCGCTCGACACCGTCGGGCCCGGCGACATTGGCTTTCATCGGGACGGAATATTTCGTGCCGAAATAGAAGACCTGGCCGACCTCGATGCCACGGGTGTGGAGGCGCTTCTCCTCCGGCACCTCGCGTTCGAATCGTTCCGGATCATGGACGTCTTCGGTGGCCGCGTAATAGGCGGTCCACGGCGCTATGACCGCATCGAGATCACCGCCATAGTCGAAGTCGTCGCCGGGAACGGTCTGGTCGAGAACGTCCCTGTGGCAATAGACGCCGGATTCGCCGGTGTCGGCGAGGACGAGGAATTCGTGACTGAGATCGCCGCCGATCGGGCCGGTTTCCGCCCGCATCGGGATGGCGGTCAGGCCCATCCGCTTGAACGTCTTGAGGTAGGCCACGAACATCCTGTTGTAGGAGACGCGGGCGGCCGCTTCGTCGATATCGAAGGAATAGGCGTCCTTCATCAGGAATTCGCGCCCCCGCATGACGCCGAAGCGCGGCCGGACCTCGTCGCGGAACTTCCACTGGATGTGATAGAGGTTCAGCGGCAGCGAGCGATAGGACGAGACATAGGCGCGGAAGATATCCGTCACCATCTCCTCGTTGGTCGGCCCGTAGAGCATGTCGCGCTCGTGGCGATCGACGATTCGCAGCATCTCCTTGCCATAGTCGTCGTAGCGCCCGCTTTCGCGCCACAGGTCGGCCGGTTGGATCGTGGGCATCAGGATCTCGATGGCCCCTGCCCGGTCCTGTTCTTCGCGCACGATCTGCTCGATCCTG
This sequence comes from Bauldia sp., assembly GCF_020442045.1. Classification (GTDB taxonomy): domain Bacteria; phylum Pseudomonadota; class Alphaproteobacteria; order Rhizobiales; family Kaistiaceae; genus Bauldia. Next base: position 13,162 of record NZ_JAGRLA010000068.1, on the reverse strand, counting down.
GCGAGCACGCGCTCGCCGAGCGGCAGCCAGGAATAGATGCCGGCCGCCTGTTGCCTGAGCATGCCGGCGCGCAGCATCAGGCGATGCGATACGATCTCCGCCTCTTTCGGCGTTTCGCGGAGAATGGGGAGAAAATACCGGGACAGGCGCATGGTTTCGGGCGATTCCTCAAGGACGCTGACGTGGCGCAGTCAATCGGTACGCCGCGCAAAACACAAGCCCCGCGAGGCCCGGAGGACGCTTCACCGCGGCCCCGGCAGGAAGGCCGCCCAACCCGAACCGTCCCCACGCCGCGCACCGGCACTTACGCCGGTCATAAGACTGCAAAAAAAATATGCCGACGGCGCACAAATAGATGACAAGCGCTCCGAGTTTCGCTACGGTCCGTCCCATAAAAAGGGCTAGGGAAACGGTTCTCGAAGACCAACCCGACACCCAGACAAAAAGGCATCGCGGTCTAAGTCTTGGGAGGAAGATCCCTTTTGGCGCACCTGACGGTTGCAGCCGCCCTGCTTTGAGGAAAAGATTCAATCAGCCAATTGGATCGGTGGGCAAGGCAAAAAGGGTTAAAGACGCGGAACTCGGCAAGCAAGGCTGAAAAGCCTTGCTTTTTTTATTGCCCCGGCAGGAAAAGCTCGCCGAGTTCCTCGACGCCATAGCCAAGGTAATCCACCCCGAACCAGATGCCGAAGGTGACGATCGCGGCAACGATCGAGGTTGCGATTGCCTTCTTCAGCAGCTTTGGGTTGTGGGGCGCGCTCGGGTCCGTGCCGAGGATCACCTCGCCCTCCTCTTCCTGGGTGCGCATGCCCCAGGGAAGCACCGCGAACAGGACGATCCACCAGACGACGAAATAGACAGCAATGATGCTGACGAGGTTCATGGTGGACGCCGCCTCAGGCCTCTTCGAGTTCTATCAGCGTGCCCATGAAATCCTTCGGGTGAAGGAACAACACGGGCTTTCCGTGCGCGCCTGGCCTCGGCTCGCCGCTGCCAAGAATCCGGACGCCCAAGCCGGCCAGCTTCCGGCCGGCGTCGCCGATGTCATCGACCTCGTAGCAGAGATGATGGATGCCGCCGTCCGGGTTCCGCGACAGGAAGGTGGCAATCGGTGAATTTTCGCCGAGCGGCTCGAGGAGCTCGATCTTGGTGTTCGGCAGTTCCACGAAGACCGTCGTGACACCGTGTTCCGGTTGCTCGGCGGGATCCGACACGTTGGCGCCCAGGCGATCGCGATAGTGTGCGGCCGCGGCCGCGAGGTCGGGCACGGCGATGGCGACGTGATTGAGGCGGCCGATCATGATCGCCCCTCATACGACCGTTAGGAACACCGTGCAATTCGGCTTTTTGCCCCAGATGCCCGCGACCTCCGCGCGGACCGCGCGCCGCACGGCCTCGCGCACGATCTCGGCATGCCGGCGGCGCCGCGGGATCGACTCGATGGCGCCAAGCGCCGCGTTCAGAACGCTTTCGGACAACGGCCGGTTCGCCGCGTCGATTGCCGGCACGCCGACCAGGCCCACCTGCGGATCAGCGAGCAGTTCCCCCTTCGCGTCGATCACCACGGAAACCGAAACGTGGCCCGCGAAGGACAGGCGCCGCCTTTCGGCGATACCGAGCTCGTCGAGCGCGCCGATCAGCCGGCCATCGCGATAGAGGCGCCCGGCTTCGACCTCGTCGGCGACACCGGGGGCGTCGGGCGCCAGGCGCACCATCGTTCCGTTCTCGATCCGCAGCACCGACTTCACGCCGAGCTCCTCGGCAAGCTCGGCATGCGCCTCGAGATGCATCGCTTCGCCATGCACGGGCACCGCGATCTCCGGCCTCAGCCATCCGTAGAGGTGGCGCATCTCCTCCCGGCGCGGATGGCCGGAGACGTGGACCAGCCGGTCGCGGTCGGTCATGACGCGGACACCGCGGGCGACCAGCGAATTGATGATCCGGTTGATCGGGACTTCGTTGCCCGGTATCGCGCGGGAGGAGAAGACGACCAGATCGCCCTTGTCGAAGGCGACATGGCGGTGGTCGTTGCCGGCGATCCTGGCAAGCGCGGCACGCGACTCGCCCTGGCTCCCGGTCAGCAGAGCGACAACCTTGTTACGCGGCAGATGCTGGTAAGCCTCCTCCTCCAGGAAAGGCGGCAGACCGGCCAGGATCCCGAGTTCTCCGGCGACGTCGAGCATCCGTCGAATGGCCCGGCCGACGACCACGACTTCCCGGCCCGCCTTTGCCGCGGCAAGGGCGATCGACCGGATACGGCCGACATTGGACGAGAATGTCGTGAAGGCGACCCGCCCACGCGCCATCGCGACGACGTCCTCGATCTCGAGCGCCACCTCGCGCTCGCTCGGGCTGCGGCCGTCGCGATAGGCGTTGGTCGAATCGCAGACCAGCGCCAGGACACCCTCCTCCCCGATCTCCCGGAGCCTTTTCTCGTCGGTCGGCAGGCCGATGACCGGCGTGTCGTCAAGCTTCCAGTCGCCGCTATGGAGCACGAGCCCGAGTGGCGTGCGGATCGCCAGCGCGTTGGCTTCCGGGATCGAATGGGTGACGTTGATGTATTCAACCTCGAATGGTCCCGCCTTGAAGCGGCCGCCGGGCGCGACGATGGTCACCGGGATCGTCTCGGCGCCCGGTTCGGATGCGCGTTTCGCGTTCAGGAGGCCCGCGGTGAAGGCAGTCGCGAAGACCGGCACGCGAAGCCGTGGCCACAGGTCGATCAGCGCCCCGTAGTGGTCCTCGTGGGCGTGGGTGATCAGGATCCCGGCGAGGTTGATCCGCTCTTCCTCCAGATAGGAGATGTCGGGGAAGATCACGTCGGCGCCGGGCGCTTCCTCGCCCGGAAAGGCGATGCCGAAATCGACCGCGATCCACGTCCGGTGGTGGGCGGGGCCATAGCCGTAGAGGCCGAGATTCATCCCGATCTCGCCGACGCCGCCGAGCGGAAGGAATACCAGCTCTTCGCGGGACCGTGCCAAGCCGCTCACTCTCAGGCCCGGCCCGCGAAGAAGAGATCGCCGGCGCTGATCGTCTCGCGGGCACCGCCCGGCCGCCCAAGCACCAGCCGCCCGTCGTCATCCAGGGTTTCGAAGCTTCCGTCGATGACGCGATCGTTGAGATTGACCGTGATCCGCTCGCCGATCCCATAGGCGCGGTCGAGCCAGGCGGAGCGGACCTCGGCAAAACCGCCGCCGCGATCCCAGCGCTCGATCTCGTCCGCCATGGTGAATGCCAATCCCGCGAAGAGGCGTTCGCTCTCGATCGCGACGCCCCCCGTCATCAGGTCATCGGCCGCGAAGGTCGCCTCGCTTTGCGGATGGGACAGGCAATTGACACCGATCCCGACCGCCACGGCGAACCGCCCATCCGCCATCTTCTCGCCCTCGACCAGTATCCCCGCGACCTTGCGCCCGCCAAGCAGGAGGTCGTTCGGCCACTTCAGCTTGAGCCGTTCGACGAGAGCGATGCCGGCGAGCCCGACGATCGCGCGGTGGAGCGCCAGCCCGGCGACAAAGGAAATGGTCGCGGCGATCGGCGGAGGCGCCGGGTCGACCAGAAGGAGGGACGCTGCGAGATTCCCCTCTCCCGTCGTCCAGTGGCGGCCGCGTCGCCCCCGGCCTTCGGTCTGGTCCCGCGCCGTCACCCAGAGCCCGCCCGGGTCACCGTTCCGGGCGCGCTCCAGTACGACCGAACTGGTCGAGGTCACGCTGTCATGCGCCTCGCGGCGGTAGCCGGATGGCAGGCCGGTCTCGTCCATCAACCCGTCGGGAAGAAGGTCTGGGCAGCCAGTCCCGCCGCGCCGCCGAGCGGGCCGGCAAAGATGATGAAGAACAGGACGAAGGCGCCGCTGACGCCAAGCACCACCCGCAATTCGGTTGGCATCGGCTCGAAACTCGTCGCCGGATCGTCGAAATACATGATCTTGATGATCCGGAGATAGTAGTAGGCGCCGATGACGCTGGCGACCACGCCAATAACCGCCAGCACGTAGAGCTCGGCCTCGATCGCCGCCAGGAACACGTAGAATTTCGCGAAGAAGCCGGCGAGCGGCGGTATCCCCGCCAGCGAGAAGAGGATCGCGGCGAACATGAAGGCCATGACCGGATGGGTCTTGGCGAGCCCGGCGAGATCGTTGATCTCGTAGGTCATGCCCTCGCGGCGGCGCATCGACAGGATGCAGGCGAAGGCGCCGACCGTCATCGCCAGATAGATCGAGACATAAAGGATGACGCCCTGGACGCCGGCCTCGCTGCCCGCCGCCAATCCGACCAGCGCATATCCCATGTGGCCGATGGAGGAATAAGCCATCAGCCGCTTGATGTTGCGCTGCCCGATGGCGGCGAAGGCGCCGAGCACCATCGAGGCGATGGCGAGGAAGGAGAGGATCTGCTGCCAGTCATGGGTGATCGGCGCGAAAGGCCCGACCACCACGCGGACGAACAGCGCGACAGCCGCGACCTTCGGCGCCGCGGCGAAGAAGGCGGTGACCGGCGTCGGCGCGCCTTCATAGACGTCCGGCGTCCACATATGGAACGGCACCGCCGAAATCTTGAAAGCAAGCCCCGCGATCAGGAAGACGAGGCCGAAGACGAGACCGAGCGAGGCCCCCTCCGCGGTCAATGCCGAGGCGATCCCGGCGAAGGTGGTGGTCCCGGTGAAGCCGTAGACCAGCGAGGCGCCGTAGAGCAGCATGCCGGACGACAGGGCCCCCAGCACGAAATACTTGAGCCCGGCCTCGGTCGAGCGCACCGAATCCCGGTTGATGGCGGCGATCACGTAGAGAGACAGCGACTGCAGCTCGAGGCCGAGATAGACCGCGATCAGGTCGTTGGCCGAGATCATCATCAACATGCCGAGCGTCGCGATGACGATGAGGACCGGATATTCGAAGCGCTCGAATTTCCGCGCCCGCGCGTAGCCGATCGACATGACGATGGCGATGGCCGAGCCGATCAGCGCCAGCACCTTCATGAAGCGGGCAAACGGATCGAGGATGAAGGCGTCGCTGAAGGTGACGCCGCCGCCCGGTCCCGCGATCACGGCGATACCGGCCACGACCAGCAACGCGATCGACAGGCCGTTGATCAGCGACGTCGACTTCTCGCCGACAAAGACGCCGATCATCAGCAGCGCGAGCGCCCCGACGGCCAGCAGAATCTCCGGCAGAGCCGGCAGGAGATCCGGGAACATGGTCACGTGCTTTCTCCGCGCCGTATCGTCATGGCGAAGCCGAAGCGAGTTGGCCGGCGGCGGACAGCGCGGCTTCGTAATTGGCGACCAGCTGGTCGACCGACGCCGCCGTCACATCCATGATCGGCCCCGGGAAGAAGCCGAAAAACAGCGTGAGGATCACCAGCGGCGCCAGGATCAGCTGTTCGCGTCGCGAAAGGTCGAGAATGTCCTTCAGGCTCCCCTTTTCCAGCTTCCCGAAGATGATCCGGCGATAGAGCCACAAGGCATAGGCCGCCGAGAGGATGATGCCGGTCGTCGCCAGGAAGGCGACCCAGGTATTGACCCTGTAGGTGCCGGCCAGCGTCAGGAATTCGCCGACGAAGCCCATCGTCCCCGGCAGGCCGACATTAGCCATGGTGAAGACCATGAAGGCCAGCGCGTAGAGCGGCATCCGGTTCACCAGGCCGCCATAGGCCGATATTTCGCGGGTATGCATGCGGTCGTAGACGACCCCGACGCAAAGGAAGAGCGCGCCGGAGACGAGACCATGCGACAGCATCAGGAAGATGCTGCCCTGCACGCCCTGGGTCGTCATGGCGAAGATGCCCATCGTCACGAAGCCCATATGTGCGACGGACGAATAGGCGATCAGCTTCTTCATGTCCTTCTGCATCAGGGCGACGATCGAGGTGTAGATGATCGCCACCACCGACAGCGTGAAGATGAACGGCGCGAGATCGGCTGAGGCCAGCGGGAACATCGGCAAGGAGAAGCGGAGGAAGCCGTAGCCGCCCATCTTCAGGAGGATCGCGGCGAGGATCACCGAACCCGCCGTCGGCGCCTCGACATGCGCGTCCGGCAGCCAGGTATGGACCGGCCACATCGGCATCTTGACCGCGAAGCTCGCGAAGAAGCCGATCCACAGCCAGAACTGCATGCTGGCCGGGAACTGGACATCCATCAGCTTGACGATATCGGTCGTCGAACAGGTCGCGGCGATGCCGCCGGCCGACGCGTCGCACGGCACGACGGTGCCCGAATACCAGTACATCGCCATGATCGCGAGCAGCATCAGCACCGAGCCGAGCAGCGTGTAGAGGAAGAACTTGAAGCTCGCATAGACGCGGCGCGGACCGCCCCAGATGCCGATGATCAGGAACATCGGGATCAGCCCGCCCTCGAAGAACAGGTAGAAGAGCACCAGGTCGAGCGAGCAGAAGACGCCGATCATCAGCGTCTCCATCACCAGGAAGGCGACCATATAGGACTTGAACTGGGTCTTGACCGTCAGGCGGCTGGCGATGATGCAGAGCGGCATCAGGAAGGTCGTCAGGATGACGAACAGCATCGAGATGCCGTCGACCCCCATATGATAGGTGATCCCGCCGCCAAGCCACTCGGCCCGCTCGACCATCTGGAAGCCGGGATCGGCGCTGTCGAAGTTGATCCAGACGAACAGCGACAGGATGAACGTCACCGTCGTCGTCCAGACCGCGACGTTGAAGATGTTGCGCTGGGCGATCTCGTCGTCGCCGCGGATCACGAGCACCAGCAGCGCCCCCACCAGCGGCAGGAAGATGATCGTCGAGAGGATCGGCCATTCACTCATTGGACGCCCCTCACGCCGCGAACATCAGATAGGTGACAAGAAACGCCACGCCGATCAGCATCGCGAAGGCGTAGTGATAGAGATAGCCGGACTGCAGCTTCACGATCCGCGCCGTGGTGTCCATCACCCGGGCGGACACGCCATCCGGGCCGAAGCCGTCGATGAGCCACCCGTCGCCCCTCTTCCACAGGAAGCGGCCGAGCCATTTCAGCGAGCGGACGAACAGGAAGTCGTAGAGCTCGTCGAAGTACCACTTGTTGAGCAGGAAGCGGTAGAGCCAGTCGTTGCGGGCCGCGAGCTGCTTCGGCACGTCCGTGTTCACCATGTAGAACCAGTAGGCGATCGCGGTGCCAATCACCATCATCGTGGTCGGCGCCCAGACCACCCAGAACGGAATGTGGTGCATTTCCTCGAGGGTGTGGTTTTCCTCGGAGAAGAAGACGGCGCCCTTCCAGAAGTCCTCGAAACCGGTGCCGATGAAGAAGTTGTAGAAGACCATGCCGCCGAACAGCGCGCCGAGCCCGAGGACATAGAGCGGCACCAGCATCACCAGCGGCGATTCATGGGCGTGGTTCATGACCTCGGCGGAAGCCCTCGGCTTGCCGTGGAAGGTCATGAAGATCAACCGCCACGAGTAGAAGGCCGTCAGCATCGCGGCCGCGGTCGACATCACGAAGGCATAACCGGCGAAGGTATTGGTGCCGACGAAGGATGCCTCGATGATAGCGTCCTTCGAATAATAGCCGGCGGTGAGCGGGAATCCGGTCAGCGCCAGGCTGCCGATAACCATCATCCAGTAGGTCTTGGGAATGACCTTCCGCAACCCGCCCATCTTGCGCATGTCCTGCTCGTCGGACATGGCGTGGATCACCGATCCAGCGCCAAGGAAAAGCAGCGCCTTGAAGAAGGCGTGGGTAAACAGGTGGAACATGCCGATCGAATAGGCCCCCACCCCCATCGCGACGAACATATAGCCGAGCTGCGAGCAGGTCGAATAGGCGATCACCCGCTTGATGTCGTTCTGGACCAGGCCGATCGTAGCAGCGAAGAAGGCGGTGGTGCCGCCGATCAGCGTGACGAAGGCCAGCGCCGTCGGGGCCTGCTCGAAGAGCGGCGACAGACGGGCCACCATGAAGACGCCCGCGGTCACCATGGTCGCCGCGTGGATCAGCGCCGAGACCGGTGTCGGGCCCTCCATCGCGTCCGGCAGCCAGGTATGGAGCAGGAATTGCGCCGACTTGCCCATCGCGCCGAGGAAGAGCAGCAGGCAGATCACGGTCATCGTGTCGACGTTCCACGACAGGAACTGCATCCGGGTTCCGGCGATCGTCGGCGCATTGGCGAAGATCGTCTCGAACTCGACCGAGTTGAACACGACGAAGACGGCGAAGATGCCGAGGGCGAAGCCGAAGTCGCCGACGCGATTGACGACGAAGGCCTTGATCGCGGCGGCATTCGCCGCCGGCCGCTGGTACCAGAAGCCGATCAGCAGATACGAGGCAAGACCCACGCCCTCCCAGCCGAAGAAGAGCTGGACGAGATTGTCGGCCGTCACCAGCGACAGCATCGCGAAGGTGAAGAGTGACAGATAGGCGAAGAAGCGCGGCCGGTTGGGATCGTGGCTCATATAGCCGATCGAATAGACGTGGACGACCGAGGATACGGTGTTCACGACGACCAGCATCACCACGGTCAGGGTGTCGATGCGCAGCGCCCAATCGACCGACAGCGTTCCGGAGGAGAACCAGTTGAAGACCTGGTAGCGCTGGGTCGGCTCGTCGCCCAGCCCCACCGTGAAGAAGGCGATCCACGAAAGCACCGCCGATATGATCAGGAAACCCGAGGTGATGTATTCCGCCTGGCGCGAACCGACCGCGGCCGGCTCATGGTCGTGGCCGTGTTCGTCGGCGCCGTTCTCGCCCTCGCCATGGCCGCGGCCGCGGCGGTGGCCATGGCCGTTGGTGACGGCCGGGCGGGTGCGCTCATGCGCGCCGAAGATCGAAATCGCACCGGCGATGATCGCGCCGAGCAGCGGCAGGAAGACGATGGCTGAATACATGCCGCTGTCAGCCCTTCATCAGGTTGATGTCCTCAACCGCGATCGAGCCGCGGTTGCGGTAGAAGACAACGAGGATGGCAAGGCCGATCGCGGCTTCCGCCGCCGCGACGGTCAGGACCAGGAGAGCGAAGACCTGGCCGACCATGTCGCCGAGGAATGACGAGAACGCCACCAGGTTGATGTTGACCGCGAGAAGGATCAGCTCGATCGACATCAGGATGACGATCACGTTCTTGCGGTTGATGAAGATGCCGAAGATCCCGAGCGTGAACAGGATCGCCGCGACCGCCAGATAATGCCCCAGCCCGATCGCCATCAGATTCCCTTCCCCGATTCCACCTTGCGGACCTCGATCGCCGTCGCCGGCGTGCGCGCCACCTGATCGGCGATCGACTGCCGCTTGACGCTCTCGCGATGGCGCAGCGTCAGCACGATCGCGCCGACCATCGCCACGAGAAGCACCATCCCGGCCGCCTGGAAGAAATAGATGTACTTCGTGTAGAGGATCTCGCCGAGGGCCGCGGTATTGGACATGCCCGCCGGTGCTGGCGACGTCGGCATGGTATCGCCGGCGAAGGTCCATCCGGCCACCACCAGCAGCAATTCCGCCAGCAGAACGATGCCGATCAGGCCGCCGACCGGCAGGTAGTTCAGGAAGCCCTGCCGCAGCTCGACGAAATCGACGTCGAGCATCATCACCACGAACAGGAAGAGCACCGCGACCGCGCCGACATAGACGACGATGAGGATCATGGCCAGGAATTCGGCGCCGAGCAGAACGAAGAGTCCGGCGGCATTGACGAAGGCGAGGATCAGGAACAGCACCGAATGAACCGGATTCCGCGCCCCGATCACCATCACGCCCGAGGCGATGACCACGGCCGAAAAGAGATAGAAAAAGATCGCGCTGAGAACCATCTGTCAGCGTCCCACCCGATTGCCGTCGCCCGCTGGCGCCGGTGTCTTAGCCATTTGCCCCGCCCCCGTCCAACGCTTCATCGGAAGGCCGCGTCCGCCGCCATGTTCGAGGCGATCTCGCGCTCCCACCGGTCGCCGTTGGCGAGCAGCTTTGCCTTGTCGTAGTAAAGCTCCTCGCGAGTCTCGGCGGCGAATTCGAAATTCGGTCCCTCGACGATCGCGTCGACCGGGCAGGCCTCCTGGCAGAAGCCGCAATAGATGCACTTCACCATATCGATGTCGTAGCGGGTCGTGCGACGCGTGCCGTCGTTGCGCCGCGGCCCGGCCTCGATGGTGATCGCCTGTGCCGGGCAGATCGCCTCGCAGAGCTTGCAGGCGATGCACCGCTCCTCGCCGTTCGGATAGCGGCGCAGCGCGTGCTCGCCGCGGAAGCGCGGCGACACCGGCCCCTTCTCGAAGGGGTAGTTCAGCGTCGCCTTCTTGGCGAAGAAATAGCCCATCGACAGCCAGAAGGCCGAGATGAACTCGATCATGAACAGCGATCTGGCGGCCTGGCCGAGTCTCATATCAGGCTCCCCAACCGGTCAGTTGCAGGACGAATGCGACCGCTACGACCATGAACAGCGAGATCGGCAGGAAGACCTTCCAGCCAAGTCTCATCAACTGGTCGAAGCGGTAGCGCGGAACGAAAGCCTTCACCATCGCGAACATGAAGAAGACCAGCGTGACCTTCAGGACGAACCAGATGACGCCCGGGATCCATGTGAAGGGTGGCACCGCCACCGGCGGCAGCCATCCGCCGAGGAACAGGATGGTCGTCAGCGAGCACATCAGCACGATCGCGACGTATTCGCCGAGCATGAACAGCATGTACGGGGTCGAGGAATATTCGACCATGAAGCCGGCGACCAGCTCCGATTCCGCCTCGACCAGGTCGAACGGCGGCCGGTTGGTCTCGGCCAGCGCCGATACGAAGAAGATGACGAACATCGGCAGCAGGACCAGCCAGTGCCAGTCGAGGAAACTGTTGGGCAGGCCGATCTTCGTGCCCAGCCCTTCCGACTGGGCGACGACGATGTCGGTAAGGTTGAGCGAGCCGACGCAGAGCAGCACGGTCACGATGACGAAGCCGATCGAGACCTCGTAGGAGACCATCTGGGCGGCAGAGCGGAGCGCGCTGAGGAACGGGTATTTCGAGTTCGACGACCAGCCGGCCATGATGATGCCGTAGACGCCGAGCGACGAGATCGCGAAGATGTAGAGCACGCCGACATTGATGTCGGCGATCACCCAGCCCGCCGCGACCGGCACCACCGCCCAGGCGGAAAGGGCGAGCGTCGTGGTGACCAGCGGAGCCAGCAGGAAGACGCCCTTGTTGGAGCCGGAAGGAACCACCGGCTCTTTCAGCACGAACTTGATCAGATCGGCGAAGGACTGCAGCAGACCCCAGGGCCCGACGACATTCGGCCCGCGGCGCATCTGCACGGCCGCCCAGATCTTGCGGTCGGCGTAGAGCAGGTAGGCGACGAAGATCAACAGGACGACGATGAGCAGCAGGCTCTGCGCCACGAAGATGATGGCCGGCACAACATAGTCGTAAAAGAAGCCGTCCATTCGCCCTACTCCGCCGCGCTCGCCAGCCTGCCGGCAGCCAGGGCCGAACACTCCGCCATCACCGCCGAGGCGCGGGCAATGGGGTTGGTCAGGTAGAAGTCGCCGATGACATTGGTGAACGGCTCGGAGGCCGGCGCGGCGGCCTCGCCCGCCAATGCCATCACCTCGTCGACCGATCCGGCCTCGATCTGGTCGACACGCATGAAATGCGGCTTGTCCCGGTAAAGCGCCGCCCGCAGCTCGGCCAGCGAGTCGAAGGGCAGCTTGTGACCGAGAACGTCCGACAAGGCGCGGATGATCGCCCAGTCCTCGCGGGCCTCGCCCGGCGGGAATGCCGCGCGCGCCGTCATCTGGACGCGTCCCTCGGTGTTGACGTAGATCGCCGATTTCTCGGTATAGGCAGCGGCCGGGAGGATGACGTCGGCCCGGTGAGCGCCGGCATCGCCGTGGCTGCCGATATAGACGACGAAGGTCTCGCCGAGGGCGTTGACGGTTATCTCGTCGGCGCCGAGCAGGAACATCACGTCGATCTCGCCGGCGGCGGCGGCGGCAACCATGCCGATGACGTCGTGTCCCTCGTCGCCGGGGACGAAGCCGAGGTCGAGCGCCCCGACCCGCGCCGCGGCCGCATGCAGGACCGCGAGGCCGTTCCAGCCTTCGTCCCTCTCGCCGCCGGTCGCGAGCTTGGCCGCGAGCTTCAGCACGGAGTCTCCGTCGGGACGGGCGAGCGCCCCCTGGCCGACGATCACCAGCGGCCGTTTCGCCTTGGCAAGCGTCTCGGCGAAGCCGTGATCCCCGGAGGCAAGGCTCGACAGGGTGTCCGGTCCGGCTCCGAGATACTCGTAAGGGTATGTCAGGTCGACGTTTTCGCCGATCAATCCGACCTTGAGGCCGCCGCGTCGCCAGCGCTTGCGGATGCGCGCATTGAGGACAGCGGCTTCATGGCGCGGGTTGGCGCCGACGATCAGGACCGCGTCGGCGGAGTCGATCCCCTCGATCGTCGGATTGAAGATGTAGCTTGCCCGCCCCGCCGAGGGATCGAGCTTGGAGCCGTCCTGACGACAATCGATGTGCGGGGTTCCGAAGGAGTCCATCAGCGCTTTCAGCGCGTACATCTCCTCGACGCCGGCAAGATCGCCCGCCACCGCCGCGATCCGTTTCGGATCGCTATGCGCCGTCTTCTCGGCGATCGCCGCGAAGGCCTCGGACCAGGTCGCCGGCTCAAGCCTCCCGCCGCGCCGGATATACGGGCGATCGAGCCGCTGGGCGCCGAGTCCGTCCCAGATGAAGCGGGTCTTGTCCGAGATCCACTCCTCGTTCACCGCCTCGTTGAGCCGCGGCATGATCCGCATGACCGTCCGGCCGCGCGTGTCGACGCGGATCGCCGCCCCGACCGCGTCCATCACGTCGATCGACTCGGTCTTGACCAGTTCCCACGGACGCGCCTGGAAGGCATAGGGACGCGAGGTCAGCGCGCCGACCGGGCAGAGGTCGATGACGTTGCCCTGCAATTCGGAGCTCATCGCCCGTTCGAGATAGGTGGTGATCTCCATGTCCTCGCCGCGGCCCGTCGCGCCGAGCTCGGGAACGCCGGCGACCTCGGCCGAGAAGCGGATGCAGCGCGTGCAGTGGATGCAGCGCGTCATGATCGTCTTGACCAGCGGGCCGATATATTTGTCTTCCACCGCGCGCTTGTTTTCCTGGTAGCGCGAGGCATCGACGCCGAAGGCCATCGCCTGATCCTGCAGATCGCACTCGCCGCCCTGATCGCAGATCGGGCAATCCAGCGG
>NZ_JAGRLA010000067.1 GCF_020442045.1 Bauldia sp. | reverse complement strand
TGGCCGTTCCAACGGCTGCCGCCCGCCTCGCGCACCAGCCACAATGACAGGGCAGCGAGCGGAGACAGGCGGGACTTCTCGGGAACCGGGGAATTCGGTCGGGGGTCAGGCCTCGACGCCGGCGGCCTGGACCAGCAGGTAGCGCCAGTCGTCGCCGGTGATGACGGTGCGGCTCAGGGCGCAACCGTCGACGCCGATCTCGACGACATCGACGAAGCTGGCGTCGCCCTCGGGCAGGACATGGGCGAGCACCGTCGAGACCTCGACCAGGTCGGCGTTGGTCTGGCGGCGCCAGGTGTCGGCGAAGGCCTGTTCGAGGCCGCCGGCGAGCATCACGGTCTCGCCGCCGAGCTGGTCGCGATCGGCCTGGAGCTGCTGGATCACGTCCTCGTCGGTCATGCAGGCCGGCACCGCGCCGGAGGCATCGGCGACGAAGAGCGGCCCGGCATCGACCGGAGCGGCCATCGCCATCTCCTCGAAATCGGTGCCGTCATCCAGCATCGCCTCGTCGAGCGCCGGACCGGTGGGGATGCGGGCGAGCGCGACGGCGGCGGTCCCGGCGGTGAATGCCAGTGCGGCTGCGACGGTGATGGCCTTGCCGAAATGCCTTGCCATGATCTCTCTCCCCTGCCTGCTGCCTTCCGGGACCGTGCCCGGTCGGGGCGAACCGGGTCCGTCAACCTCCTGGCCGGACCCCGTGTGTTCGATGCCATTTTATTAACGCCAACCGCGGCGCGGCGCTGTGACCTCCGCCACATTCGCCGCAACCTCCTGCAATGGCTTGGAAAAATGAAGCGGGGACGTGCCGCTCAGGCCCGTGACGGGAACGGGTCGAGGAGCCCGGGCACAGCGCAGGAATCGGCGGCCGCTGCCGGCGCGCAGGCCGGATACGGCGCGACGCCGCGGACCGGCGGGTGGAAGGACAGGAACATCGCCATCACCGCGACGCCGCCGGCAAGCAGGTAGGCGCCGCCGGGGCGTGCCGCCCGGCTCCCGTGCACTCCGATCGTCGCGACTCCTGCCGCCATTGCCGCGGGTCCCCTTTGCGGCCGGCGCCCTCCGGCGCCGGTCCGTGCATCTGCGATCATACCGCCAATCGTGGAAAAACAACGGCGCCGCGTCGCTCTGCCACAGCGCCGGTTCGGCTAGCGGAACAGCCAGGAATCGAAGGCGAAGAAGCCCATCTGCTTGGAATCGTGGGCGCGCACTGCCTCGGCTCCCTCGCCGCCCGCGCCATAGGCGAAGAAGAGCGGCATCAGGTGCTCGTCGGTCGGGTGGTTCTCGGTGACGAAGGGCGCCCGCTCCTTCCAGTGGAGGATCGCGTCCCGGTCGCCCTTGGCGAAGGCGTCGGCGAACCAGCCGGTGAAGGCGTCGACCTTGTCCGCCATCTCCGGATCCGGCGCCAGGCCGCGCCGCATCGCGTTGAAGACGGCGCGGAGGTTGTGGGTGATGTGGCCGGAACCGACCAGCAGCACATTCTCCTCGCGGAGCGGCGCCAGCGCCCTGCCGAGCGCATGGTGATAGGCGGCATCCCGGCCCGGATCGATCGACAGCTGGACGATCGGGATATCGGCTTCAGGGAAGGCGAGCATCATCGGCGTCCAGGTGCCGTGGTCGTAGCCGCGCTCGGGCGCGACCACCGTCGGGATGCCCGCCGCGTCGAGCATCGTCTTGATCCGCGCCGCGAGCTCCGGCGAGCCCGGCGCCGGATAGACCATCCGGTAGAGCTCGTCGGGAAAGCCGCCGAAGTCGTAGATCATGCCCGGCGCCGGATCGCCGACCACCACCGGGCCGCGGGTCTCGAAATGGGCCGACATGACGACGATCGCCGAAGGCCTGCCGACCAGGCCCTCGAGGCCGCGGAGATAGTCGCGCGCCTCTGTGTCGTCGAGCACGATATTCGGTCCGCCATGGGAGATGAACAGGCTGGGCGTGGTCATGGCTTTGGACTCTTCGCGCCGCCGGGGGATGGCTGGGATTTTCGGACAGGATACTCGCGGGCCGGGCCGGGACAACCGGCCTCGCCGCGACTGGAAGGGGACGACGCGTAGCGCACATATAGGCCGGTCCGCGCCGACCGCAACGCGGGCCGCGTCTATCGCCTCCGCCTCACCCCGGCCGGATCGCGTAGCCGAAGAAGTCCGGCACGTCGCTGTCGCGCTCCAGCACCTCGCCTATCCGCGCGATCTCCGCCGCCGACAGCTTGGCGATCTGCTCGTCATTCATGTTCCTGACCGGCTGCGCCGGGTAGTCCTTGACCCTGACGCGGTGCCGCCGGTCGGCCTCCGCCGCAAGGTCCCCGGCCAGGCCGAAGCACGCGAAGAGGCCGGCCGGCTCGGCGCAGAATGCCTCATAGCTCGTCCGCGCATACCCCTCCCGTTCGGCGATCCCCTTCAGGATGCGGCCGAACCGGAGCCAACGTCCGGCCAGTTCCTCGACCCGCGTCAGCCGCTCCGCCGTGCCGAGCCCCTCGAAGCCATGGCGGCGATAGCCGTCGGACGAGACACAGGCGTACGGATCGCGATTGCTGATCACCACCCGGACGCGATCGAAGAGCGCGGCGATCTCCCGGTAGCGCACCATGTTGGGCGGGCTCTTCTCGACGAAGAAGCGGATCGCCGGCTGGTTCTCCACCGCCCTGGCCGCCGCTTCCCGCCACACCGCCCCGATCCGGTCATAGGCACGGGGCTTCGCCCCGTCCCAGCGGTCGTCATCGCGAAGGTCATCGACCAGCCACTGTCCCTCGAAGCGGCGCTGCAGCCCGCCGATCGCCGGGCTCTGGGCCATGAACGCGGCCATGGCGGTCGAGCCGCTGCGCGGCGGGGTGAGAAGCAGAAGTCCTTCCATGCGGGCGGGCTTGTCGGCGATCCGGGCCAATCAGTCGCGTTGCGGGCCGCCGATGGTAGCGCGAAACCGTGCCGGAGTCCGGCCTCGCCAAGCCGTCGCCGCGGGCTTCGATGCCCGGCTCTCCGGGCCGGAGCGGAAGGTGATGACGCTGCGGGCCTGACCCCTTGCTCCCAAGCCGCTCCCAAAATCGCGGAGCGCGGCCGGGTCCCCAGCCGCACGGCCTCTGTAACTGACTGAACCGGCGGGGAAAATGGTGGGCGGTACTGGGATTGAACCAGTGACCCCTACGATGTCAACGTAGTGCTCTCCCGCTGAGCTAACCGCCCATCCGTCGCCGGCCCCGTGTCGGGCCCGGCGACATGCGCCCGCATATAGCAGGCGCGGTTCGGCCAGCGCAAGCGCTTGTCGCACCGGCGCGAATGCGCAAGACGAGACCGTGCGGATTTCAGGCGGCTAGTCGGTCAGACGAGCGAAATAACGAGACGATGACCGGACAAGGGTGCGGTGCTGCTCGCCATCCTCGTCGGTCGAAACGATGGCGAACAGGCCTTCCTGCGCATTCACCGTCTCCAGGTTGATCTCGAATTCCTGCTTCTCACTGTCGTTCTGGGACGCGTGCCGTGTTGCCAACCATGACATGGCAGTCCGCTCCTTTGTTCATTTCAGTTCGTCTAGATAGGGCATTTGACCGATAAGTACGACCTTTTTTCGTTCAACCTCCGGCGCGCCCGGGCGAGGTCCGGCCTCCCGCTCCCGGCGGGCCGCCACCGTCAGGCTCCGGTCGGGCCAGGGGGAGATCCCTGCCCGGCCGCCGCCGCGGCCCGTTCAATGGACAGTATTTCGTTTAGCGGATGGTAAAGGGCGTCCGCCACGGAAAAGACCAGGTCCACGTCTCTGCGCCGGTTGAAGACATTCCGCGATTCGCTGTCGACCGCCAGGAAGCCGATGACGTCCGGCAGCACGTCGTCGCCATCCGCGTCGCCGAGCCGGATCGCCGCGCTGACGGTGCTGCGATACGGCAGCACCCAATGGCTGGCGGTCATTCGGCCCCACCAGCTCGGCGTATAGACGTCCGAGGCGAAGCTGCCGTCGTAGGCGTCCTTGCTCGTCGACCGGAGCTCCTTGTCCATCGGAAGATTATTATTGAAATAGTGCCATATCTTATATTTTTTCTGAAACATCGTATAGAATCCACTGTTTTTCTTCAGCGGATCGCAATTTTCCGACTCCCTCAGCTGGTCCAGTTCCTTTACGCGACTTTGTGTCTTGCTATCCCGTGCGTAGACAACGACATACATCACGCCCTGTTTTTCCGAAAGCACCTTGAGCGACGCCCGGCAATTCGTAGAAGTCAATATTGAAAAGACGGAACTCACCCTATCAAGTATCTTCTGGAGATCCCTCCTTATCGTTTCTGCGATAATTTCTACTTCATTGATATTTCCATTACCTATCTTTATCCTCCTCAGAAACGTCGTAAGATTTCTGATCTCATGCTGGATTTGATGCGTATCGCTGACAATGTTCGCGTATTTCTCTTTTTTTGAATTGAAGATAACGCGCATTGACAACAACAATACGCCAATGGAAATAACAATAAAAACAAAATAATACGCGAAATTGGACTTAGCGTTGGCCTCGCCGACGAAATAATCGACAATCTGAAAAGCCGTCAAGGCGGTGAGCAGATAGCCTCCAACCGCCACCAGGAAAAGGGCGAGCGGCTTCAAGAGCCGCCAGACGTCGTCGACCCTGCCCAGGAATCCCCCCATGCGACGCCCCTTGTCCTGTTGCCTCGCCTATCGTCATAATAGGCGCATATTCCTGATGGGTACAACAGGTTGTTTCTTGTCCTCGATCCCATCCACCGCGGTCGAGGACAAGGCATCCATGCCGGGGGCCCGGGCGAAGCCGGCGGAGCGATGGCGCGCGATCCCGGCCGGTGCCGGCGAGGCGACGAATGGACGGCGCCACCAGCATGTCGGCAAGCAATCCTCCGTCCCGCCGGCCGGTCGCCGCCTGGCGCTCGCACCTGTCTTCCGCCGCCGTTCGCTTCCGGCCCGCGCGGCGATCACACCCCCCTCACCCGCGGCTCGCCGTCGGGGCCGAGCATCAGCGCCGCGATCGCCCAGACCAGCGCGTCGAGCCGGTCCGGCGAGCGGCCCGACGACAGCCCGTCCGGTCCGAAGTCGCAGAGCTCGTCCTCGAGCTCGGGAAAGGTCCCGGCATGGCGCACCCGTCCCCGCGCATAGAGTGCGGCCACCGGCTCGGCGCGCAGCCATTTGCCCCGCGTCGCGCGCACCTTGGTGACCGGCACGCCGGGGTCGACCTGGCCGAGCACCGCCTCGACCATGTCGCCGCCCTGGTTGATCTCGGCGACCAGCGCGTCGGCGTCGAGCCGCCGGTAGAGCCTGGTCGCGGCCGCCGCCCAGCGGTCGGGGAGAACGGCCGCGACCGTCGCGTCGGCGATGACATGGCCGATGCCGTCGCGGTCGAGCCCGGCGGCGACGATGCCGCAGGTACCGCTCCGCTCGGAGGCCGGCGGATCGACGGCGACGACGATGCGGCGAAGCGGCGGCGGCGCCTCGATCCGCGCCGCCTCGATCGCCGCGCGCTGCCACAATGCGTCCGCCCTGTCCTCGATCAGCTCGCCCTCCAGCTCCTGCCGGCCGAGCCGCGTCCCGGCATAGCGCCCGACCACCCGCTCGATGAAGCCGGCGGCGAGGTTCTTCCGGTTGGCGCGGGTGGTGGCACGGGTGATCGCGGTGTCGCTCGCGGCGATCAGCCGGCGGAGGAGCGGCGTCGGCCGCGGCGTGGTGGTCACCATCTGGCGCGGCCGTGTCCCCAGCCGAAGCCCGAATTGCAGCATGTCCCAGGTCGCCTCGGCATGCCGCCACTTGGCGAGCTCGTCGCTCCAGGCGGCGGCGAATTGGGGTCCGCGCAGGCCCTCCGGATCCTCGGCCGAGAAGGCCTGGGCGACCGCCCCGTTTCGCCACACCAGGCGCCGCCGGGTCGGCTGCCATTCCGGCTGCTCGGCGGTCTCGTGGACCCTGAGCAGCCCGGATATCCCCTCGATCATCACCTCGCGCACGTCGGCGAAGGTCTCGCCGACCAGTGCGATGCGCTCGACCGGCCCGTCGGCGAAAGGCGGAATGCCGAGCGCGAGCCCGCGCACCCATTCCGCCCCGGCGCGGGTCTTGCCGGCGCCGCGGCCGCCAAGCATCAGCCAGGTCAGCCAGTCGCCGGCCGGCGGCAGCTGGTCGGGCCGCGCGAAGCCGATCCACTCGCGGCTGATGAACTCCGCCTCAGCCTCGTTCAGGATCTCCAGCAGGGTCAGCGGGTTCTTCCCCCTCTGCAGCCCAAGCTGCAATTTTCCGCGCAAGCTCGGCTCGGAATTGGCCACGATCGGAAGGCTCCGCTCTGTCGGGTTTCGCGCCGCCGTCCCGCTCGAGCGCCATCAGGGTTGCAAGTGTCTTGGCGAGGTTGCCGAGGATGCGCGCGTCCTTCTCCTCGACCGCCGCCCCCTGCTTCCTGAGCCGCGTCTCGATCATCGCCACCTGCCGGTCGACAGCGCCGATCAGCCGCCCCATCACCGAGCCGGCATCGTCGAGGCTTGTCGCCAGCCGCCGGCCGGCCGTGCCGCCCTCGCGGCGCGGCGCGGCGCGCGGCGCGTCGGGCGGCCGGGTCCA
>NZ_JAGRLA010000066.1 GCF_020442045.1 Bauldia sp. | reverse complement strand
GGCCGTGGATCAAGAGGCTGCTCCCGGCGACCCGGCCCTTCGACAACATGAGCTTCGGACCGGACCGGCCGCAGGAGGACGAGTTCGCTCTGCTCAATACCGGGATGAGGACGCCGTACCGGACGCTGGCCTTCCCGCGCCACGGACCGGCCGATCTCGACCATGTCGATCATCATGATCTCGGCGCCGGGGAGCGGGACGCCTGGCGGAAGGCCTATGGGACGCTGCTCAGGCGCTTCCAGTTCAGCCATGGCGACCGGCGGCTGGTGCTGAAATCACCCTTCCACGCGGCCCGGATTCCGTCGCTGCTCGCGATGTATCCCGACGCCCGCTTCGTCTTCACGGCGCGCGACCCCTACGAGGTCTTCGCCTCCCATACCCGGACGCTGAAGGTGCTGGCTTCCAACCAGGGGCTGCACAACCCGATCCTTGACGACGACGACTGGATCCACGGCTTCGTCCTCGACGTCTTCCAGCAGCTCTTCGACGCCTACGAACGGGATCGGCGGCTGATCCCGGCCGGCCGCCTTCACGAGTTGCGCTACGAGGACCTGGTTGCCGATCCGCGGGCGCGGCTGCGCGATCTTTACCGGCAGCTCGACCTCGGCGACTTCGCGCCGGCGGAGCCCGGCGTCAGGGCCTATCTCGACGCGCGCAAGGACTATCGCCGCAACGTCAACCGCATCGATTTCTCGGACCGCGATCTCGTCACCCGGCGATGGGGCGCCTATCTCGAACGCTTCGGCTACGACACCCGCGTCGCCTAGCTAGGCCCCGGCGGCAAGCGCCGTAGCGATGTCGGCGGCGAGCCGGGCATTGTTCTTCACCAGCGCGATATTGGTCGCCAGGCTGCGGCCGCCGGTGCGCTTGAAGATGGCGTCGAGGAGGAAGGGCGTCACCGCCTTGCCGGCGATGCCGGCGGCGATCGAGTCGGCGTGGGCCTCCTCGATATGGGTCGCCATCTCGGCCGCGGGGATTTCGTCTGCGGCGGGAACCGGGTTGGCGACCAGCATGCCGCCGCCGAGCGCCAATGCCTTGCGGCTTCTCGCAAAGGCCGCGATCGTCGCTGCGCCGTCCATGCGGATCGGGGCGGGCAGGCCGCTGTCGCGCGACCAGAAGGCGGGAAAGGCGTCGGTACCGTGGCAGACGACCGGGACGCCGAGCGTCTCCAGGATCTCGAGGGTCTTGGGGATGTCGAGCAGCGCCTTGGCGCCGGCGGCGACGACGATGACGTCGGTGCGGGCGAGCTCGCCGAGGTCGGCGGAGATGTCGAAGCTCGTCCCGGCGCCGCGATGGACGCCGCCGATGCCGCCGGTGGCGAAGACCTCGATCCCCGCCCTTGCGGCGACGATCATCGTCGCCGCCACGGTGGTCGCGCCGGGCTTGCCGGAGAGGGCGCCATAGGCGAGGTCGGCGCGGCTGAGCTTCAGCGTCTCCGTCGACCGGGCGAGGCGTTCGAGGTCGCCCCGGTCGAGGCCGACCCGGATCCGGCCGTCGAGGACGGCGATCGCCGCCGGCGTGGCGCCGCGGTCGCGCACGATCGCCTCGACCGCCAGCGCGGTTTCGAGGTTCTGCGGCCAGGGCATGCCGTGGCTGACGATCGTCGTCTCGAGCGCGACCGTCGGCCGCCCGCCATCGAGGGCGGCCTGGACTTCGTCGCTTATGGCAAGGCTCATGAGGTCTCCGTTTCGATGCCGCCGCCGATCCGGGCGGCAAGCAGGGCGGCGTTGAGGCGCGGGGGGATGGTGCCGTCATGTTCCATGGTGATGGCGGCGGCGGCAAGGCCGGGCCGGATCGCCTCGAACAGCGTCCTGCCGCTCGCCAGGCCGTGGATGGTTCCCGCGGCGAGCGCGTCGCCGGCGCCGTTGACGCTGCGGATCGCGGCCCGCAGAGGGACGAAAGAGCGAATGTCGCCGCCGCTCGCGACCGCGAGCGGCCTGTCGGCGTCGGTTACCACGACGTTGGGCCGCACGCTGCCGCAGAGCGCCTGCGCCAGCGCGGTGGCGGTCGGCAGCCGGTCGTCGGTCGCGAGCAGGGCCGCCGCCTCCTTGCGATTGACGAAGAGCAGGTCGATGTCGTGGAGGAGGGGGGCAAGCCGCAGGCATTTGGCCGGCGAAACGGCGAGGGCGGCGACCGGGTGCCCCGCCGCCCGGGCCTGGCCGATGATGAAGCCGAGCGTATCCTCCGGCAGGTTGGCGTCGACCAGCCAGGAGTCGCCCGCCGGCGCATCGGCGGCGGCCGCCGCCACGGTGGCCGGCGTCATTTCGTCGAAAATCTCCATCCCGGCCACGCCGATGATCAACCCGCCGACGTCGTCCAGCGCGGCGAGATAGGTCGCCGTGCCCGCGGTGGTTGAGGTGCCGACATGGTCGGTCGCGATGCCCGCCGCTTCGGCGGCGGCGACGACCATCGCACCGGCCGGGTCGCCGCCGACGCGGGTGACGAGGCGCACCGCGTGCCCCAGCCGGGCGAGGATCGTGGCCATGTTGAAGGCGACGCCGCCCGGCGTCGTCCGCGCCGTGCCGGGGTTCGACGCCCCCATCACCGGCGCGTCTTTCGTCGCCGCGATATGATCGATGGTCGCCCCGCCGAAGACGGTGACCGACCCGGGAGGCTCGATTCGCCCTTCCATCTCCGGTGCCGCTCCGACTCCCCGTCCGCTGGCGGCAATCATCGGACGGCCGGGGCTCGCGCGCAAGCCGGCCCGGCGGCGGAGCCGGGGTGGTGCCGGCCATCCGCTCATTCCAGATGAATCAGCGGCTTATAGGCAGAATCATCCGGTTCGGGGCAGAAATCTCCGGCATCTTGTCATTGAGAACAAATCGTGTACAATGCGCGACGGGGCAACCGATCGCATTCGTTTGAACGTCCCCGGCTACTGTGGAATAAGGAGCGCACGGATGGCGGCCACTTCTCTTCGCCTGATCGAGGGTCAAGCAATGGACAAAACGAAGGCGCTCGACGCGGCGCTCGGCCAGATTGAGCGGGCTTTCGGCAAGGGCTCGGTCATGCGGCTCGGCCAGAACGACACGGCGGTCGAGGTCGCCTCGGTGCCGACCGGGTCGCTCGGCCTCGATATCGCGCTTGGCATCGGCGGGCTGCCGCGCGGACGGGTCGTCGAGATTTACGGGCCGGAATCCTCGGGCAAGACGACCCTTGCCCTCCACGCCATCGCCGAGGCCCAGAAGAACGGCGGCATCTGCGCCTTCGTCGATGCAGAGCACGCGCTCGACGCCGGCTATGCCCGCAAGCTCGGGGTCAACCTCGACGACCTCCTGATCTCCCAGCCGGATACCGGCGAGCAGGCGCTCGAGATCGCCGATACGCTGGTCCGCTCCGGCGCGATCGACATCCTGGTCGTCGATTCGGTCGCGGCGCTGACGCCGCGGGCCGAGATCGAAGGCGAGATGGGCGACCAGCTGCCGGGGCTGCAGGCGCGGCTGATGAGCCAGGCGCTGCGCAAGCTCACCGCCTCGATCAACCGCTCCCACACCATGGTCATCTTCATCAACCAGATCCGGATGAAGATCGGCGTGATGTTCGGCAGTCCGGAGACGACGACCGGCGGCAATGCGCTGAAATTCTACTCCTCTGTGCGGCTCGACATCCGCCGTATCGGCTCGATCAAGGATCGCGACGAGGTGGTCGGCAACCAGACCCGGGTGAAGGTGGTCAAGAACAAGCTGGCGCCGCCGTTCAAGCAGGTCGAGTTCGACATCATGTATGGCGAGGGGATTTCGAAGACCGGCGAGCTGATCGATCTCGGGGTCAAGGCGGGGATCGTCGAGAAATCCGGCGCCTGGTTCTCCTTCGACAGCCAGCGCCTCGGCCAGGGGCGGGAGAATGCCAAGCTTTTCCTCAAGGAGAATCCGGAAACCGCCGTCCAGATCGAGCAGGCCATCCGCCAGGCCGCCGGCCTGATCGCCGGGCAGTTCCTTGAGGATACCGGTCCCGAGGACGACGACGAGCCGGACGACGCGCTGGAAGCCTGACGCGTCGGTCGCGGCATCTGCATCCGGTCAGGGAGACGTTGGTGGAACAGCGGATCAGTCTCGTCACCCTCGGCGTCGCCGATCTGGAGCGCTCGCGGCGCTTCTACGAGGACGGCCTCGGCTGGACCCGAAGCAACCGGGACGACGGCGTCGTCTTCTACCAGCTTCCGGGGATGATCCTCGGCCTGTGGCTGCGGAAGGACCTCGCGGCCGATGCCGGCCTCGCCGACGACGGGGCGACCTTCAGCGGCATGGCGCTCGCCTATAACACCCGGTCGCGGGAGGAGGTCGACGCCTTCCTGGCCGATGCCGAAGCCGCCGGCGGCCGGATTCTCAAGCCGGCCGAGGAGGCGTTCTGGGGCGGCTATTCGGGCTATTTCGCCGATCCCGACGGGCACCCCTTCGAGGTCGCGTTCAATCCCTTCTGGACGATCGGCGAGGACGGCGGGGTATCCCTTCCCTGACCGACCGCGAGCCGGTGGCGGCGGCCGGCCCTGGCGGCCTGCGGGAGCCTTGCCCGCATTTTCTGGACATTGTTGCGGCGGGGGCTGTAAAAACCGCCGGCGCGGCCATAGCTTGGTCCCGGTCGCCGGCAACGTGAAAAGTGTTCATGCAATCCGTCAACGATATCAGGTCCCTTTATCTCGGCTATTTCGAGAAGAACGGCCATACGCCCGTGGCCTCGAGCCCGCTCGTCCCGCGCAACGACCCGACGTTGATGTTCACCAACGCCGGGATGGTCCAGTTCAAGGACTATTTCACCGGCCGCGCCGAGCCGCCCTTTCCGCGGGCGGTGACCTCGCAGAAATGCGTGCGCGCCGGCGGCAAGCACAACGACCTCGACAATGTCGGCTATACGGCGCGGCATCTCACCTTCTTCGAGATGCTGGGCAACTTCTCCTTCGGCGATTATTTCAAGGAAAGGGCGATCGAGCTCGCCTGGAACCTCGTCACCAGGGAATTCGGCCTTCCCGAGGAAAAGCTGCTGGTCACCGTCTATGCCGAGGATGATCACGCTTTCGACCTGTGGAAGACGGTCGCGGGCCTCCCCGAGCGGAAGATCATCCGCATCGCCACCAGCGACAATTTCTGGGCGATGGGCGACACCGGGCCATGCGGCCCATGCTCGGAGATCTTCTTCGACCACGGACCGGATGTCGCCGGCGGCCCGCCTGGCAGCCCCGAGGAGGACGGCGACCGCTTCGTCGAGATCTGGAACCTCGTCTTCATGCAGTTCGAGCAGCGGGCGAAGGACGACCGCATCGCGTTGCCGAGGCCGTCGATCGACACCGGCATGGGCCTCGAGCGCATGGCGACCGTCATGCAGGGCGTCCACAACGTCTACGACACCGACCTGTTCCGGACGCTGATCGAGGCGGCCGGGGAGGCGATCGGCGTCAAGGCGGCGGGAGACCGGACGGCGAGCTTCCGGGTGATCGCCGATCACCTGCGCGCCACCAGTTTCCTGATCGCCGATGGCGTGCTGCCCTCGAACGAGGGGCGCGGCTACGTGCTGCGGCGGATCATGCGGCGCGCCATGCGCCATGCCCATCTCCTCGGTTCGGAGGAGCCGGTGATCTACCGGCTGGTTCCGGCGCTGGTCGCCGAGATGGGCCGGGCCTATCCCGAACTGGTCCGCGCCGAGGCGCTGGTCCGCGAGACGCTTCTCCTCGAGGAGACCCGGTTCCGGCGGACCCTGGCGCGCGGCCTGACGCTCCTCGACGAGGCGACGACAAGCCTCGGCAGCGGCGATACGCTGCCCGGCGAGACCGCGTTCCGCCTCTACGATACCTACGGCTTTCCCCTCGACCTGACCGAGGATGCGCTTCGCCCGCGCGGCATCGGCGTCGATGTCGAAGGCTTCGGCCGGGCGATGGAGCGGCAGAAGGAAGAGGCGCGGGCGAGCTGGGCGGGCTCCGGCGAATCCCAGACCGAGCCGATCTGGTTCACGTTGCGCGAGAGCCTCGGGGCGACCGAGTTCCTCGGCTACGAGACGACAAGCGCCGAGGGCGAGATCCTGGCGCTGGTCCGCGACGGCGAGGGCACCGCGAACGCCACCGCCGGCGAGGTGATCGCGGTGGTCGTCAACCAGACGCCGTTTTATGCCGAATCCGGCGGCCAGGTCGCCGATAGCGGAACGATCGAGACCGGCGATGGCGCGCTTGTCGCCGTGTCGGATGTCCAGAAACGGGCCGATGGGCTCTTCGTGCATTTCGGGACGGTGGAGCAGGGCGTGGTCAAGGTCGGCGACGCCGTGCGGATGACGGTCGACGGCGTGCGCCGGGCGACGATTCGCGCCAACCATTCGGCGACCCATCTTCTCCATGCGGCGCTTCGCGGCGTGCTCGGCGGCCATGTTGCCCAGAAGGGCTCGCTGGTTGCGCCGGACCGGCTGCGCTTCGACTTCTCGCATCCGAAGCCGATGGACGCCGAGGAGCTCGAGGAGGTCGAGGCGCTGGCCAATGCCGTCGTCATCCAGGATTCGCCGGTGGTGACCCGGCTGATGGATCGCGATTCCGCCATCGAATCCGGCGCCATGGCGCTGTTCGGAGAAAAATACGGCGACGAGGTGCGCGTCGTGTCGATGGGCACGATCCCGGACGGCGCCCCGGATCGGCCCTATTCGGTCGAGCTCTGCGGCGGCACCCATGTCGGGCGCACGGGCGAGATCGGGTTGATCGCGATTGCCGGCGAGGGCGCCGTCGCGGCGGGCGTCCGGCGCGTCGAGGCATTGACCGGCGCGGCGGCGCGCAAGCATCTGGCCGAGCAGGAGCGGCGGCTGAAGGCCGTGGCGATGGCGCTCAAGGTCCGTCCCGAGGACGCGGCCGAGCGGGTCCAGGCACTGGTCGATGAGCGGCGGCGGCTGGAGCGCGAGCTCGGAGACGCGCGCCGCAAGCTCGCGATGGGCGGGGGGCGGGGCAATGGCGCCGATCCCGGCATCCGCGAGATCGGCGCGATCAAGTTCCTCGGCCGTTCGGTATCCGGCATTGCGCCGAAGGACCTCAAGGGCCTCGCCGACGACGGCAAGGCGGCCGTCGGGTCCGGCGTCGTGGCGATCGTCGGCGTCAATGACGACGGCAAGGCCGGCATCGTCGTCGGCGTCACCAACGACCTGACCGGGAAGCTCAGCGCGGTCGATCTGGTGCGTCGCGGCGCCGAGGCGCTCGGCGGCAAGGGCGGCGGCGGACGGCCCGATATGGCGCAGGCCGGCGGCCCGGATGGTGCGAAGGCCGACGATGCGATCGCGGCGATTGTGGCGGCGGTCACCGAAACGATGAGCTGAGCGGGGCAGGCGGGTGGATCGACCCTCGCTGCGACTCCAGGTATTCGATGTCGTCGAGGGCGGGTCCCGGCACCCGGTGCTGTCGCGCATCTTCTCCGCCGCGCTGATCACCCTGATCCTGGTCAATGTCGGTGCGGCGATCTTCGGGACCGTGCCGCAGGTGTCGCGGACCTATTTCGTCCTGTTCGGCTGGATCGAAGCGATATCGATCACCGTCTTCGCGGTCGAATATGTCGCGCGGCTGTGGATCTGCGTCGAGCACCCGCAGGCGCGGGGGATGCCGGCCTGGAAGGCGCGGCTCAGATACGCGGTGACACCCTCGGCGATCATCGACTTCATCGCCATCCTGCCCTTCTTCATCGTCGTCTTCGGCGGCGCCGATGTCAGGACGATGGTCCTGATCCGCCTCATGCGGCTCTTCAAGCTGGGGCGCTATTCGACCG
>NZ_JAGRLA010000007.1 GCF_020442045.1 Bauldia sp. | reverse complement strand
TCGCTGGGGCGGTAGTCTTCGAGCTTGACCACCTGGCCGGTATCCGAACGCATTCTCAGTCAACCCGGGTTGAATTTGGGGGATCGTCGATCCGGCCTTGCGATTCCGGATCGGTGGACTAAATCGAGGCGTGGTCTTTACACGAAACAGCCGCTCGACAAAACTGCGGCTCCGGATATCTCCTCAATCGTTTTCATATCATTCCCAAAGGTTCATCCATGAACGTCATGACGCCGAAATTCGGAATGGGCGCTTCCGTTGTCCGTAAGGAAGACGACGCCTTCATCACCGGAAAAGGCCGATACACCGACGACGTCTCGCCCGACGGCGTCCTCCACGGCTATGTGCTGCGCTCGCCGATCTCCAAGGGAACCTTCACCATCGGCTCGACCGAGGCCGCGAAGAACGCGCCGGGCGTGCATCTGGTGCTGACCGGCGACGACATCCGCCATCTCGGCGACCTCAAGTCCGGCGCCATGCAGAAACAGCCCGACGGCACCCGGGCCGAGACCCGCGACGTTCCGATCCTGTGTCGCGATCGCGTCAACTATGTCGGCGACGCCATCGCCTTCGTGGTGGCCGACACGCGCGCGCTTGCCCAGGACGCCGCCGAATTGATCGAAGTCGATTTCGAGGACGAGGAGGCCTGCGCCAGCACCGCCGATGCGCTGGGCCAGGATGCCGCCCTGGTATGGCCCGATCTCGGCTCCAACAAGGCGCTCGAATATCACTTCGGCGACAAGGCAAAGACCGATGCGGCCTTCGCCAAAGCCGGCCATGTCGCCCGCGTCGAATTCTACAACAACCGTCTCGTCTGCAACTTCATGGAGCCGCGCGCCGCCGTCGGCGAATGGCATGCCGACGAGGATCGCTTCGTGCTGACCACCGGCTCGCAGGGCGTGCACTCGATGCGCAACATCATCGCCGGGACGGTGTTCAAGATCGATCCCTCGAAGCTGCGCGTGCTGACCCATGACGTGGGCGGCGGTTTCGGCACCAAGACCTTCGTCTACCGCGAGTATCCGCTGGTGCTCGAGGCGGCGAAGCGGCTCGGCCGGCCGGTCAAGTGGACCGGCGACCGCACCGAGCACTTCATGACCGACGCCCAGGGCCGCGACAACGTCGTGTCGGCGGAAATGGCGATGGACGACAAGGGCCGTTTCCTCGGCCTGCGGGTCAACATCGTCGCCAATCTTGGCGCCTATATCCACCAGTACGGGCCGTTCATCCCGTGGATCGGCGCCACCATGTCGACGGGCGTCTACGATATCGAGGCGCTCGATCTCGGCATCACCGGTGTCTACACCAATACATGCCCGGTCGACGCCTATCGTGGGGCAGGGCGGCCGGAAGCCGCGCTGCTGCTGGAAAAGCTCGTCGACCAGTGCGCCCGCGACATGAAGCTGACGCCCGACGAGATCCGCCGCCGCAACTTCATCCGGCCGGAGCAGTTCCCCTATCGCACCGCGACGGGACGCCTCTACGACGTCGGCGAATTTGAGGGCCACATGAACCTCGCGATGGAGCGCGCCGGCTGGAGGGACTTCGACAAGCGTCTCGACCAGTCGAAAAAGGCGGGCAGGATCCGCGGCATCGGCATGGCGACCTACATCGAGGCCTGCGCCTTTGCAGGCTCCGAGCCGGCGAAGGTCGTGCTCGAGAAGGACGGCACGGTGACGCTCGATATCGGCACCCAGTCCAACGGCCAGGGTCATGCCACGGCCTATGCCCAGTTCGTGTCGGAGAAGCTCAACCTCGACATCGCGAAAATCAACGTGCGCCAGGGCGACACCGAACGCCTCGCCAAGGGCGGCGGCACCGGCGGTTCGCGTTCGATCCCGCTCGGCGGCGTCTCGGCGTCCCGCGCCGGCGAGGATCTGGCGACCAAGATCAGGAAGCTGGCGGCGGACGAACTCGAGGCCTCGCCGGCCGACATCGAGCTCGAGGACGGCGTCGCGCGCATCGCCGGCACCGACCGCTCGATGTCGTTTGCCGACGTCGCCAAGGCCGCGAAGGCTCAGGAGGATGTCACCGGCCTCGGCGAATTCGTGCAGCAGGAAGCGACCTATCCGAACGGCACGCATATCTGCGAGGTCGAGGTCGATCCGGCGACCGGACAGACCGAGGTCGTCTCCTACACGATTGTCGACGATTTCGGCGCCACGGTGAACCCGCTTCTGCTCGCCGGGCAGGTCCATGGCGGCGTCGCACAGGGCGTCGGCCAGGCGTTGATGGAGGACACGGTCTACGCCGAGGACGGCCAGCTCATCTCGGCGAGCTTCATGGACTATGCCATGCCGCGCGCCGGCGACATCCCGTCGTTCCATTTCGAGACGCGCAACGTGCCCTCGACCACCAACGCGCTCGGCATCAAGGGCGCGGGCGAGGCGGGCACTATCGGCGCCACGCCGGCCGCGCTCAACGCGGTGACCGACGCGCTTTGGCGCGCCTACGGCATCGCCCATGTCGAGATGCCGGCGACGCCGCTGCGCGTCTGGCGCCTGATCCACGAGGGGGCGGACGCACGGTGACCGGCAGTCCGCCCGGCGGCGAACCGGGCGACCCCTCGGCGGGACTGGCAGGATGATCGCCGGCGGCGACGATGTCGCGCGGCCGTCGCGGCCGCTTACGGGCATCGCGCTCAAGGTCATCTCCGTCACGATCTTCGTCGTGATGTCGACCTTCATCAAGGCTGCCGGGCAGGTGCCCGCCGGCCAGATCGTCTTCTACCGTTCGCTGCTGGCGATCGTGCCGGTGCTCGTCTTCCTGGCGTTCCGGCGCGAGCTGGCGACGGCGTTCCACACCAAAAGGCCCGGACGGCACATCACGCGCGGCCTCGTCGGCGTCAGCTCCATGGCGCTCGGCTTCTATGGCCTGACGCGGCTGCCGCTGCCGGAGGCGATCACCCTCAACTATGCCCAGCCGCTGATCGTCGTGGTCTTCAGCGCGCTCTTTCTGGGCGAGACGGTGCGCATCTTCCGCTGGAGCGCGGTCGTCGTCGGCTTCGTCGGCGTCGTCATCATCGCCTGGCCGAAGCTGACATTGCTCACCTCGGGCGCACCGCTCGGCGACGGCGAGGCGGCGGGCGTGATCGCCATTCTGTGCGCCGCGACGGTATCCGCCGTGGCGATGCTGCAGGTCCGTTCGCTGGTCAAGACCGAGCGCTCCGCGACCATCGTGCTGTGGTTCTCGCTGACCGCGACGGTCGCCGCGCTCTGCACTCTGCCGTTCGGCTGGGCCGAGCTGACGATGACGCAGATGGCGCTGCTTGTCGGCGCGGGCATCTGCGGCGGGGTCGCGCAGATCGTCATGACGGAAAGCTACCGTCACGCCGATGTCTCGACCATCGCGCCGTTCGAATACTCCTC
>NZ_JAGRLA010000065.1 GCF_020442045.1 Bauldia sp. | reverse complement strand
GGAGTGGAGCTGTTCGAGCGCCATCCGCGCGGGCTCTCCATCACCCATCAGGGCCACCAGTTCCTCCGCCACGCCACCAAGATTCTCGCCGACGTGTCGGATGCGCGGCGGACCTTCTCCGACGAGCGGCCCGCTGCCGCCGGCCACCTCCATCTCGGCGTCACCTCGCTGGTCGCCGGCTATGTCCTCTCGGACCTGCTTGCCCGCTATCGTCGCGCCCTGCCCAGCATCGATGTCTCGGCGATCGAGGACAATGGCGATTATCTCGAGCACCTGCTGATCGGCGGCGAGCTCGATGTCGCGGTCATGGTCATTTCCAATCTCCGCGACCGCATGGCGCTGCAGGCCGAGATACTCGAGGTTTCGCCCTACCGGCTCTGGCTTCCGATGGGACATCGCCTTGCCAGCGCCGATATCATCGGCGTCAAGGACATCGCCGCCGAGCCGCTGATCATGCTGACGGTCGACGAGACCGAGGAAAACACCGGCAAGCTGCTTTCGGCGCTCGGCGCCAAGCCGCACGTCGCCTTCCGCACCCGCTCCGTCGAAGCCGTGCGCAGCCTCGTCGCCACGGGCGCGGGCGTCGCTCTACTCCCCGACCTCGTCTACCGGCCGTGGTCGCTCGAAGGCGACCGGATCGAATCCCGCGACGTCTCCGGCTCGCTGCCGGTCGTGCAGGTCGGTGTCGTCTGGCGCCGCGGCTCGCACCTCCCCGACGCGGCGAGGGAGTTCATCGGAGTGGCCCAGACACAGCGGGTGACGCGGCACCGCTAGATATCGGAAATTCCGATATCGGCCTTCTGACAAATGAAATTGCGAAACCTGGCGCAAGCCGGGACGATGGTCTCCGGATTTGCGCCGCCGCGCGGGGTTGCGGCGCCCTGACCGGGAGAAGACTGATGAAATCCGCCCTGAAATCCTGCACTGCCCTTGCTGTGATAATGAGCTTTGCGGGCCAGGCCGTTGCCGCCGAGATGATGATGGAGCTCGGCGACGGCGAAGGCCAGGTCGATATCGTTGCCTGGCCCGGCTATATCGAACGCGGCGAAACCGATGCCGCCTACGACTGGGTGACGGACTTCGAGAAGGAGACCGGCTGCAAGGTCAACGTCAAGACCGCCAACACGTCGGATGAGATGGTCGCCCTGATGAACGAGGGCGGCTTCGACCTGGTGACCGCGTCCGGCGATGCGTCGCTGCGCCTCGTCGCCGGCAAGCGGGTCCAGCCGATCAACGTCGACCTGATCCCGAGCTGGGGGACCGTTGACGAGCGCCTCCAGAATGCCCCCTGGCACACGGTCGACGGCATGCATTACGGCACCCCCTACCAGTGGGGCCCGAACGTGCTGATGTACAATACCGAGGTTTTCAAGGAGGCCCCGGCGAGCTGGAACGTCGTCTTCGAGGAGATGGACTTTCCCGACGGCAAGTCGAATGTCGGCCGTGTCCAGGCCTATGACGGCCCGATCCATGTCGCGGACGCCGCCAACTATCTGATGTTCAACAATCCCGATCTCGGCATCAAGAGTCCCTACGAGCTCAACGAGGATCAGTACAAGGCCGCCCTCGACCTGCTGCGCGGGCAGCGCAAGCTCGTGTCGCGCTACTGGCATGACGCCTTCATCCAGATGGACGACTTCAAGAACGAGGGCGTGGTGGCGTCGGGCTCGTGGCCTTTCCAGGTGAACCTGCTCGCGTCCGAGGGGCAGCCGATCGCCTCGACGATCCCGCAGGAAGGGGCGACCGGCTGGGCGGACACGACGATGATGCATGCCGATGCCGCCCATCCGAACTGCGCCTATATGTGGATGGAGCATTCGCTGTCGCCGAAGGTGCAGGGCGATCTCGCCGCGTGGTTCGGCTCGGTCCCCTCGGTTCCGGCGGCCTGCAAAGGCAACGAGCTCCTGACCGATGAAGGCTGCGCCACCAACGGCTTCAACGATTTCGAGAGGATCAGGTTCTGGCGGACGCCGGTCTCGAAATGCGAGAGCCAGGGGGAATGCGTCCCCTATTATCGCTGGGTGTCCGATTATATCGGCGTGATCGGCGGACGCTGATCGCCCCGACCTCGGCCACACACCCCGTTCGCCGCGCCGGTCGCGGCGGACGGCAGATCTTGGGCCTGCCATGACAGCCGCGGTTTCCTTTCAGGGCGTCTCGCGTCATTTCGGTTCGGTGCGCGCGGTCGATCATGTCGACCTCGATATCGCGCCCGGCGAGTTCTTCGCCATGCTCGGGCCGTCGGGGTCGGGCAAGACGACCTGCTTGCGCCTGATTGCCGGTTTCGAACAGCCGACAGCCGGCCATATCGAGATCTTCGGCGAGACGGCGGAAGGCGTTCCGCCCTACCGGCGCCACGTCAACACGGTCTTCCAGGACTACGCGCTCTTCCCGCATCTCGACGTCGTCGAGAATGTCGCCTACGGCCTGATGGTCCGCGGCGTCGCCAGGGCGGAACGTCGGAAGGTCGCCGAGGAGGCGCTCGAGCTGGTACGGCTGCCCGGCTTCGGCGCCCGCCGTCCGGGTCAGCTTTCCGGCGGCCAGCGGCAGCGGGTGGCGCTCGCCCGCGCGCTCGTCAACAAGCCGCGGGTGCTGCTCCTCGACGAGCCGCTCGGCGCGCTCGACCTCAAGCTCCGCGAGCAGATGCAGGAGGAGCTGAGGAGCCTGCAGAAGCAACTGGCCGTGACCTTCGTCTTCGTCACCCATGACCAGGGCGAGGCGCTGTCGATGGCCGACCGGATCGCTGTCTTCGACCAGGGCCGCATCATGCAGCTCGGCACGCCGGAGGATGTCTATCGCCGGCCGCGCTCGCGCTTCGTCGCCGATTTCGTCGGCTCGTCGAATGTCCTGCCACCCGACTTCGTCGCGCGCCTCACGGGCAAGGCGCGGTGGGCGAGCCTCCGGCCCGAGGCGGTCCGGGTGGAAGCAGCCCCCGGCGGTGCCGTGACCGGTCTGGTCGTCGCGCGGAATTTCCTCGGCGCCGCGACGCGTCTCGCGATCGAGGTCGAGGGCCTGCGTCTTCATGCCGTCCTGCCGGCAACGCAAACGCCCCCCTCCGAAGGCGAGACGGTATCGCTCGCCTGGAATCCATCCGACCTTCACCTGATGGAGCACGGCGGATGAGCGCCGGGGCGAGGTCTGTCCTGCCCGATCGCGGCGGCGTTTTCGGATCGCTGTCCGACCTGTTGTGGCGGCGGCCCAAGCTGCTTCTCGCCCTGCT
>NZ_JAGRLA010000064.1 GCF_020442045.1 Bauldia sp. | reverse complement strand
TGTCGCGGGGCGGTGGGGCGTCGGTGACCAGCGTGTCGAACGCGTCGAGGCGCGCGACATGAACCAATGAGACCCGGCCGAACTTGCTGGCGTCGCAAAGCACCACCTTGCGGGCGGCCTGGGCAAGGAAGACGTGCTTCAGCTCGGCCTCCTCGATCGCATAGTCATAGATGCCGCCCTGCGAGAGGGCGGCAACGCCGAGAAAGGCAATGTCAAACCGCAACTTGCTGGCTTGCTGAACCGCCACCGGCCCGCACAGCGACATCTCGTTGGGGCGGACATACCCGCCGAGGAGATAGATGTCGCCGGGGTACGAGGGCTGCATCGTCGCGATCCGCAGGTTGTTGGTGATGATGCGAACCTCGCGGCGCCCCGCCAGGCGGTTGGCGAGTTCGTAGGTCGTGGTGCCGAGGTCGAGGGCGATTGCCTGTCCCTTCTCGACCAGCCGCTCTGCCGCTGCGGCGATGCGGGCCTTGCCCTCCCGGTTGAGCTTCATGCGCGCGTCGAAGAAGGGCTCTTCGACGCCCCCGGTCTCGAACGTCTGCTCCTCTCGCCACATGGCGCCGCCATGGGTGCGTATGAGCGTGCCCTGCGCGCTGAGCTCGGCCAGATCGCGCCGAACCGTCATCTCGGAGACGCCGAACTCCGCCGCCAGCGCCGAGCTCGACATGAAGCCCCGCTGGTGGATCATCTCGGTCATGCGTTCCTTTCGAACGCGACCAAGCAGCCGCTTGCCGTCGTCTTCGCCCGGTTCCGTCATTCCCTTCATTTGCAAGTCTCACGCGCTGCAATCATTGCGAGAGAAGCGCGATATCCAAAAGCGCGGCACAGCGGTTCAGGCACCTGCGACATAGCGAACCTCCCTGGAACCTGAGCGTTTGTGAACAGCCAGTCTACAGCGATGACCGCTCAAGCGTGGGCCTCCTTGTGCCCCTCGGACAAATGGGCTTGCTTGCCCGCGACGGGAATATGCTAATCTAAACGAATACGAACAGGAACAAACATCTTCGCATCCATGCTTTCGCACATGCGGGGCGGCCTGACGGGACGTCCGGGTTACCCCCTGCCGGCGGTGTCCCGGAACCGAATGATTCGCAGATGAACGTCATGACGAGAGGAATGCCATGAACCGGTTCGAAGGCAAGGTCGCAATCGTCACGGGCGGCGCGTCGGGACAGGGCGAGGCGGCCTGCCGGCTGTTTGCCGCCGAGGGCGCGAGCGTCATTGTCGCGGATTGGAACGGCGAAGGTGCCGAACGCGTCGCCACCGAGGTGGGCGGCCTTGCCATCCGGACGGATGTCTCGCGAGAGGCCGATATCATCGCGATGATCAGCCTCGCAGAAACCCGGTTCGGCCGGCTGGACGTGCTCTTCAACAATGCCGGCGTCGGCCACAGCGAGACCGCCCGGTTCAAGATGGCGAGCATCGTCGAGACGCCGGGCGAGGACTGGGACAACATCCTCGCCATCAATCTCAAGGGCTGCGCCATGGGCTGCAAGCACGCCATTCCCCTGATGGTGCGCGGCGGCGGCGGCTCGATCGTCAACAACGCTTCGATCATGGGCATCGCCGGCGTTACCGGCGCCGATGCCTATTCCGCGGCCAAGGGCGGGATGATCTCGCTGACCCGCGTGCTGGCCGTGGAGTGGATCGAGAAGGGAATCCGCGTCAACTGCATCTGCCCGGGTCCGGTCGCGACCGGCATGACGGCCGAGATGATGGAGACCGAGGAGGGACGGCGCAACGTCATCGGCCTCAGCCCCGCCAATCGCGTCGCGACGTCGGAGGAGGTCGCCAGGGTCGCGGTCTTCCTCGCCTCCGATGACGCCTCATTCGTGAACGGCGTCATCCTGCCCGTCGACGGTGGATGGGCGGCACTTTGACAACACGACGGGGCAAACGCGCGATCGAAGCTACAGATCCGTCTATGCTTTTGTCCGGGGTCCCCGTCGCGTCGTGGCCCTTTCGACCAGCCGGCCGGGAACGGTTCGCAGAATACCGCCCGTCGACCGGTTGGCCGAGATCATCTGCCGAAGCACCGTGACGGCTTCAAGAACCATCGATTCGCCGTCCTGAAGCACGGTTGTCAGGTCGTAGGCCTTCCATGAGGCTTCGGGAACGTCATCGAAGCCCGCCACCATGACGTCATCCGGGACGGCAAGTCCGATCTCGTAGCGGAGCGCATCGAGCACTCCGAGCGCCATCAGGTCGTTGGCGCAGAACAGCGCGGTGGGCATCCTGCCGCGTTCCGCGAGATCCAGTGCGGCGGCGTAGCCCCCTTCGTAGGAATAGTCGCCCGAGGTGACGGAGATGTCCTTGAAACCCGCGGAAAGCAACGTGGCGCGATACCCCTGGAGGCGCTCCTGCGAGGCATGGCTTCCCTCGGAGCCGGCGATGAAGCCGAAGCGCTTCGCGCCCCGCGCGAGAAACAGCTCGGCCACCGCCGCGGCGCCGCCCGCTCCGTCGGAGCAGACCGACGCAACCCAGCGGTTCCGCACGGGCGTATTGAATGAAATGGTCGGCACGCGCACGTCAGCGAGTGCTTCCGCCGCGGCCTTCGAGAGAACCGGCAGGGCGCTGACGATCGCATCGACCCGATAGCTCGCCAGCCGGGGCACCGCCCCGTCGAGACTGTGGTCGTCGTCGACCTGGACGAGAAGCGCCTGATAGCCGTTGTTCTGAAGCTCTCGCGTGAAGGATTGCAGGGTCGCCGAATAAAACGGATTGTTCGTGCCGCTGGTGACGATCGCAACGAGATTGGACCGATGATGCTTGAGGATGCGCGGCAGGACGTTGGGACGGTAGCCGAGTTCCTTCGCTGCCGCGAACACCTTGCGGCTCGTCTCTTCCGAGACGCCCTTCCCGCCCGAAAAGGTGCGGGACACGGCCGACTGCGAAACCCCCGCGAGGCGGGCAACGTCGGTGGAGGAAGGGTATCTGCGGCTCGCGATCATGCCTGCTTGCACTGGTCGATGGTCGACTCGGTCGCCTGACGACACATTGCAGCATCCTCCGTGAATCAGATCGTCTTCAACATGCCTCCGTCGACGTAATAGGTCGACCCGACCGAGTAGCTCGCGCGGTCGGAGCAGAGGAAGACGAAGAAGTCGGCGGCCTCTTCGGGCGAGGCGAAGCGGCCGATCGGCGCGTTTTCCTTGGCGAGGTTTTCAATATAGCCCTGCCAGTCGCCGCCCGAATCGGCGGTGAGCTGCTTCGCCGTCGAGATCCAGTCCGGGGTCAGCACGAAGCCGCAATTGACGGCGTTGACCCGGATTCCGTCCTTGATGAACTCGGTCGACATCGTCTTTGAGGCCATCACCAGCGCCGACTTTGTGACGTTGTAGATTGGCTCGTACCACAGCGGCTGGGTGGCGCAGATCGAGGCGTTGTTGAGGATCACCCCGCCGCCGCGGGTGCGCATCGACGGCACGAAACCCCGTGCCAGCCGCACCGCCGCCATGACGTGGAGGTCCCAGTAGAACTGCCACTTGTCGTCCGGCGCTTCCATGATCGTCTCGTTGCTGCCGGTGCCGGCATTGTTGATCAGGATGTCCGCGCCGCCGAACGCTTCGGTGGTCGTCGCGATGACCTTGTCGCATCCCTCCGCCGTGGCGACGTCGGCGATCAGCGTCACCACCTCGCCGCCGGCTGCGGCGATCTCGGCCCGCGCCGCCGCGAGGCGCTCTTCGTTCCGCGCGGCTATGACGACACGGGCGCCTTCGGTGGCGAGACCCTTGGCGATTGCCAGCCCGATGCCGACGCTGCCGCCGGTGATGACGGCGACCTTTCCGCTCAAGCCGAGATCCATGATTCGCTCCGATGCTATTTGACGATCGGTATCTTCGACCGATCGATGGTGATGGCGACGGCGATGATCAGCACCGCGCCGAAGACGATGTTCTGGGCGAATATGTTGACGCCGAGGAACGTCATGCCGATCCGGACCACCGAGATGATCAGCGCGCCGACCAGCGTCCGCCAAATGCTGCCGACGCCGCCGGTAATGGCCGTGCCGCCGACCACCACCGCGGCAATCGAGGGCAGGAGGAGCTCCGCCGCGAGGGTTGGCGAGCCGCTCGACAGACGGCCCGCAAGGATGACCCCGGCGAGCGCCGCGAAAGATGCCGAGAGCGCGTAAGCGATGACTTTCTGGCGGTCGACCTTGACACCCGACGCATAGGCAGCGGGCTCGCCGGCGCCGATCGCCGCGCTGTAGCGGCCAAAGGCCGTCCGGCTCTGGAGGATGTGAGCGACAACCAGCACGATCAGTCCGACGATGACGACGCTCGGGACACCGGCGACGCTCCCGGTGATCCAGGTCTGGTAGCCGCGCTCGGCCTCGCCGAGGGTGATCGATTGCTCGTGCGAGATGACCAGCGCCGCACTGAACAGGACGCCGCCCATTGCCAGCGTGGCGATGAAGGAGGGGATCCTGAGCCGGACATGGGCGAGCCCCGCGAGCAGTCCGACGATGGCCCCCACCGCGACCGCCAGCACGAAGGCGCCATAGCCGAGCCGGGTGATGGTGAGCGCGACGATGACGCTCGCCAGCGACGCCATCGACTGGAGCGACAGGTCGATGCCGCCGAGCATGATGACGAAGGTGACGCCGGTGGCGAGGATGAAGAGAACCGCGGTATCGGCGGCGAGCTGCAGCAGCGTCGCCGGCTCGAGGAATGCCGGTTGGGCGACGCCGACGGCGATGACCAGGATGACGAGGGTCGCCAACGGCAGGTATTGCCGGATCCGGTCGGCGCCGATGCTATCGATAAGTGCACGCATGTTCGGCATCCCTAGACCATGTGCTCGATGAGCTCGACCTGGGTCGGCTTCCCGCCCGGGCGGGCGTCGGCGCGGTGGGTTATCGCGCCGTCGCGCATCACCAGAACCGTATGGCTCAGGCCGATAGTCTCCTCAAGCGTGTCCGAGGTTAGGACCACCGCGACGCCTTCGGCGGTGACTGCGCGAACGAGTTCGTAGACCTCTTCCTTCGCGCCGACGTCGAGGCCCCGCGTCGGATGGTCGAGGATCAGCACCTTCGCCTTGGCGTTCAGCCACTTGGCGAGCACCACCTTCTGCTGGTTGCCGCCCGAGAGGTTGAGGCAGAGCGCGTCGATTGACGGCGTCTTGACGTTGAGGCGATCGACCCAGCGCGTCGCCAGCCGGCGCTCCTCTCGGTTGTCGATAAGGCCGTTCCGCGTAAGGCTGCGGAGGTTGCCGAGCGTGATGTTGGCGGCGACCGAGAGGAACAGCACCAGCCCCTCGACCCGGCGCTCGCGCGGTATGTAGCCCATCCCGTTGTCGACTGCCTCGGCCGGTGTGCGGAACCGCACCTCCTTGCCGCCGATGCGGAGCTTTCCGCGGTCATGGGGAGCAAAGCCAGCAAGCGTGCGCGTCAGCTCCTCGCGGCCGGAACCGATGACCCCGGCGATGCCGAGGATCTCGCCGGCATGGAGGGAGAAGCTCACGTCGCGATAGTCATGGCCGAGGGAGAGCGCCTCCGCCTCGACCACGACCTCGTCCTGGAACGGCTTCTGCAGCCCTTCGCGATAATACTCGGCCTGAAGGCTCCGGCCGACCATGAGCTGGTGGAGCTGGGTCACGTTGGCGTCGGCCGCGGGCAAGTCGGCTACGACCGCGCCGTCCTTCATCACATAGATCCGGTCGGACAGCTCGAGCACCTCGTCGAGGCGGTGCGAGACGAAGATGAAGCTCGCCCGGCTCTTCAGGGCGCGCACGCGCGAAAACAGGATCTCGATCTCGGCGCGCTCCAGCACCGACGTCGGCTCGTCGAGCAGGATCACGAGGTGGCCGGCCGCCTGGTCCTCCAGGGTGAGGGTCTTGGCAAGCTCGACCATCTGACGGGTGGCGAAATCAAGATCGGCGGTGCGGGCGCGCGGATCGACGTCGACCTCGACTTTCTCGAGCTGGCGCGAGGCGGCGGCATTGAGGGCCTTCCAGTCAATCATCCCGAATCGGGTGAAGGCGGCCTCGGTGCCCAGATAGATGTTCTCGCCGACGCTGAGATTGGTCAGCAGCGACTGTTCCTGGAATACCATCCCGATGCCCTGGAGGTTGGCATCGGCGGCGTTCATGAAGCGCGTCGGCTGGCCGCCGAGACGGATCTCGCCGCCGTCCGGTTGGTAGACGCCGGACAATATCTTCATCAGCGTCGACTTGCCGGCTCCGTTCTCGCCGATCAGGCCGACGACCTCGCCGGGCATGATGTCGATCGACACATCCTTGAGCGCATGGACGCCCGGGAAGCGTTTCTCGATGCCGGCCAGCGACAGCGCGGGCGTGGCGGCGGCAGGGCTCATTTGACGATCCGCACGAGCTTGCGATCCATGGACAATGCCACTGCGGCGATGATCATAAGGCCCTGGACGCCGATCTGGACGCTCGGCGGGATGCCCATCAACACCATGCCGTTCGACAGCACGACGACCACCAATACCCCAACCAGCGTTTGCTGGACGCTGCCGGAGCCGCCCGCCAGCGACGTGCCGCCGACGACGACCGCGGTGATGGTGGTGAACAGGCGGCCAAGGCCGATCTGCGAGTTGCCGAGGCCGAGCTGCGCCGCGGCGAGGATACCGCCGACGGCGTAGAAGACCCCGGCGAGCGTGAACGCCATGATTCGCACCCGTGACGCCCGAATGCCGGAGAGCCCTGCAAGGTCCTCGCCGCCGCCAAGCGCATAGATGTATCGGCCGAGGCGCGTGTAATTCTGGATCACGAGCGCGACGAAAAAGCAGAATATCGCGATCCAGACGCCCCAGGGCAGGCCGACAAGCGGATCGCGCGAGATGGCGAGCGCCCGCACCAGCTTGTCATTGATCCGCACCGCCGTCCCGCCGAGCAGCGCATTGGCAACGCCGACGCCGATGAACCACGTCCCGAGCGTCGTCATGAACGACGGCACCTTGAGCTTGACGTGGACCGCACCGTTGATGAATCCGACCCCGGCGCCGACCAGCAGCACAAGCGGAATGGCGAGGAGGCCGAGATCGTTGCCATTGGCGCCGTTGAGGACCAGCAGCGAGAGAATCACCGCCGAGAGCGTCAGAATGCCCTCGACCGAGAGGTCGATCGAGCCCATCAGGATGATAAAGGTCGCGCCGAGCCCGAGCACCAGCGGGATCATCGCTGCCTGGGCGATGCGGACGAAGTTGCCGAAGCTGAGGAAATTCGGATTGATTACGGCGATCACCGCGCAGAGCAGCACAAGCACGATCACCGGTGCCCAGGATGCGAGCCGGAAGCGGTGCATCGCGGATTTCGGCGACGCGGATGCGCGCGGCGATTCGGCGTCGGCACTAGGGGTCATGACGTGGCATCTTCCGTCGACGACCGCCGGCGATCGGGCAGGGGCAGCCGCATCGCGGCCGCCCCGCCCCTGCCGGACAGGGAGGAAAGGAAGGGACGCCCCGAAGGAAGGCGTCCCAGCGTCGCCCGGTCAGTACTGGATCTGGCCGCTCACCCGGCCCCAGATGTCATTCCAGTCGAGCTCCGGCTCCGCCTTGATGTTGGAGTCGTAATAGTCCTGGGCGTTGTCGGCGGTGATGATCACGCCGGTGCCGTAGAACTCGCGATGGTC
Organism: Bauldia sp.; assembly: GCF_020442045.1. GTDB lineage: Bacteria > Pseudomonadota > Alphaproteobacteria > Rhizobiales > Kaistiaceae > Bauldia. The sequence continues at coordinate 22,598 of NZ_JAGRLA010000064.1, read as the reverse complement.
CTTCGGCTCCTTGGCCGGATCGAAGGCACCGGTCGCGGCGTGATAGCCGATCGACAGGCCCATGCCGCCCTGCCAGTAGGGATCCCAGGCGACTGTGCCGGCCATCTCGCCGGCGAGGATCGCCTCGACCGCGAGCTGGATGCCGTCGATGCCGGTCACCGGCACCTGGCCGGCGCGGCCGTCGGCGCGGAGCGCTTCGACGGCCGCGAGCCCCATCCCGTCATTGGCGGCCCAGATGCCTCCGATCTCGTCGCCGAACTGGGTCAGCCACGCATTGGTCTTCTCGAGCGCTTCGGTGTCCGACCAGTTGGCGACCTGGAAGTCGAGAAGCTTGATGTCAGGGTTCTCGGCCAGCGCCTGGTCAAGGCCGGCCTTGCGCTCGATCGCCGGGATGTTGGACTGGATGCCGCCGAGGGCGACGATACCGCCCTTGCCGCCCATCGCCTTGAACAGCGCCTCGGCCATGGCCTTGCCGTAGGGCACGCCGCTGAACGAGATGTGCGCGACATAATTCGGGTCGAAATCCCAGGGATGCAGGTCTTCGGGCTTGTTCCACTGGGTAATGACGTAGCCGCCGGCCTCCTTGACCGCCTCGACGATCGGGCGCGCGTCCGGCGCATCGTTCGGATCGACGTTGATCACGACGTTTCCGCCGGTCTTGGCGAGAATGGCGCGGATGTCGGAGACGCCCTTCTCGCTGTTGCCTTCGGTGACGAGCGTCACATAGTCGGCGCCGACCGACTTGGCGAAGGCCTCGCCGCCCTTGTTCCATGTCGCATGATAGGGGTTCGACAGCGACCGGATCGAATTGACGAGGGTCGGCGTATCGGCGGCGAAGGAACGCCGCGTGATGATGGCCGGGAAAACGCCGGCCGCACCAAGGGCCGCACCGCCTTTGAGCAGGCCGCGCCGGCTCACCCGCCGGCCCATAAGGCCATTGATATCTTTCACCATTATTGTCTCCTCCCGGGAAGACGCCGTGGCCTCGGCTGGCTCTCCCCGATATCCGTTTGCCGGCTCCGCGTCGTTGAGTCCACGCCTTCTCCCTGATGCCGCGGTCTGGCTGCGACGGGCAGATGCGTGAGCGGAGTTGACGCTTCGCTCGGGGCCATGCATAGCTATGCATGACTTGAATCAAGAGTCAATTCTGGACGGGAGGAACGAAAATGAGGTTGAAGGACAAGGTCGCGCTGGTGACCGGCGGCGCACGCGGAATCGGCCGGGCCATCTGCGAACGCTACGTGGCGGAAGGCGCGCGGGTGGTCGTTGCCGACCTCCTTGCCGACGAGGCACAGGAGACCGCGAAGGCGATCGGCGAACGGGCCAGTGCGGTCTCGGTCGACGTGAGCAGGCTGTCGTCCATCCAGGAAATGGGCGAGGCCGTCATGGATAGCGTCGGCGCACCGGACATCCTGGTCAACGGTGCCGCGGTCTTCGGCATGGCGCCGCTCGCCGAGATCAGCGAGGACCATTTCGACCGCCAGTTCGACATCAATGTCCGTGGCCTCCTCTTCACCACGCAGGTGATCGCCGCGCAGATGATCGCGGCCGGCAAGCGCGGCAAGATCATCAATTTCTCAAGCCAGGCGGGACGACGCGGCGAGGCCAATGTCGCGATCTATTGCGCGACCAAGGCCGCGGTGATCTCCATCACCCAGAGCTGCGCTCTGGAGCTGATCAAGAGTGGCATCAACGTCAACGCCATCGCGCCGGGGGTGGTCGATACGCCAATGTGGGACGTGGTCGATTCGCTGTTCGCCAAATACGAAAACCGGCCGATCGGCGAAAAGAAGCGGCTGGTCGGCGAGGCGGTGCCATTCGGCCGCATGGGCACGCCGGAGGACATGGCCGGCGCGGCCGTCTTCCTGGCCTCGGCCGACGCCGACTACATCGTCGCGCAGACGCTGAACGTCGACGGCGGCAACTGGATGAGCTGAGCCAAGGCACCGCCGACGGCGGATTGCCTTATTCCGAACGTGGAGCCTTCGGCGATCGAGTACCGCCGGGCTCGCCTCGGTCGGCCCTCTCGGGGATTGAGACGCCTGCCAATCTTCAATCCCCGCGGGGTCGCGTTGACCAACGCCTCACGGCGGCGGCGGTATTCATCCTTTCCGGATCGCCGCCATCACGTCCATCAGCGCCCGCACCTTCGGCACGTTGACGGAGCCGGACATCTTGCCGCTATCCTTGAACGAGACCCCGACGATCGCACCGTCGGCGATCCGCATCAGGTCGGCCGCGTTTTCCGCGTTGAGGCCGCTTCCGACGAGCACCGGCAGGTCCGAGCCCGCCCGGACCGCATCCAGCTCGCCCGGCGCCGTCGCGTGACCGGTGCGTGATCCCGTGGCGATGAGGATGTCGGCGTCGAAGAACTCCACGTCGCGGGCCTGTTCGGCTACCTCGCGATCGGCGACGATGGCGTGACTGCCGTGCTTGACATGAACGTCGGCCATGACCGCGATGCCGTTTCCGTCGATCAGCGAGCGGTAGCGGAGCGCCTGGGCAGCGGCGCCTTCCACCAGGCCCTCGTTGGCGACGTAGGCGTTGGCCCACTGGTTCACGCGGACAAAGCTGCCGCCGCTCATCCGCGCGCAGGCGATCGATGCCCTTGCGGCATTGGCGACGATGTTGAAGCCGAAGGGCAGCTTCGTCGCGCGGCGGATGCGGTCACCGATCACGGTCATCGCCGCTACCGTCTCGAAGCCGATCTCCTCGGGCTTGAGGAAGGGGATGTCGCCGGCATTCTCCAGCAGGAGGCCGTCGATGCCGCCATCCTCGAGGCGCTTCGCCTCGTCGACGGCGTGGACATAGGCCGCCTCGAGGTCGGCGTTCCGACCGCGAGGCGAGCCGGGCAAGGGCCGCACGTGAATCATGCCGATGATCGGCTTCGATACGCCGAACAGCCGTTCCAGCATCCCGCTTTCGACTCGGTTTTCCATTGATTCTGTCTCCTGGCTTCTCAGCTTGTCCGGTCGATCCGCCAGATGCGGGCGGCGTTTCGCCAGAACACTTTTTCAAGCTCCTCGTCGCTGAGTCCGATCACCTTCAGCTTGAGCTGCTCGACCTCTGGCGATTGATAGGGAACGTCGGTGCCGTATTGCAGCCGGTCGACCGAGACGTTGCGGATGAAGGTCATGATGTCGAAGGGATAGGCCTGCGACATGTCGACGAAGATATTGGGGTATTCCTGGCAGGCGAGGATCGCCTCCCACAGGAAGGAATGCATGCCGATATGGGCGAGCACGATGCGGACCTTCGGATAGGCCTTGGCCGCCTGGGCTTGCAGGTAGGGCAGGTCGCGCGGCGCGTCACCGGAATGGAAGAGGACGGTGAGGTCATGCTTCTCGGCGCAGTCGAGGAGCGGTCCCATCACCTTCATGTCGTTGGGCCGGTAGAAGTCGTAGCCGGCGACCAGCTTGAGGCCGCGGCAGCCCCATTCGCCGACATAGCGCTCGATCAGGTTGGTGGTGTGCTCGGCGCCGAAGGTCGGGTCGATCCGGGCGACGCCGACGATGCGGTCCGGGTAGCGGCGGGCCGCCTCGCCGACCTGGGCATTGGCCTTGTCGTAGTCGGCGTCCCAGGGTGGGCTCATACGCCGGTCGTGCGGGAAGAGGACGCCATGGGAGGCGTTCTCCTCGTCGAGGAGGCGGATGACGCTCTCCGGCTCGCCGGTGATCAGGTAGGGCACGCAGGTATGAGCCGCGACGTTGCGGTCCGTGCCGTAGTGCATATGGGCGTCGATTACTCTCATGGCAGGGTCAGCTCTCCGAAAGCGGCGCGGTAGCGCTCGCGCATCTCGGCCTCGACGGGCAGGTTGGTCTGGCAGCCCCACGCCTCGACCACGAAGCTCGCGACCGTGGCCGCGCAGCGGCCGGCGGCGGCGACGGGCATGCCGCGAAGCAGGCCGAACAGGGCGCCGGCCACGAACGAATCGCCGGCCCCGGTGGAGTCGACGAAGCGGGTCGTCGATACGGCGGGCACCCGGGTCACGCCGTCCGCCTCGTACCACAGGCTTCCCGCGCTTCCTTCGGTGACAACCACCAGGCGCGGGCCGAGCGCCAGCACGCCGGACGGATCGTCGAAGCCCCGGGCCTCCAGGAGATCGGCCGCCTCTCCCCGGCTCAGGAACAGGATGTCGGCGGCGGCAAGGAAACGCTCGGCGAGCTCGCGCGCAGTCGCCACCATTCCGTTAATCGCGGTAAGCCGTCCGTGCGCCCTGGCATGCTCGATGGCCGAGAGCGTGTAGGGCGAGAACATCTCGCTCACCACCAGCGCCCGCGCGGCGGCAACCCGGTCGAGCGGCGCACGAAAGCCGGACTGGTCGGCGGCGATGCCGAGGTGGGAGACGCAGAAGCTGCCGTTGGCGCGATCGAAGAAATTGAAGCTGTGACCCGAGCGTTCACCGGCGCGGATCTCGATCGGGGATATGTCGACGCCAAGCATCTCGAGATGGGCGCGATAACCTGAGGTCTCGAAGTCATCACCGACCACCATGGCAAGGCCGGTCTTGAGGCCGAGGCGCGCCGCGGCGGCGGCGATATTCGCGCTGCAGTCGCCGTAGTGGATGGTGTCGATCGCGCCGATCGGCATGTCGAGCGGCACGGTTTCGCCATCCGCGGGCAGCCGCTCCATACGCAGGATGTGGTCGAAGACCGTCCACGAGCCGATCGACAGGAGATCGAGGCTGCTCATTTCACCGCTCCGAGCGTGAGACCTCGGATGATCCGGCTCTGGAACCAGACGGCCGCGATCATGCCCGGCACCGCCGCGACCATGGCGGCAGCCGCCATCTGACCCCAGCGGATCTGGTCGAAGGTCATCGCCTGGAGGATGCCCATGGTCACCGGGCGGGTCTCGCCGCCGGCGAGCACCAGACCGAAGACCAGGTTGTTCCACGAGAAGATGAAGGCGATGATCATGGCACTGGCGATCCCCGGCATGACGGTCGGCACCAGGACCCGGATCAGCGTCGACCAGATGCCGGCGCCATCGAGGACGGCCGCCTCCTCGATCTCCACGGGTACTTCGCGGAAGAAGCCGGTGGTGATCAGGATGACCAGCGGCAGCGTGATCAGCTGGTGCACCAGGATCATGCCGACGTAGCTGTCGTAGAGGCCGATCTGCTTGTAGATCAGGAAGAGCGGCAGGATGATCGCGAGCTCCGGCCCGAACCGGAACGAGAGCACCGTGAAGCGGACGTGGACGGCACCGAGCAGCGCCCCGCGCGCCAGTGCAAAGGCCGCGGGAACGCCGATCAGGGTCGAGACGATCACCGCGCCGCCGGAGATGATGATCGAATTGATCAGGTTACCGAGGAAATTGGGCATCTGGCCCGCGGCCTGCTCGGCCTCGGAACCGAACAGGATCTGCTCGTAATTGTCGAGCGTTGGCGAGAACAGGAAGCGCGGCGGATAGGCGATGATGTCGCCGAACTGCTTGAACGACATCATCAGGATCCACACGATCGGGAACAGCACGAAGCACGCCATCAGCACATAGCCGATGGTGAGCAGCGCCGTGCGGGCGGTCTTGCGGGCGGTGAGACTAGACCGCATAGCGCGCCTTTTCCTGCTTCTGCCACAGCGCCAGGAGCAGGCCGCTGATCAGGTAGCAGATGAGCCACAACACGAAGACGATCGCCATGGCCCGGCCGAGATTGGACCAGCGATAGGCTTCCTCGTAGGCCATGATGTGCAGCGTGCGGGTGGCGTTGAGGGGACCGCCGCGGGTGGTCGCGTAGATGATCTCGAGCTGTTTCAGCGAATCCGCAACGCGGAAGAGCGCCACCAGCACGATGTAGGGGACGAGCCAGGGAAGTCGGATCAGACGGAATATCTGCCAGGCATTGGCGCCGTCGACACGACCGGCCTCCTCGATCTCCGGAGGCACGGATTGCAGCCCCGCCATGAAAATGATGACGGCGAATGGCGTGAACACCCAGGCGTCGATCAGCACCACCGAGATCAACGCGGTCGACGGATCGGTGAGCCACGAAAAGGGCGGCAGGCCGACCGCCTGCAGAAGCCAGTTCAGGACACCGCTCTGCGGCTGCATCATCGTCTTCCACATCAGTCCGGCGACGACCGGGGGGACGAGGAGCGGCAGCACGACCGTGGTGCGGAAGAAGGAGCGCACGCGGCTTGGCACGTCGAGCAGGAGCGCGAAGCCGAGACCGAGAGGGATCTGGATGACCACCACCAGGACCGCATAGATCAGCGTGTTGCCGAGGGCGGTCCAGAAGAGCGGGGTGTGGATCAGGGTTTCGAAGTTGCCGAGGCCGATGAAGTCCTCGGTCTGGAGATAGAGCTTCCGGTTGGTCAGCGACGTCAGGATGCCCTGCAGGAACGGATAGAGCGAAGAGAACAGGATGACGAGGGCGGGCACCAGCATCCCCCAATAGGTCAGCCGCGCCCGCCATCCCCGCCGGTATGCCTCTACGTCGTGTCCGCTCATCGTCCGAAAGATCCCTTGGACGGGGCCGGAATGTCTCCGGCCCCGTCGGGTCTTGCCGCTATCGGGCCCTAGTTGCCCAGCATCCGCGCAACGTCGGCCTGCGCGGCGCAGAGATTCTCCTCGACATTGCCGTTGTCGAAGTAGGATTGCTGGATCGCCTCGGCCCAGCGGTCGAGCATGCGGGTCAGCTCCGGGTGGGGCGGGAAGTTGACGCCGGCGACCTTGGCCATTTCTTCGGCGACCTCGCGGTACTGGCCGGGATGCTCGCCCCAGCTCTCGACCAGCGCGGCCACGTCCGGATTCGCCCAGGCAGACGCCCGGACCGGGTTCATGTTGCCGCCGAGGTGGGTCTTGATCATGGTTTCCTTCGAGGTCAGCCATTCGAGGAAGAGCCACGCGGCGTCCTTGTTCTTGGAGGCCGAGTTCATCGACATCGACCAGACCCATGCGCCGGCGGAGCGCTTGCCGTCGGGTCCGAGTGGGGTAGGCGCATAGCCCACGTCGTCGGAGATCGCCGATTGCGACGGATCCTCGTAGACCGGGGCGAACAGGTTCGCCTCGTCGAGCGAGATGATGTACTGGCCCGAGGCGAAGCCCTGCATGGCCTGGTCCCAGGTGAAGGCTCCGGCGCCCTCGGGCGATGCCGTCCGGATCAGCTCGACGAAGTCGGTGGTGGCGGCGATGCTCTCCGGCGAGCAGATCTGCAGGTTGCCTTCCTCGTCGACCATCTCGACGCCATAGGACTGGAGCATCGTGCCGAAGGTCAGGTAGGGCAGGTCCCAGTATTTGTCGAAGCGGGTGATGATCCCGTAGATCGCACCATTCGGGCCCTCGGCCTTGAGCTTCGGCGCCATCGCCAGGAGGTCGGCATAGGTTTGCGGCACCTCGAGGCCCAGTTCCTTCAGGATGCTCGGACGATAGGCGAGCTGGTAGGTCTCGAAGTTGATCGGCAGGCCCCAGAGCGATCCTTCCCCGATGCCTTTCATCGGCTCGCGGGTCCAGCGACCGGAGGCCAGGATGCCGGGAGCGAAGTCGCCGATATCGTAAGCCTCGGCATCGGTAAGTGCGGGATTGTCGATGAAGCCGTCGAGCGCCTCTAGCCAGCCCGCCGTGGCATACTGCCAGTTGTTGAGCGGCGATGTCATGAAGGCATCGTAGGTTCCGGTCCCCGACGACAGGTCGGCCAGCAGCTTCTCGAAGCCTGGCTGCTCGGCGAGTTCCTCGAAGGTGACCTCTATGCCGGTCTTCGCGGTGAATTCCGGCAGGAGCGGCTTCAGTGAATCGACGAATGGATGGGAGATGAGGAGAAGGTTGATCTTGCTACCGCTCTGCTGCATCCAGTCGATTTCGGCGTAAGCGGCATTCGCAACCGACAGTCCAACCGCGGCAACGGCCGCGAAACCTACCAGCCGCGTGGAACGAGCGAGATGCCCGGTATGGCGAGAGTGTTTGCGTTGCATGAGAACCCCTCTGGTCCAACAAGTCGGCGTGCCGACGGGCCTTGCACCAACGTGCACTAGTTGCACATTTGATTGTGACGGACCTGTCAGGCCTGGTCAATCAGGCATCTGACCAAATTGCGGACAGCGAATGACGAATGCGAATGCAGGAAGCGATGACAGTCTGATCGTTCGGCTCGCCTGGCTCTACTACGTGGCCGGACTGAACCAGGAGGAAATCGCGCAACGTGTGAAGCTGTCGCGGTTCAAGATCACGCGGCTCCTTGCCCAGGCCCGCGACCGCGGCATCGTGAAGATCTCCCTCGACCAGAGATCAAGTGAAACGCTGGAGATCGCCGAACGTCTTTCGGAGAGATTTGGCCTGACCGAGTGCATCGTCACGCCGCCACTTGCCGGCGACGGGCCCGACGACGAGGACACCGCCAGGCGCGCGGTCGGCGTCGCCGCAGCCGGTTTTCTGAGCCGGCGCCTGCAGGGGACGGAGGACGTGACGGTGGGCCTGAGCTGGGGCCGCACGGTCGCGGCCCTGGTCAACGCGTTCCCGGCGACGTCGAGGCCGGAGGCCCGGTTCGTCTCGCTGATGGGGTCCCTCAGCCGGACCGCCCGCTCCAACCCGTTCGAGATGGTGCACGCTTTGGCGCAGGCCTGCGGTGGCGAGGCCTATGTCCTGCCGACACCCTATCTCGTCGATTCCGAGCGGGACTTCGACGTGGTGATGAGCCAGTCGATCGTCCGTGAGGCCCTGGCGATCGGCGCGTCCGCCGACTTTTACATATCGAGCTTCGGCCTCTGCTCCCGCGAGTCCTTCATCTATCGCTACGGCCTGATCGGCGATGCGGAGATCGAGGACCTGATCGCCGCCGGCGCGGTCGGCGACATGCTCGGCAAGTTCTTCGACGCCGAGGGGCAACTCGTCGCCAGCCGTCTAAACCGCCGCACGCCGAGCATTCCCCTGGAGACGATCGGCGAGCGCGACCTCATCCTCCTGGCGGCCGGCATGTCGAAATGCGATGCTCTGCGCGCCATCCTGCGCACCGGTCTCGTCAACCGGCTGATCGTCGACGGCGACCTCGCCAACGCCATCCTGGATTGATCCCATTTCACGCTGGCGCCGAGGCGGCGAATCCGGGGACACGCGGGAGCGCAATCTCGGCACCTTCGAGCGCGCCCGGCTCGGGGGCTTCGAATACAGGCGGAGCGACCGGTTCGCCGCCGGCGGCGTCATCGATACCCTTGCCCGCATCGGCCGATCGAGGCGCCGGCGCAAGGAACGTGGCGGGCGATCCGTCCGGGAGCCGGTCCCGCCCGCCTACCTGGTCATGTTGTGGTGGAACGTCTCGCTGGGGCTGGTCGAAAGCGTCCTTGGACGGATGAGCTCGGGCTCGATCTGCAGGCATGGTGCGCCGTCCACGTCGCCCTCGATGATCCGGAAGGCTTCCTCGACGAGCCTGTCGACGTTCTGGCGGACCATGATCACCGGGAAGTGCATGAAAGAGGCGAAGGGATCGTAGTCGTAGCAACCGACGACGATGTTGTTGAAGGCCTCCGCCGGCAGCGTCGAGAAATACTTCAGGACCCCTTCGAAAGAGAAGGTCGAATTGATGAACAACGCCGTCGGCAGCCCACCGATCCGTTCACACAGCATCCGCACATCGGTGGCCGAAGCATCGGGATCGTAGCTCTGGGCGAGGATGAGTTCATCGGCCGAATAGCCGCATTCGGTTGCGATGACGTCCTTGAAGGCGCGGATGCGCTCGGCGGTGGCGAAATCCCAGGTCGCGCCGCCGATGAAATACGGCCGACCGCGCACCGGGTCGTCGGATTTCGGCATCGATTTGAGGATTTCATGGGTGAGTTGCCGGGCGCCGCTGTAATTGTCGCTGATCACCGACGGTGCCTTCGTTCCGGGCAGGTCGACATTGACATGCTTGAGGTTCACGGCGGTACAGATGTCCGAAAGCGCGTCCGGGTCGGTGGCGCCGACGATCAGCAGCGATTCGATCGCATAGGAAATCAGCGTCTCGACCGTGCGCCGCTCCTCTTCCGGCTCGCGGAGGGTGCTGACCACCACCGGGCACATGCCGCGGGTGCGGACATGCGCCTCGAAGATCTGCGACATGGCGGCGTAGAACCGGTTGAAGTGAGCGGGAAGCACCATGCCGACGAGACCGGAACGGGCCTTGCGAAGCCCGCGCGCCTGCATGTTGGTGGTGTAACCCTGCTCCTCGGCAAGACGCTGAATCTCCAGCGCCGTGCTCTCCTTGATGCGGCGGCTTCGCCACGTACCGCTGAGCGCCGCGCTGACCGTCGAAGGTGACGCACCGGTCGATCGGGCGATGTCGTAGATCGTCGTCTTGCCGTTCGATTTCTGCTTCTTCTTCATCTCACGGCGGTTGTCCGGTGGCCGCGCCTGCGCGCTCCCTTGACAGGGATGCGAATTCTCGGCCAAGATTGCTACATCGATTGTGCAGAACAATCCAGCCCTTTGCTGGTCGCACCCGCCATGGTTTTTCCATCTACATGCTCGGCTCCAACATCGAGGCAACGCGCTATTCCGGCATCCCGACCAGGCGCACGCTGACCCTGATCTACACCCTGTCCGGGCTGATGTGCGCGATCGCCGGGATCATCATGGTCGCCCGCTTCAATTCCGTCCGTGTCGGCCACGGCGAAGCCTACCTTCTGATCACGGTGCTCGCCTGTTTCCTCGGCGGTGTCGATCCGTTCGGTGGCTTTGGCCGGGCGGTGCCGGTCGTGCTGGCGCTGCTGATCCTCCAGGTCCTGTCGTCGGGGCTCAATCTCATCGGCGCGAACCAGCATCTGACGACCGCGGTATGGGGGCTGTTCCTCATCGCCGTGATGGTGATCCGCTTTGGCTGGCGACGGCTCGCGCTGGGTCGACAATGAGGAATGCTGCGATGGGCACGACGCGGACAACGCGGGAGAAGAGGTCTTGACGACTGTTGCGGTCCTCGATGTCGGAAAGACCAACGTCAAGCTGACGGCGGCCTCGCGCGACGGCAAGCTTCTGGAAACGGTGTCGCTGGCAAACGGGCCGGGAGCGCCGCCGCCTTATCTGCACGTCGACACCAGGCGTATCGATGCCTGGTTGCTCGATGAGCTGCCGGCTCTCGTTCGCCGTCATGACATCGGCGCGATCGTTGCCACCGGGCATGGCTCGGCCGGCGCGCTGGTCGACGACGACGGACTGGTCATGCCGATGGTCGACTACGAGGCGGAGGTGCCGGAGGCGGTCACCGCGTCCCATGTCGGGTCGGTCGCCTCTTTCCGCGCGCTCGGCAGCCCGTTGATGCCCGGCGCGGCGCACATGGCGCGCCAGCTCCTGTGGCTGGAGACCGAGTGGCCGGAAGCGGTGGCGCGCGCCCGCTGGTTCCTTGGTGGTCCGCAATATTGGGCCTTCCGCCTCTCCGGCAACGGCGCCAGCGAATACACCTACCTTGCCGCCCAGTCGCACCTCTGGGATTTCGATCGGCGCGCCTTCTCGAATATCGTGCGGGATCGCGGCTGGCAGCACCTGATACCGCCGCTGGCGCCGGCCTGGAAACCGGTCGGGACGATCCGGCCCCGGCTGGCACGGGACCTCGACCTTCCCGCCGACATCGAAATCCTGTGCGGCATCCACGATTCCACCGCCAACTTCTACCGCTACCAGCAGGCGGGATTGACCGACCTGACACTGATCTCGACCGGCACCTGGATCGTCGGCTTGAGCGACGGCGCGGCGCCGGACAGCGGCTACGAGCAGGGCTATGTGACGCGGAATCTCGATGTCGACGGTCGCGAGCTCTCGGGCATTCTTGCAATGGGCGGCCGAGAATTCGCGCTGATCGCGGGCCGGACGCTGGACACCTCCGTCAACGAAACCGCCATCGAAAAGCTCATCGCCAACCGCACCATGGCGCTCCCGTCCTTCGTCGAGCAGGATGGCGTCTTCCCGGGCAGCGCCATGAAGGGCCGCGTCACGGGCCCCGAGCCCGAAACCCCGGAAGCCCGGCACGCGCTGGCGCTGCTCTATGTCTCGCTTCTCACCGACATCTGCCTCGACCGGCTTGGCGCCGATGGCACGATCGTCCTTGACGGCAGCTTCGCCAAGGACCCGCTTTACCCCGCTCTGGTGTCGGCGCTGAAGCCTGGCCGGAAAGTTCTTTTCAATACCGACGCCTACGGTACCGCATCAGGCACCGCCCTGCTCGCCGACCACCCGCGCCGGACCGGGCTGGCTCCGGTCACCGTCGAAACCGCGCGGGATATCACCATCGCCGGGCTTGCGGCCTATCGCCAGACATGGCGCGAACGCGCCGAAGCCAACCACGCCAACTGAAAGAGACCCGAGACATGAGCGAACTCACCAACCGCGACCTCCGCCATGAGATGGTGGACATTGCCCGCAAGATGAATGCCAGCGGCATAAACCAGGGCACCGCCGGAAATATCTCGCAGCGGATCGAGAACGGCTTTCTGATCACGCCCTCCTCGCTCCCCTATGACCGCATGGAAGCCGGGGACATCGTCGAGATGGACTTCGACGGCGGCTATGCCGGCCAGCTCCGGCCGTCGTCGGAATGGCGCTTTCATCGCGACATCCTCAAGCACCGTCCGGATATCGACGTCGTCCTCCATTGCCATTCGATCTACGCGACGACGCTCGCCGTCCACTACAAGCCGATCCCCGCCTTCCACTACATGATCGGCGTCGCCGGCGGCTACGACATCCGGGTCGCCGATTATGCGACCTTCGGCACCCAGCAGCTTTCCGACAATGCATTGGAAGCGCTGGAGGGACGGCTCGCCTGCCTGCTCGGCCAGCATGGCCAGATCGCGCTCGGCAAGACGATGGAAAGCGCCCTCGCTCTCGGCCGGGAGGTCGAAACGCTGTCGCGGCTCTATGTGCAGGCCTTGACCCTCGGCGATCCGCCGATCCTCTCCAACGAGGAGATGGACAGGGTGATCGAGCAGATGCGCAAGATGAGCTACGGCCAGATGCCCGACGCCGACGGGATCAACGACGTTCCGAAAAAGCGGGACAGCTAGGTATCTCTCGTCGCGAAACCGACCTCGGCACGTCGGGCAGCGCCCGGCTCCGAACGGACAACCTTCTGAAAGCTCACGCCTTCTAAACGTTGATCGCGGCGAGGATCGGCAGCGCCGATGCGCCGAGCGCGGCGCTTCTCTCGCCAAGCGCGCTGACGCGGAGTCGCTGGCGGCCGACATCCTGCCTGACGGATGCGCGGAGCTCGCCGAGTTCGCCGGCCAGCCGTTCGAGCAGCGGCACCGGCGCGGCGCCGCCGATCACCACGATCTCGGGATCGAAGAGGTTCTCGATCCCCGCAATCCCGACCGACAGCGCATCCGATGCGCGGGCGACCCAGCGATCCATCGCGCGGTCCCGGTCTTCGCCCGCCGCCTCGGCATCGCGCAGGAAATCTCGCATCGAACGGAGCGACAGGTATTCGCCGAGGCATCCGCGGTTGCCGCAATAGCATTGCGGTCCGTTGGGATCGACGATGAGATGGCCGAATTCGCCGGCATTGCCGCGCGTTCCGCGATAGGGTTCGCCGCGGATGACGATGCCGCCGCCGACGCCTTCGCCGACATAGATATAGAAGAAGTCCGAGAACTCGGTCGCCTGGCCGTAGAGCTTCTCGCCAAGCGCCGCGGCATAGGCATCGTTTTCGAGGAGAACCTCCGTCCCGGTCCTGGCGGCAAGCTGGTCGGCGATTCCACGGACCTGGAGCTGGGGTATCGCGCCGGGAGTCGGCACGCCGGGCCAGTCGATATCGAAGGGGCCGGGCGTGACGAGGCCGATCCCGAGGCACCGATCGGCGCCGAAACGGACGCCGAATTCGGTGTGGATGCCGGCAACGAAGTCGAGCCAGTCCGCTTCGATCGCATCCGGAACCGGACCCTCCCGCATCTCGATCAGCTCGCCGCCAATGCCCGCGGCGACCGCATGGAAGGAGGTCGCATCGATCAGCACCCCGACCGCATATCCGCCGTCATTGGCGATCTCGATGGCGATCGGCGGCTGGCCGCGCTGCGCCTTGCGGCGCCCGGCCTCGCGGACCAGGCCGGCGGTCATCAGCGTATCGACGATATTGGCGACGGCTTGCGGCGTCAGTCCGGTGAACCGGGCGAGTTCGGCCCGCGACAGGTTCCCATGGACTCTGAGGGCATGAAGGATGACTCGCCGGTTGTGCCGGCCCACATGCCGCACCGTGCTGGCCGCCGGGCCGAGGGGGTTGGTCTGGTCGAGCATCGGCCACGAATAGCGCATTAAAATAAAACAATGAACTTGATTTATTGACTCTTGCCCGCCTTGCCGCTTACGCTGTGGGTGAAGGGGAGAGATGCCTTGGCCGCCAATCCACTCGTTGAGATGGTGAATATCACCAGGAATTTCGGCGGCGTTCACGCGCTGAAGGGCGTCGACCTTTCCGTCTTTGCCGGCGAGGTGGTGGCGCTGCTCGGGCACAATGGTGCCGGCAAGTCCGTCCTCGCCCAGATCCTGTCGGGCGTCTATCCGCCCACGTCCGGCGAGATCAAGGTCGACGGATCGCCGGTCCATTTCCATTCCCCGAATGACGCGCGCCGCCACGGGATCGAGACGATCTACCAGACGCTGGCGCTTGCCGATAATCTCGACGCACCGTCGAACTTCTTCCTTGGCCGCGAATTGCGCACGTCACTCGGCTTCCTCGACAAGAGGCGGATGGCGGAGGAGGCGGCTGCCGCCCTTGTCGACCTCAATCCCAATTTCACCGATATCGAGCGGCCCGTGCGGCAGATGTCCGGCGGCCAGCGCCAGGCGATCGCCATTGCCCGCGCCATCCATTTCAACGTCCGCGTCCTGATCATGGACGAGCCGACCGCGGCGCTCGGTCCCCACGAAACCGCGCAGGTCGCCGCGCTGATCCAGCGGCTGCGCGATCAGGGGATCGGCATCCTGCTCATCAGTCACGACGTCCGCGACGTCATGCGCCTGTCCGACCGCATCGTCGTGCTCAAGAACGGGGAGCTGGTCGGCGAGGTCCGGGCCGAGGAATCCGACGAGGACGAGGTGGTCGAGATGATCATCCGCGGACGGAAGCTCGCGCCCGCCGACGGCGACGGGCCATGAGCGAGGCGGTCCTCCCCCGCCGCCGGGTCCATGTCACCGACGTGGTGACGCCGATATGGCTGGTCCTGGTGGTGGTGATCGTCATCGCCGCCCTGATCTCCGACCGGTTCCTGTCCCCCGGCAACGTCGCGGCGGTCCTCCAGCAGGGCGTCATCACCGGCATCGTCGCGCTCGGGATGACCGTCGTCCTGGTCGGCGGCGAGTTCGACCTGTCGACCGGGGCGACGGTGATGATGGCCGCGGTGGTCGCGCTTCTCCTCGGTCCGGATGGCGGCGTCGGCATCGCGGTTGCGATCGCGGTGCCGCTGCTGATCGGAGCCGGCATCGGCGCCGTCAACGGGCTCGCCGTCTACCGCGCCGGCGCCAATTCCATCGTCGCGACCATCGGCATGCAATTCCTCGTCATCGGCGCGGTGCTTGCTCTGGTTTCCGGCCAGCATGTCCGCGCGGATGCGATCGGCGAGACCTTCACCGCCCTGACCCATGCGCGGCCACTTGGCGTCCCGCTGCCGGTATTCGTCTTCGCGGCACTGGTTGCCGCGCTCGCCATCGTCATGAGCCAGACCGTCTTCGGCCGCCACATCTATGCGATCGGCGGCGATGTCGAGGCGGCGACCCGCGCCGGCATTCCTGTCGCCAGGATCGGTATCGCCACCTACGTCATCTCGGGCGTCCTGGCCGCGACGTCGGGCGTGCTGATCGCCTCGCTGGTCGGCCATCTCGATCCGACCGCGATCGGCGGTTACGAATTTCCGGCGCTGACGGCCGTCGTCCTCGGCGGCACCAGCCTTTCCGGCGGCGTCGGGCGGCCCGCCGACACGGCCGGCGCGATCCTGGTCATCGCCGTCATCACCAATGTGATGACGATCCTCAACTACCAGTACCCGATCCAGCTCCTCGTCCAGGGCATGGTGCTGACCGGGGCGGTCGCCTTCTACTCGTGGCGGCGGGGCGGAGCCTAGCGGCATGAACGCGCTCGCCTCACCCATCTTCATCCGCCTCTTCGTCAAGCCGCCGCTGGTGCCGCTGCTGATCGTCGCCACCTTCGTCAACGGCTTCTGGTCGGTCGGCAACCTGCGGACACTGGCCGAGGCGGTGTCGACCGACGGGATCGTCGTCGTCGGCATGACAATCGTCATGATCGCCGGCGGCTTCGACCTCTCGGTCGGCGCGGTCATGGCGATGGGCGGCGTCGCCGCCGTCGTGCTGCTGCCCTACGGGATCGTCGTCTCGGCCGTCGGGGCTGCGGTGCTCGGGGGTGTGTCGGGCACGCTCAGCGGCCTGCTGGTGACCCGGCTCCGGATCAACCCGTTCATCGCGACCCTGGCGATGATGGTCATGGTGCGCGGCGCGGTCCTCGCCTATACCGACACGCGCCCCGTCGTCAGCCTCGACGACACCTTCCTGGCGCTCGGCGGCGGCTACCCGGTGCCCTATGCCTTCATGGCGCTGATCGCGGTCATCGCGCTCGCCTATCTCCTCCTCAACACCCGGCCCTGGGGCCGCCACGTCTACGCCGTCGGCGCCGACGAGCGCGCCGCCGCCATGTCGGGCCTCCGCGTCCAGCTCCTCAAGACGCAATGCTACGTCATCTCGGGATCGCTCTCCGGCATCGCCGGCCTGCTGCTTGCCGCGCGCCTCGGCACCGGCTCGCCGATCATCGGCGAGTCGACGCCGCTGACGGCGGCGGCCGCGGCGCTGATCGGCGGCGCGAGCCTGCGCGGCGGCGAGGGATCCGTCGCCGGAGCCTTCGTGGGACTCCTCTTCATCGGGTGTCTCGTCAACGTCATGAACATTCTCGGGGTGCCGTCCTACTACCAACGCATGACCATCGGCGGGCTGCTGTTCGCCCTCGTGGTCACGGACGGCATGCTCATGCGCCTGCGGCCGCGCTGAGAAACCCGATCAGGCCGCCGGGCCGGCGAACCGGCCATCAGAGTGGAACCGAAAGAGGAACGAAAACAATGTTTGCTGTGACCAGACTAATTGGCGCCGCGGCCGTCGCGTCGGGACTTCTCGCCGCTCCGATCGCCGCTTCGGCGGAAGACATCGTCATCGGGCACTCCCAGCCGAACCTTGGCTGGCCCTATATCGCAGCGGTCACCAACGCGCTCGAGGCGGCGGCGGCGGACATGGACGGCGTCGAGGTCGTGACGCTCAGCGCCGACGGCGACATCGCCAAGCAGAGCAGCGATATCAACTCGCTCGTCAATCGCGGCGTCGACGTCCTGCTGGTGACCTCGCTCGACGGCAATGCCGTGATCCCGGCTCTCAAGAAGGCCCATGACGCCGGCATTCCGATCCTCGCCGTCTCCAACGAACCGGCCGAGCCGGGCCAGGCGCTGCTCGCCGGCTATTCCGGTCCGGACGACTATGTCCAGGGCGCCATCGCCGCCGAGCTCCTCAACGACTCCCTCGGTGGCAAGGGCGGCATCGCGATCATCGAGGGCTCGCCCGGCCAGAGCACGACCCTGCTCCGCACCCAGGGCCTGAAGGACCGCCTCGCCGAGCTCAAATCCGGCATCACCATCCTCGGCGCCCAGACCGCCGACTGGAATCCGGTCAAGGCCAAGGACGTCGCCCAGGCATTCCTGACCGCCTATGGCGACGACATGGTCGGCGTCTTCGCCCAGGACGACAACACGGGCGCCGCCGCGGCCGAGGTGTTCAAGGCCGCCGGGCGCGGTGACATCAAGGTCGTCGGCACCGGCGGCACCATCGACGGGCTGAAGGCCATCCGCGACGGCCTGATGTACGGCACGATGGACCAGTCTCCGACGACCGACGCCAAGCAGGCGCTGAAATTCGCCATCATGCTGGCGAATGGCGAGAGCCTGCCGGAGAAGCGGAACATCATCCCGATGCCCAAGATCACCGCCGAGAATGTCGGCGATTTCAAGGGCGAGTGGTAGTCTCGGCGCCTGAGCCAGCGTCGGCCGGGAGCCGTCCCGGCCGGCACCTTCCGCATCGATCCCAGCAGAGAGGGCGCGCCGACCCATGCTCGACCCACGAGTCGGAATGAAGATCTACGACAATGTCTGGTACACCCGCTTCCGACTCGGGCCGGAGGAGGCCGCCGATATCCTCGCCGGGATGGGCGTCACCTATGTCATGGCGCAAAGCCGCCTGCTGCCGATGCAGGACAGCGCGATCGAGAGCGAGATCACGCCGGAGGAGGCCGAACGCTTCGCGACGCTCGACGACCGCGCCTTCCGCGATGCGCTCCGCTCGCGCGGGATCAGCTATTTCGCCACGCTGAATATCGGCTTCGATCCGAACTTCATCGCCGGCCATCCCGATCTCCTGCCGACCGACCAGTTCGGCCGGGTCGAGGGAAAGACCGACTGGTACATCGGCCTGCCGCCCGACCGGAAGCCCAATATCGACCACAAGCTCGGCATGCTGGAGCCCGCCGTCGGCGCGCTTGAGCCGGATGGCGTCCATCTCGGCTTCATCCGCTGGCCCGGCCTCTGGGAGATCTGGCTGCCGGATGTCGACCGGGCGACGATGTCGGACTATTGCTACGGCAGGGAAACCCTCACCCGCTTCTCCGCCGATACCGGAATCGACCTGCCGGCGGACGATGCCGTCGCCGCGGCGAAGATCATCGCCGGGAAACACCGGCCGGCCTGGCGCGACTGGAAATGCGACATGACGGTCGCGGCGGTCTCGCGCATCCGCGACGCGATCACGGCGATCAAGCCCGACATCAAGATCGCCATCAACACCCTGCCTTTCTTCCTCGAGGACTTCGACAACGCGGTCGAGGAGGTCTTCGCCCAGAGCGTGACGCGGCTCGAGCCCGTCTCGGATGTCTTCGAGGTGATGTCCTATCACCAGATCCTCAGGCGGGACGCCGCCTGGCCGGGCGCCATCGGGTCGGACATCAAGCGGCGCGCCAATGGCGCCACCACCGTGTGCACCCTGCAGGGCAGCGCGCTCTATCTCGACGGCATGCATGCCGGCCGCGGGCGCGCCGAGGAGATCACCACCGACGAGTTCATCCGCTCGGTCGACGGCGTCGAGGCCAGCGACGCGGACGGTCTTTGCGTCTTCACCTTCACCGACTTCCTCAACATGCGCGAAACCGAAGACGGCCGCCGGCGCATCGACCGGCTCAAGGCATTCCGCCGCTAGGGTCGCGGGCTTGTATTTCGGACTGGATATCGGCGGAACGACTCTCAAGGCCGTGGCGGTCGATGCCTCCGGCAGGATCATCGGCCGCGAGACCCTGCCGGCTGGCGGACGTGTCCCGCGCGAGACGCTCTTCGCTGCCGCGAGGGAAGCGATGGCGGCGGTCGGCGGCGGCAGGGCGCCGGACCATGTCGGCATCGCCTTCGGCGGTCTCATCCAGCCGGACGGCACCATGCGGACCGACAGCACCAACCTCCCCAACCTCGCCGGCCTGCCGCTTACGCAGGCCTTCGCCGACATCCTTGGCGTTCCCTGCCGCATCGAGCATGACGGGCGCGCCGCCATGCGCGGCGAGGCCTGGACCGGCGCGGCGCGCGGCATCCGTAATGCCATGACCGTGACGCTCGGTACCGGAATCGGCGCCGGACTCCTTCTCGACGGCCGCATCCTGGCCGGAGCGCATGGCGGCGCCGGCGAGATCGGCGTCTGGCATCTGGTCGCCCCGCCCGAGGCCGGCGACTGGCCGACCTTCGAGGACGTCGCCGCGCCCGCCAGCCTTTCGCGACGCGCCGGACGCGAATTCGGCGAGCTTTTCACCGCTTGGCGCGCCGGCGGCGGCGACGCCGGTTCGCTCGACAAGGTCTTCGGACTGATCGGCCAGGCGATCGCCAACGCCCATCTCATTCTCGATCTCGAGATGGTCGTGGTGATCGGTGGCGTCACGGCGCTCGGCGAGCCGCTCCGCGCTGCGATCGACCGTGCCTGGCTTGCCGCCTGCCCGGCCGATTTCCGGCGGGACCTGACGATCCGGCTCGGCACGCTCGGCGCCTATGCCGGGGCGATCGGCGCCGCCTCGCTGTGGTGCGAAGAAGAGACCCGACCATGAAGATCCTCGAAGCCTCCGACTATGCCGACCTCAGCCGCAAGGCCGCCGACATCCTCCTTGCCCAGCTCCGCGGGAAGCCCGATTCCCTGCTCGTCCTGCCGACCGGAAACACACCGCTCGGCCTCTTCCGCGAGCTGGTACGCGCCGCGAGATCCGGCGCGGCGGACTTCGCGCGGGTCCGCTTCGTCACCCTCGACGAATATGCCGGGATCGCCGGCAACGACCGCCGGCGGCTGCTTCTCTGGCTCCGGAAGGAACTGCTCGATCCGATCGGCGTCGCCGACGATTCCGTGCTCGCCTTCGATCCCTTGGCCGATGCCACGTCTGAGGTTGAGCGCATCGAAGCCGGCATCGCCGAATATGGCGGTGTCGACCTCGCCGTCGTCGGCCTCGGCCCGAACGGACACCTCGGCTTCAACGAACCCGGCAGTCCCTTCGACAGCCGCGCCAGGCAGGTGCCGCTGACACCGGAATCGATCCGCTCCAACGCCGCCTATTGGGGAAGCGAGGCGGATGTTCCGGCTACCGCCTTCACCCTCGGCCTCGGCACCCTGCTGGCCAGCCGCAAGTTGGTCCTGATCGCCAGCGGTGCGGCGAAAAGGGACATCCTGGCAAGGACGATCGACGGCGGGATTTCACCGGAGGTGCCGGCGACCCTGCTGCGACGTCACCCGGACAGTCTGGCTATCGCCGATCGCGCGGCGCTCGGTGGTTGAGCCATTGCCGGAAAAGGGCGTGTGCCGTCCCGGAAAACGGCCCTTTGCGCCATCTTCGCCACATTTTCGTGACTTGACTGGAACGCGAGTCCTTGGGAAGTGATTTCAGGCAAACGATCGCTGTAACCGATTGAAGGTGTTGCGGTGAGGGGTGCCTGTGTGTGCTGTTGACTCATCCGGTCGCCGGAAGGCATGGATATTTTATTCGTCGCTGGTCGAACCGGTCGTATCCGGGGGGCGCGGACCGGCGGCAGACAGGTGAAGTGAGGATCATTAATTGAAGATCAAGTCCGGAAGATTTTCGGCCTTGGCCGCGGCTGGCCTGGCCGCCGCGCTCATGGTCGTATCGGTCGCGCCATCCGATGCCGGCCTGTTCAGCAAGAAGCCGCCGCCGGTCACCTATACCGACGATGAATTCAACAACCTCCCGCCACTCAAGGGCGAGAACCAGCTGGCGCGGAACCTCCGTCGCACGCCGGTCTTCTACCGCTCCAACTATCCGGCCGGGACCATCATCGTCGACAACTCCGAGCGCTATCTCTACCTGCTCGTCGGCCAGGGCCGGGCACTCCGCTACGGCGTCGCCGTCGGCCGCGAGGGTTTCGAGTGGGAAGGGTCGATGAAGGTCCGCAAGAAGGTCGAGTGGCCGGACTGGCGGCCGCCCAAGGACATGATCGCCCGCGCCAAGGCCGAGGGGAAGACCCTGCCGACGGTGGTCAAGGGCGGTCCGGGCAACCCGCTCGGAGCCCGCGCGCTCTATCTCGGCTTTTCCGAATACCGCATCCACGGCACCAACGCACCGAAGTCGATCGGCAAATATGCGTCCTCAGGATGCATCCGGATGCTGAACGAGCACATCATCGACGTCTACAACAAGACGCCGATCGGCACTCGGGTTGTCGTCATCGAATAGCTGATCCCGGGAGGACGGCTCGATCGTCCTCCCGCCAATGCCATTCCTTCGCTGCGCTGTCGGCAATCGCGACCGGTCGCTGTATCGCTTCGGAATGCCCGGGTAGAAGACGTGGGCCTGCCCGACCCCGTGCGTGCACCAAACGTTAACGTTTTCGCAACCTAGGCGATTGCATCGACCGGCATACTCCCGCGAGAACCGAGGGCCATGGGACTGATCGAAATGGCATCGGTACGGACGGCGCTGGCACGGCGCCGCGATTCGGTGACCTGGTCGGCGGACATCTCGCGCAGGAGCTCCTTCTCATGGATGCTGGCATAGGGATTGTTGAAGCCGGCCGCAAGAACCAGCCACTTATAGGCTTCGACGACGTCGCCCCGGTTCCAGTGATGGAGGCCGAGCGCGAGCATCTCCTCTTCTTCCTGCGCTGCCTGCGCGGGTGATTCCATCATCCCCGCGGCATTGACCTCTGACATGAGCACCTTTCCCCGTTTTTGCCGCGAGGCGATTCCCGCACCCGCTCGCATGGGAAAGTCTGGCAAAATTCATTCAAACTCCAATTAAAATATTAGGTTAACCGGAGGTCAATTCGGCGAATGCGGCGCCGGAGGGCCGGACCTGAATCAGGCGATCACCGGAGACCGCGGGACAGGGACGCCGGCGCGCTTTGCTTCCGGTGTGTCGTTGTCGATCAGCGTTGCCCAACGCCGCGACCAGGAATGCCAGCCGCCGCAGGCCCAGCATTCGACCGTGTGATTGGCGAAGGGCATCGTCTCGAAAGTGGCCGTGTCGGCCTCGATACCGGTGGAGATCGTCTGCCCGGTCTTCGGGCATTGGATGGCGATGATGCTCATGACGCACGCAACGGAGACTCAAAACGCGTTTCCGCCATTCTAGG
>NZ_JAGRLA010000063.1 GCF_020442045.1 Bauldia sp. | reverse complement strand
GCCGATATCGGCATCTCGCTGCCCGGCACCGGCGAGCAGCCGGCGGCGCCGGTCTTCGTCGACGGCAGGAAGGCGGCGACGCTGCGCGGCCCCCATATCGCCGACGAGTTCCGGAAGATGGTCGAGGATTATATCGACCGCCGCTTCGGGCGAGGCGCGGCCCCGGCCGACGCCGCCGAGTAGCGCCGCCTATCCGCCGGCAGCGCCGGTCGTCCATACCTGCGAGATCGACCAGCCGTGGTGCGGATGCCGCCGGCGCGTCCATCGGCGCGCGGGGGCCGTCGCGCCGTTGCCGGCTCAGGCGCCCTGCGACTGGCCGGACATCATCGCCGCGGCGAGAACCGCCGCGATGCCGATCTGCCGGTAGCGACGGACGAGGTCCGGCTTCGGCTGGGTCTCGATTGCCTTGGTCTTCGTCGTCGTCATGGTGGTGCGCCTCTCTCTGCTGCGGGGGGCACACTGGTCCGGGGCGGTTGAACGCGTCCCGAACCGGTCATTCACCGGGGGTTCATCCCGCCGGCGGGCGAGGATCGCCACGGTCCTGTCGCGGAATGCCCGCCGTCACCCGTCCGCCAGGTATCCCCGCGCCACCGACAGGTCGATCAGCCGCTCGACCAGCGTATGGAGCTCGGCCGAGCCGTCGGCGACGACCCGCATCCGTGTGCGCACCTGCGAGGCGCGCACCCCGTGCTTCCGCCAGCCGATACCGTCCGAGAAGACGTTGAGCAGGAAGGGCTGCAGCCGGTCCATCGTCCGGGCGAAATGCGCGTCGGGCGTCTCGTGCGCCTCGAACTCGTCCCACAGCGCGCGGAGCTCCGCCCCCTGCCCGCCGGGCAGCAGGCCGAAGATGCGGTCGGCCGCCGCCCGCTCGGCGATCTCCTGGGCGGCATGCACCTCGGGAGACGAGTAGAGGAAGGTGTCGCCGGCATCGATCTCGACGAGGTCGTGGACGAGCAGCATCCGCACCGCCCGCATCACGTCGACCGTCTCGCTCGCGAAGCCGGACAGCACCACCGCCATCATCGCGATGTGCCAGGTATGCTCGGCGTCGGTCTCGTTGCGGTCCGCCCCGATCACCGGCGACTGGCGGACGATCCCCTTCAGCCGGTCGACCTCGATGATGAAGCGGACCTGCTCGGCAAGCCCCGCCCCGCCCGTCTCGGCGATCAGGGCGAGGATGGTGTCATGATCGGAAGGCATGAACCGATGTGCATCATCGGGAGGCCGGGGGCAAGGGGCGTTGGTGCGACGCGCTTCGCTCTCGCGTCACACGCCTTGCCTCGCCGACCGCCACGCCCGCTGACCGCTGCGCTCGCTGACCGCCGCGCCCGCTGACCGCCGGCCGGCGAGCGCCGACGGCATCACCCACGTCCCCCCGTCATCCCCGGCGGGTGCCGACGGCGCCACCCGCTCCCCCCTGTCATCCCCGGCGAGGGCGAAGCCCGAGGGAAGGGGACCCAGTAAACGATACCATTCGGCATGGTGGCGCCGGCCCGCCCACCACCAACGCCCTGCGCCTCCGAAAACAGACCCGCCGCCCCTTTCGCGAGCCCGTCCCAACCACCGTCATCGCCGGCGAAGAGGCAAGGACAGCCGAAGGCCGGACCGGGAACGCCTCGTCCGTGGATAGGCCAAGACGTGGATGGCCGGGACAAGCCCGGCCATGACGAAGGAGGGTGGCACGACCCCTGCCGCTCATCCCCGCGCGAAGCGGGGACTCAGTTCTTGAGGACCGGAATCACCCCGTGCTCCGCCCGTTGGCCCGCAACCATTCAGCGAGATCAGCTTCCTTCAGTGAGCCGTCGGCGAGTGCCATCCACTGCGCGAAGCAATCCTTGTCGCTCGCCATCAACTCGTAGCCGTTCAGGGCGAGAAACACTTCCGTGACGACAAACGAGACGCGCTTGTTCCCGTCGACGAACGGATGGTCC
Source organism: Bauldia sp. (assembly GCF_020442045.1). Lineage (GTDB taxonomy): Bacteria > Pseudomonadota > Alphaproteobacteria > Rhizobiales > Kaistiaceae > Bauldia. The sequence continues at coordinate 299 of NZ_JAGRLA010000063.1, read as the reverse complement.
CGCGCGAGGCCGAAGGCATAGGCCGCCGCCAGGTCAAAGATATCCGGCGCGCCATAGGCTGCAAGATTGGGTGGCCGCGCCAGTGCGGAATCAAGGAGCCCGGAATCGCGAAGGCCCGAAGGTCCGCCATGCTCGCTGAGTTGCTGTTCGTGGATCGCGAGCACGACGGCCGGTTCGACCCATCGCGTCACTTGCCGAGCTGTCGCAACACGTTGCGCCGTTTCTTCATGACCTTCCGGGCGACGTCCATCTGGTCCTCGAACTCCGGATCATAGGGCGTGATCCGAAAGCCGTCCGGT
>NZ_JAGRLA010000062.1 GCF_020442045.1 Bauldia sp. | reverse complement strand
GAGAGGGGTATCGGCCCCACCGCGACACCCGGAGATTAGTACGACCCCGCAATCCTGAGAGCCTGCCCTCGGGCCTGATCCGAGGACGCCGATTCCATGCGCACCATCCCCGCCATCCTGAGGTGCGACCCCGGACGTGATCCGGGGGAGCCTCGAAGGACGCACCACTTCCCCCTCGCCCCTTGAGGGAGAGGGAGAGGGGTATTCGCACCCCCTACTCCGCCGCGACCCGCCGCTCGACGCCGCGCCGGCCCTCCGCCAGCCGGTCCTTGACCAGGCGGCCGCCGATCATCACCGCCTCGATGCGGTCATGGTCCTGCAACACGCGGATGTCGGCGAGCGGGTCGCCGTCGACGACCAGCAGGTCGGCGAGGTAGCCGGCGCGGAGCTGGCCGAGCTCGCCGCCGCGCTGCATCAGTGCGCCGCCGTGTTTCGTCGCCGCGACCAGCACCTCCATCGGCGGGAAGCCGAGGAAGTCGACGAAATGCTCGAGGTCGCGGGCATTGGTCCCCATCGGGTTGGTGATGAAGGCGCCATAGTCGCCGCCGGGCAGCACGCGCACCCCGCGCCGATGGAGGTCGCGCATGCAGGCGCGGGTGGTCGCGAGCTCCTTCTCGAGATTGGCGAAACGCTCGGCCGGCCACTTCAAGCCATAGTCGGCGGCCTCGCGCAGCATGGTCAGCGGCAGGCCGAGCGCCGGCGCGACGAAGACGCGGTCCTTCGCCGCCTCCAGCATGTCGCGCGCCTCCTCGTCGGCATGGACCGCGTGGTAGACGACCTGCACCCCCTGGCGGACGCAGATCTTGACGCCCTCCGAACTGGTGCAATGGGCCGAGACCATGAGCTTGCGCGGCCCCGCGACGGCGACCACCGCGGCGACTTCCTCTTCCGCTATCACCGTCGTCGTGTCGTCGGCATGCATGTGGCCCCAGTCGCGGTCGCCCGAGACGTTGATCTTGATGTTGTCGACGCCGTCGCGGGCGGCGAGCCGCGCCGCCTTGGTGAATTCGTCTACGCCGTCGGCGGTGATCGCGAAGGCGAGGCTGCGAGGAAGCTGCAGGTAGTTGTTGTCGATGTCGCCGAGGTTGCCGGAGGGCGACATCTCCTGGCTGGCGGCGCGGATGCGGGGCCCTGGAAACAGGCCCCTCGCGATCGCATCGCGGACCGCCACGTCGAGCCGGGGCTTGGCCGCGGCGGCGCTGTAGAGGCTGGTGAAGCCGCGCTCCATCAGCATCTGCGCGTTCTTCAGCGAGATCAGCGCATGGTCTTCCGGCTGGGTCGCCACCACCGCCTCCATCGAGACGACGTTGTCGAAGGAGATGTGGCAATGGGCCTCGGTGAGGCCGGGCATCACCGTGCGGCCGGCGCAGTCGATGACCTCGGTTCCGGGCTCGATGGCCGCGCCGGAGGTGGCCGCCTCCCCGTCGCGGCGCACCGCGACGATGCGGTGGTCGACGACGTCGATCGTCGCGGTGAAGGGATCGGCGCCCGAGCCGTCGATCACCCGCGCGTTGGTGAGCGAAATCCTCGTCATCATCATTTCTCCCCGACGTGCTTCTCTCGTTTCCGTACCCTCTCACGCCCGTTCGCCTATGGAAAGCGCCGCACGGCCGCGGGCGGTGCGTTAACCCCCCGTTAACCGGGCGGGCGCGGTATCGTCCGATGGTGAAGATGAAACCCGCCGACGCGCCGCTGGTCATTGCCCGGCCCGACCTCCTCAAGGCGGTCGAGCGCTGGCGGCGGCATCTTGCCCACGAGCGGCGACTGGCGGCGAAGACCGTCGAGGCCTATTCCCGCGACGTCGAGCAGTTCCTCTCCTTCCTCGCCGGTCACCTCGGCGAGCCGGTGCGGCTGGGCGACCTCGCCGACATCCGGGTCACCGATATCCGCGCCTTCCTCGCCAGCCGCCGCAACGCCGGCGCCGGGTCGCGGACCATCGCCCGGGGCATTGCCGGGGTCAGATCCCTCGTCCGGTTCCTCGAACGGGATGGGACAGCCACGGGCGCGCCGTTTCGCGCCGTCCGGCCGCCCGCCCAGAAGCGTTCGCTGCCCCGCCCGCTGCCGCCCGAAGCCGCCTCGAGGGTCGTCTCGCTCGACGATGCGCTCGACGAGGAGCCGTGGATCGCGGCGCGCAATACCGCGATCTTCGCCCTGCTCTACGGCTGTGGCTTGCGAATCTCCGAGGCGCTGTCCCTGAAACGCAGTGAGGCGCCACGAGACGCCCATGATGCGCTCCGCATCACCGGCAAGGGCGGAAAGGAAAGGATCGTCCCGGTTCTGCCGGCGGTCACCGCCGCGATCGCGCAATACCTGAATCTCTGTCCCTACGCGCCCGGTTCCGATTCGCCGCTGTTCCTCGGCGCCCGCGGCGACCGTCTCAATCCGCGCATCGTCCAGCGCGCGATGGCGAAGCTGCGCTCCGCCCTCGGCCTGCCGGAGACCGCCACCCCCCATGCGCTGCGTCATTCCTTCGCCACCCATCTTCTCGCAAATGGCGGAGATCTAAGGGGAATCCAGGAGCTCCTCGGCCACGCCAGCCTGTCGACGACCCAGGTCTATACCGAGGTCGACACCGACCGCCTGATGGCCGCCTTCGACGCCGCCCATCCGCGGGCGTGAAACCGTTGGAAAACCGCCGTCTTTCGCTGAATAGCCGATGAACCGCCGCTTCAGGCCGGCTTCAGCGCGCGCCCCCTATTGTCGGCGGCGAATGAAGGCGCTCCTCCCCCCTCCGCCTTCATTCTCTCTCCTCCCTGACCCAAACTGGGGCCCGCTTTCGCGGGCCCCTTTTTTTCCGTGGCGGCAGCCATCGATCGTGCTAGACACTCCGCCATGACGATGGCCCCGAAATACCCTTGGCTTATTCGCCTTCGCGCCACGCGCGGCGGGGACGGCGTCTGATTCAGTGACGACCGGCCGGCGCGCGGGGAGATATCGCGCCGGTCTCATCCCGACATCGCCGCGAACGCCCCGACCGCTGACCTTCCTGGGAAAGCGATCGAAAATGGCCGTGACCACGCAACCAGCCACCCCGGCAGCCACGCCGGCAATCCCGGCGGCCGAAGCGCCGCCGGGGCCGGGCTATGTCCGCATGGGCTACGTCTTCGCGGCGGTCGGCGCCCTGCTCTTTTCGACCAAGGCGGTCATCATCAAGCTCGCCTACGGCGAATCGATCGACGCCGAGACCCTTCTCGCCCTGCGGATGGCTTTTTCGCTTCCCTTCTACTTCGGCATCGGCTGGCTCTCGATCCGCGACAGGCAACGGAGCGGCAAGCCCCTGCCCTCGGGTCGCGAGGTCGTGGCGGCGGCCGGGGTCGGCCTGCTCGGCTACTGGTTCGCGAGCTACACCGATTTCCTCGGCCTCGAATACATATCCGCCCAGTTCGAGCGGCTGATCCTCTTCACCTACCCGCTGTTCGTGGTGATCTTCGGCGCCATGTTCTTCCGCCAACCGATCCGGCTCCGGGCGGTGCTGGCGATTGGCGTCAGCTATGCGGGCCTTGCCGTGATCTTCGGCGAGAAGGTCTCGACTTTCGGCCATGACATCGCGATCGGTGCCGGCTTCGTCCTGCTCGCCGCGATCGCCTTCGCGATGTATCAGCTCCTCGCCCGGGGCCTGATCGCGACGATCGGTCCGCGCCTCTTCACCTGCATCGCGATGAGCGGCGCGGCGGTCGGGGCTTTCGCCCAGTTCTTCCTCACCCACCCTGCCGGCGACCTGATCGTTTCGTCGACGCTCTACGGCTACGCCCTCCTCATCGCCATCGGCGCGACCGTGCTGCCGTCCTTCTTCCTCAACGCCGCGCTCCATCGCATCTCCGCCCAGGCCAACGCCACCATCGGTACCTTGTCGCCGGTGATGACCATCCTGCTCGCCGTCCTCATCCTCGGCGAACGGATCACACTCGTCGATATCGCCGGAACCGCACTGGTTCTGGCCGGGGTCGGCTGGTTCACCCTTGCCGACCAGGCGGCGTTCCGTCGCAAGAACGGCTGATCGCGCGCTTGTGATCAGGGGGCCCTTCACGACGGGCCGGTTGGGGAATAACCTCGAAGGACGCCGGTCTACCGGCCGGCGGGCCAAAGACTCCGGAGGCCCTGATGAAGCTTGTATCCACCTCCGTTACCGCACTTGCGGCCATCGGCATCGTCGCCGGTGCGTCCGTGGCGGCGTCGGCCTGCGAATGGCACAAGAGCCACGTCACCGCTTCCGCGGCACCGGTCGAGCAGGAGGCTACCCTCCCCGCTTCCACGGTCGACCCGGTGGTGATGGCGGAACTCGGCGACGAGGCGATCGTGCCGCGCAAGCCCGAAGAGGTCCTCGACTCCGAGGCACAATGAGCAAGACCTGACTCCACTGCTTGATGTGGAAAGCGCCGACGGAAACGCCGGCGCTTTCTGCATTGGAGCGGAGTGCCGGCCCTTGTGGACCCCGCGCCTCAGATGTGGATCGGCTTGAACCAGGCGGCAAGCGCCGCCTCCTTGACCGCTTCCGACAGCGTCGGATGGGCGTGGCAGACGCGGGCGAGATCTTCCGCCGCCCCGGCGAATTCCATCAGCACGGCCGCCTCGGCGATCAGCTCACCGGCAAAGGGGCCGACGATATGGACACCGAGCACGCGGTCGGTCTTCTCGTCCGCCAGCACCTTGACGAAGCCGTCCTTCTCCAGCATCACCCGCGCCCGGCCATTGGCCGAGAAGGGGAACTTGCCGGCGCGATAGGCGACGCCGGCCGCCTTCAGTTCCTCCTCGGTCTTGCCGACCGAGGCGATCTCGGGATGGGTGTAGACGACATTCGGGATCACGCCGTAGTTCACGTGCCCGGCCTGTCCGGCGACGATCTCGGCGACCGCGACGCCCTCGTCCTCGGCCTTGTGGGCGAGCATCGGCCCGCGGATCACGTCGCCGATCGCGTAGACCCCCTCGACATTCGTCCGGAAATGCGCGTCGACCGCGACCCGGCCGCGCTCGTCCATGGCGACCCCGGCCTCGGCCAGCCCGAGCCCCTCTGTAAAGGGGCGCCGGCCGATCGAAACCAGCACGACGTCGGCCTCCAGTATTTCGGCATCGCCGCCGGCGGCCGGCTCGATGGTCACCTTCAGCGTGTCGCCGGAATCGTCCACCGCGGCGACCTTGCTGGCGAGCTTGAAGGCCATCCCCTGCCTGGCAAGGACGCGCTGCGACTGCTTCGCCACCTCGCCGTCGAGGCCCGGCAGGATGCGGTCGAGGAACTCGACGACCGTCACCTCGCTGCCAAGCCGCCGCCAGACCGACCCGAGCTCGAGGCCGATCACCCCGGCGCCGACCACGACCAGTCGCTTCGGCACGGCGTCGAGCGCCAGCGCGCCGGTCGAGGAAACAATGCGCTTCTCGTCGATCGTGACGCCCGGCAGCGGGGTCGACTCGGAGCCCGTGGCGATGACGATCGCCCTGGCCTCGACCATGCTGGTCGCACCGTCGTCGGCGGTGACGCTGACCTTGCCCGGGCCGGCGACCGCGCCGCGCCCGCGGATGGTCTCGATCTTGTTCTTCTTGAAGAGATATTCGACGCCGGAAGTGTTCGCCTCTACCATCGCCACCCGGTGGGCCATCATCGCGCCAAGATCGAGCTCGGGCGGCGCGATCTTGATGCCGAGCGTCGCGAAGTCATGCCCCGCCCGTTCGAGCATCTCGGAGCTGTAGAGCAGCGCCTTGGAGGGGATGCAGCCGACGTTCAGGCAGGTACCGCCGAGGGTCGCGTCCTTCTCGATCACCGCGACCTTGAGGCCGAGCTGCGCGGCGCGGATGGCACAGACATAGCCGCCCGGGCCGCTGCCGATAACGGCGAGATCATATGACATCGATTGGTTCCCCTGCCGGTTTCCTGTCGCTCACCGGTATGTGATGTCCTGCCCCGATCTTCAAGCGCCTCCGCGGCGGGTCAGACCTGTCCGGGAGGCTCAGCTTGTCCCATGACGGTTCGTCCGGCGCGCCGCAAGGCGACTCGCCACGGCGATCACCACGCCGATCGCGGCAAAGGTGGTGGCGGCGACGTTGGGGTCGCCGGGGTCGCGACGGAACAGGCCGACGAAAGCCGTGAAACAAAGGAGCGACGCGGTAACCGTCGCTCCGAATGCCGGATGATGGCCGTAGCGGGTCATCGCTGCCTCCCGCCGGCCCGGACCTCAAAGGTCCAGGACCATACGCTGCGGATCCTCGAGACCTTCCTTGACCCGGACCAGAAAGGTCACCGCCTCGCGGCCGTCGACGATCCGGTGGTCGTAGGAGAGCGCGATATACATCATCGGCCGCACGACCACCTCACCGCCGACGACCATCGGCCGCTCCTGGATCTTGTGCATGCCGAGGATGCCGGACTGGGGCGCATTGAGGATCGGCGTCGACATCAGCGAGCCGTAGATGCCGCCATTGGTGATCGTGAAGGTACCACCCTGCATCGATTCGATCGACAGCGAGCCGTCGCGGGCGCTGCGCGCGAGATCGCCGATCTCCTTCTCGATTCCGGCGATCGACATCGTGTCCGCGTCGCGCACCACCGGCACGACGAGGCCGCGCTCGGTGCCGACCGCCACGCCGATATTGTAGTAGTTCTTGTAGACGATGTCGGTGCCGTCGATCTCGCCATTGACCGCCGGCAGCTCCTTCAGCGCCTGGACGCAGGCCTTGACGAAGAAGCCCATGAAGCCGAGCTTCACGCCGTGCTTCTTCTCGAAGAGGTCGCGGTATTCCGAGCGGATCTTCATCACCGCGCTCATGTCGACCTCGTTGAAGGTCGTCAGCATCGCGGCGGTATCCTGGGCCTCCTTGAGCCGGCGGGCGATGGTCTGGCGGAGGCGTGACATCCGCACCCGCTCTTCCCGCGCCTCGTCGGCGGGCGCCGATGGCGCGCGCGCCGCAACCGGCGCAGGCTTGGCGGCAGCGTCCTCCAGGGCTGCCAGCGCGTCGCCCTTGGTGATCCGCCCGTCCTTGCCGGTCCCGGCGATCCCGGACAGCTCCAGCCCCTTCTCGGCTATGATCTTGGCGGCGGACGGCGCGGTCCCTTCCGGGGCGTCGCCCCGGGCGACGGGCGGCGACCCGCCCGGCGCGGGCTCCCGCAAATGGACCTCTTCCGCGCCGGCCCGGATCGGCACGGGATGATCCGACTTCGCTTCCGGATGGCCGGTCGCGCCGTCTTCGGGCACCTGGCCGTTCCCCGCGCCGGCGGCGATCACGCCGAGCAGCGCCCCGACCTCGACCGTCTCGCCATCCGCGACGGAGATGGATTCGATGATCCCCGCGGCCGGTGCCGGCACCTCGAGCGTGATCTTGTCGGTCTCCAGCTCGACGAGGGGCTCATCGACCTTGACGGCATCGCCGACCTTCTTGAGCCACGTCCCGACCGTCGCTTCGGTCACCGACTCGCCGAGGGTTGGGACCCGAATTTCCGTCGCCATCGATTTCTCCTGGCCGTCCTGTGCTCACTCGCCGAGGGCTTCGTCGAGGAATGCTTTGAGTTGGTCGAGATGCTTCGACATCAGGCCGGTTGCGGTCGCCGCCGCCGCCGCGCGCCCGGCATAGCGGGGCCGCGTCGCCTTGGCGCCGATCTGGTTGAGCACCCATTCGAGATAGGGCTCGACGAACGCCCAGGCCCCCATGTTCTTCGGCTCTTCCTGGCACCACACCAGCTCAGCGCCCGGAAAACGCGACAGCTCGGTGATCAGCGCCTTGGCCGGGAAGGGATAGAGCTGCTCGGCGCGCAGGATGTAGACATCGTCGATGCCGCGCTTCTCCCGCTCCTCGAACAGGTCGAAATAGACCTTGCCGCTGCACAATACCACGCGGCGGATCTTCTCGTCCGCGACCAGCGTCGTCGGCTCGCCTGGCCGGCATTCCGCGTCGTCCCACAGCAGGCGATGGAAGCACGACCCCGGCCCCATCTCGTCCAGCTTGGAGACCGCCCGCTTGTGACGGAGCAGCGACTTCGGCGTCATCAGCACGAGCGGCTTGCGGAACTCGCGATGAAGTTGCCGGCGCAGGACATGGAAGTAGTTCGCCGGGGTGGAGCAGTTGGTGACCTGCATATTGTCCTCGGCGCAGAGCTGCAGGAAGCGCTCCAGCCGGGCCGAGGAATGCTCCGGTCCCTGGCCCTCGTAGCCATGCGGCAGGAGGAGGACCAGTCCCGACATCCTCAGCCACTTGCGTTCGCCGGACGAGATGAACTGGTCGATGACCACCTGGGCGCCGTTGACGAAGTCGCCGAACTGGGCTTCCCACAGGGTCAAGGCGTTGGGCTCGGCGGTCGAATAGCCGTATTCGAATCCGAGCACCGCCTCTTCCGAGAGCATCGAGTTGATGACCTCGTAGCGGGCCTGCTGATCCGCCGCCATGTGATTGAGCGGAATAAAGCGCTCCTCGGTCTCCTGGTCATAGAGGACCGAATGGCGCTGGGAGAAGGTGCCGCGCTCCGAGTCCTGCCCGGACAGCCTCACCGGGTGGCCTTCGCGGAGCAGCGAACCGAAGGCCAGCGCTTCGGCGGTTGCCCAGTCGATACCCTCGCCGGTCTCGATCGACTTGCGTCGCGCCGCGAGAAACCGGCCGATCGTCCTGTGGATCCTGATATCCGCGGGAACATCGGTAAGCCGCTCCCCGACGTCCCTGAGCTCGGAAATCTCGACGCCGGTGACACCACGCCGTGGTCCGTCGCCGGTCTCGGCGACCTTGACCTTCGACCAGACGCCGTCGAGCCAGTCGGCCTTGTTGGCCCGGTAGCCCGACGCGCCCTCGAATTCGTCGTCGAGGGTCTTGCGCCAGTCGGCCTTCAGCGAATCGACCTCGTCACCACTGACGACGCCCTCCTCGACCAGCTTCCGCGAATAGATCTCGAAGGTCGTCGGCTGCTTGGCGATCTTCTTGTACATCAGCGGCTGGGTGAAGGCCGGCTCATCGCCTTCGTTGTGGCCGTAACGCCGGTAGCAGAACATGTCGATGACGACCGGCTTGTGGAACTTCTGCCGGAACTCGATCGCCACCTTGGCGGCATAGACGACCGCTTCCGGATCGTCGCCGTTGACGTGGAAGATCGGCGCCTCGACCATCTTGGCGATGTCGGAGGGATACGGCGACGATCGCGCGAAACGCGGATTGGTGGTGAAGCCGATCTGGTTGTTGATGATGAAATGCACCGAGCCGGCGGTCCGGTGCCCGCGCAGGCCCGACAGGCCGAAGCACTCGGCGACCACGCCCTGCCCCGCGAAGGCGGCATCGCCGTGGATAAGGAGCGGCAGCACGCGCGCCCGCTGGTCGAGGGGCACGATATCGCCGCGCGGCTCGTCGGCATGCTGGTCCTGCTTGGCGCGCGCCTTGCCGAGCACCACCGGATCGACGATCTCGAGATGCGACGGATTCGCGGTCAGCGACAGATGCACCTTGTTGCCGTCGAACTCGCGGTCCGACGATGCGCCGAGATGATACTTGACGTCACCCGATCCCTCGACATCGTCCGGCGAGGAGGAGCCGCCCTTGAATTCGTGGAAGATGGCGCGGTGCGGCTTGGCCATCACCTGCGACAGGACGTTGAGCCGGCCGCGATGGGCCATGCCGAGCACGATCTCGCTGAGGCCGAGCTGGCCGCCGCGCTTGATGATCTGCTCCAGCGCCGGGATCAGCGACTCGCCGCCATCGAGGCCGAAGCGCTTCGTCCCGGTATATTTGACGTCGAGGAAGCGCTCGAAGCCTTCCGCCTCGGCAAGCTTGTTGAGGATCGCCTTCTTGCCGTTGTCGGTGAAGCTGATCGCCTTGTCCGGCCCTTCGATGCGCTCCTGGATCCACCCCTTCTCGGCTGAATCCGAGATATGCATGAACTCGACGCCGAGCGTCGAACAATAGGTCCGGCGCAGGATCTCGAGCATCTCGGGGATGGTGGCGAATTCCAGCCCGAGCACGTAGTCGAGGAAGATCCGGCGGTCGAAATCGGCTTCGGTGAAGCCGTAGGACGCGGGGTCGAGCTCGGATTCGGCCGGAAGCGGCTGCAGGCCGAGGGGATCGAGATTGGCGTGGAAATGGCCGCGCATCCGGTAGGCGCGGATCATCATCAGCGCGCGGACCGAGTCCCGGGTCGCCTGCTGGACGTGATCGTCGGTGATCTCGGCGCCGCGAGCCGCAACGCCCTTCTTGATCTTCTCGCCGAGCGCCGCCTCGGTCGCGCCCCAGTTGCCGTCGAGCGCCGCGACGAGTTCGCCATTGGCGAGCGGCGGCCAGTTCGACCGCCGCCATGAAGGGACGCTCTGGCCCGCCGCTCCATTCCCGGCGGTGGCCTCCTGCAGGCCCTCGAAGAAGGCGCGCCATTCCGCATCGACCGAAGCCGGGTCGCGGACGTAGCGCGCCTGCATGTCTTCGATATAGGGAGCGTTCGCACCGTAGAGGAAAGACGTCGCCGCGAGCGCGGCATTGGAATCCTGGCGTGCCATTGTCATCCCGCGAGGCGGAGGATACTCGCGCTCTTCAATCTGTGCGCGGCCACGCGCCACGCTCTAACGGCCGGTCCTGTCGAAATCAACGACTCATTTTCTGCATCGGTTCAAGATGGTCTTTCGTTTCACGCCTTCAAGACTTCGGCGAGGGTCGTCCCCAGCCTGGCCGGCGATTCCGACACACGGATTCCGGCCGACCGCATCGCCTCGATCTTGTCATCGGCGCCACCCTGGCCTCCGGCAATGATCGCGCCGGCATGGCCCATGCGCCGGCCGGGCGGGGCGGTCCGTCCGGCAATGAAGCCGACGACCGGCTTCGCCCGCCCGCGAGCCGCCTCGTCCTTGAGGAACTGCGCCGCCTGTTCCTCGGAAGAGCCGCCGATCTCCCCGATCATGACGATCGACTTCGTCGCCTCGTCGGCGAGCAACAGCTCGAGCACCTCGATGAAATCCATGCCCTTCACCGGATCGCCGCCGATTCCGACCGCGGTGGTCTGGCCAAGGCCGACATTCGTCGTCTGGAAAACCGCCTCGTAGGTCAGCGTCCCGGACCGGGACACGATGCCGACCGACCCCGGCTGGAAGATGCTGCCCGGCATGATGCCGATCTTGCATTCGCCCGCCGTCATGACGCCCGGACAGTTCGGTCCGACCAGCCGCGATTCCGAGCCACAGAGCGCCCGGTTGACCCTGACCATGTCGCCGACCGGGATGCCTTCCGTGATGCACACGATGAGGGCGATCCCGGCGTCGATTGCCTCAAGAATGGCATCGGCGGCGAAGGGCGGCGGAACATAGATCACCGATGCATCGGCCCCGGTCGCCTGCTTCGCCTGGCGGACCGTGTCGAAGACCGGCAGGTCGAGATGGGTGCGGCCGCCCTTGCCCGGCGAAACGCCCCCGACCATCTTGGTCCCGTAGGCGATCGCCTGCTCGGAGTGGAACGTGCCGTTGGTGCCGGTGAAGCCCTGGCAGATGACCCGGGTGTTCGCGTCAATAAGGATGGACATTCATTCTTCCTTCGGATCGACCGAGGTGATTTTGATGAGGACGCCGCTGAATCCGGCGAGATCACTGGCCCCGCCATCTTCGGGAAGATAGGCGAGGTAGATGTCCCAGGTGCCTGGCAACTGCTCGGGCGTTTCCCAGGTGTAGCCGATGATGAAATCCGGCTCGTCGACGGTGTCCGACGGCGGAACGCCGAGCCAGTCGGTGATCAGGGATGGCGGAATCGGCGCGGTCGCCTCGAAGTCGTAGACATAGCAGCCGACGATGTCGATCTGCTCGCTGGCAACCGAGGTGAGGACGAGAAAGGCGTCGTTGCCGGCCACCGCCTTGAGATAACTTTCGAGCAGCGCCGTCGTGCCGGGATCGAATTCGGCCTCGGCGGCGCGCGCCATCATCGAGTCGAGCTCGGTGTTGACGCCGGCATGGACCGGCGCCCATCCGTCGATGAGAGCACGACGCTTGAGGGCTTCGAAATCCTGCCGATCCTCGATGCAGGTGGTGCGAAACGCCTCGACCCTCGGGTCCGTCGCGGCATCGGCGCCGCCAGCCGCGGCGCACATGCCAATCGCAGTGGTCAGGAACGACAGCGCGATCGGGATGCTCGACATCGTCACTCCACCCACCGGGTCAGTGTTCCGCGCCCGCCCGGCTCACGACGCTCCGCCGCCAACCGCGGCGACGATCTTCTGCGCCGCGTCGTCCAGGTCATCGGCCGGAATGACGTTCAGGCCGGATTCGGCGATGATCTTCTTGCCTGCGTCGACATTGGTGCCCTCGAGCCGGACCACCAGCGGCACCGCGAGGCCGACTTCCTTGACTGCGGCGATGATGCCTTCCGCGACGACATCGCAGCGCATGATCCCGCCGAAGATGTTGACCAGGATGCCCTTCACGTTGGCATCGGCGGTGATGATCTTGAAGGCCGCCGCCACGCGCTCCTTCGAGGCACCGCCGCCGACGTCGAGGAAGTTCGCCGGCTCCGCCCCGTAGAGCTTGATGATGTCCATGGTCGCCATGGCGAGGCCGGCGCCGTTGACCATGCAGCCGATGTCGCCATCGAGCGCCACATAGGAGAGCGAGTTCTCCGCGGCCTCGACTTCCTTCGGGTCGTCCTCGGCCGGGTCGCGCAATTCGTCGATGTCGGGATGGCGGAACAGCGCGTTGTCGTCGAAGTTGATCTTGGCGTCGAGGCAGAGGAGATCGCCGCCCTCGGTGACGACCAGCGGATTGATCTCGAGCAGGCTCATGTCCTTCTCGGTGAAGGCGCGATAGAGCGACGCGATCAGCTTGTCGCACTGCCTGATCTGCGCACCCTCGAGTCCAAGCGCATAGGCGATCGAGCGGCCGACATGGCCGGTATAGCCGGCGGCGGGATCGACCTGGACGGTGACGATCTTCTCGGGCGTCTCCGCCGCCACCTCCTCGATATTCATTCCGCCTTCCTGCGAGGCGATGAAGGCGACGCGGCCGGTGGCGCGATCGACCAGGCAGGAGAGATAGAGCTCGCGCGCGATCGCCGATCCCTCCTCGACATAGAGGCGGTTGACCGGCCGGCCGGCCGCTCCGGTCTGATGGGTGACCAGCGTGTTGCCGAGCATCTGCTCGGCATTGGCGACGACTTCCCCGACGGATCGCGCCAGGCGTACGCCGCCGGCCTCGCCGGCCGCATCCTCGACGAAGCGTCCCTTGCCGCGGCCGCCCGCATGGATCTGGGACTTGACGACCCATACCGGCCCGCCGAGTTCGCGCGCCGCATCCTCGGCCTCCTTGACCGAGAAGACCGCGACGCCCTTTGCGATCGGCGCGCCGTAGCCGCTGAGAACCGTCTTGGCCTGGTATTCGTGGATATTCATGTTGTCCCCAACCGTCCGTCCGTCGGCTATTTCGCCAGAGCCGGGAAGATCCGGTGGCAGGCCTCGATCAGCCCGTCCACCGCGGCGACCGACTTCTCGAACATCTGCCGCTCCGGCTTGGCGAGATTGACTTCGATGATCCGCTCGATCCCCTTGGCGCCGATCACCACCGGAACGCCGATATAGCGATCCTTGACGCCGTATTCGCCCTTCAGGCAGGCGGCGCAGGGAAGGACGCGCTTCTTGTCCTTGAGGTAGCTCTCGGCCATCGCCACGGCCGAAGCAGCCGGGGCATAGAAGGCTGATCCGGTTTTCAGCAGGTTGACGATTTCGATGCCACCGTCGCGGGTGCGCTGGAAGATCTCGTCGACCCGCTTCTTCGTCGTCCAGCCCATCTTGATCAGGTCCGGCAGCGGGATGCCGGCAACCGTGGTGTACTGGGCGAGCGGCACCATGGTGTCGCCGTGGCCGCCGAGCACGAAGGCGCTGACATCTTCCACCGAGACATCGAATTCGGAGGCGATGAAATAGCGCAGACGCGCCGAATCGAGGATCCCGGCCATGCCGACCACCATGTCGCGCGGCAGCCCGGAGAATTTCTGCAGCGCCCAGACCATCGCATCCAGCGGGTTGGTGATGCAGATGACGAACGCCTTGGGAGCGTATTTCCTGATGCCCGCTCCGACCTGCTCCATGACCTTGAGATTGATCTCGAGAAGGTCGTCGCGGCTCATGCCGGGCTTGCGCGGGACACCGGCGGTGACGATGCAGACATCGGCACCCTTGATCCCGGCATAGGCGGACGTTCCGGCAAGTTTCGCGTCGAAGCCGCTGACCGGCGAGGACTCTGCGAGATCAAGTGCCTTGCCGTCCGGCACCCCTTCGACGACGTCGAAAAGGACCACGTCGCCAAGTTCCTTGAGACCGATGAGGTGGGCGAGCGTGCCGCCGATCTGGCCGGCGCCGATGAGGGCAATCTTGGGTCGTGCCATTATGGGAAATCCTCGAGGAAGGGTCCGGGATTGACTAGCCCGATTGATGCTGCGCTGCAAGCATCGGACGCGGACTGGCGGATTTGCCCCCTCCCGTCCCTCAGGCGGGCAGGCCGCTGGCCGCCCGGCGGCGCGGCCGAACCGCCGACACATAGGAACCCGAGCGCATCTCGGTCAGCCGCGAGACGGTCCGCCGGAAGGCGAAGGCTTCCCTGCCCTGCGGCGCCTTGTAGAGGACTTCCGGCTCGGCGGCCGCCGACACGATCAGCTTCACGCCGCGATCGTAGAACACGTCGACCAGGTTGATGAACCGGCGGGCAATGTCGCGGCGCTCGGCCGCGATGACCGGAATGTCGTCGACCATCACCATGTCGAAGGCCTCGGCGATCGCCGTGAAGTCGCTCGTACCGAGCGGCGCCTCGCAGAGATCCCTGAAGCCGAACCTGGCGATGCCGCCGGCCGCCTTCGGAACCCGCACCCGACGCCCCTTGACGTCGAGCTCGAGCGGCCCGCCGGGGTCGCCGTCGGCGAGGCTTTGCCATAATCCGTCGAGCATCGCCCGGGCATCGTCCCCCGAGGGCGTGAAATAGACCCCGGCCTCGCCGAGCTTCGCCAGCCGGTGGTCGGTCCGCCCGTCGAGCTCGACGACGTCGACATGCTCCCTGAGGACATCGACGAAGGGGAGAAACAGCGCCCTGTTCAGGCCGTGGCGATAGAGATCCTCAGGCGCGGTGTTCGAGGTCGCGACAAGCACCAGCCCGTCGTCGAACAGCGCCGAGAAGAGCCGCGACAGGATCATCGCATCGGTGATGTCCTCGACCGCGAATTCGTCGAGGCATAGCAGCCGCGTCCCGGAGGCGATATCGGCCGCGACCGGCGCGATCGGATCGTCCGGGCCCTTGCCGCCGCGGCGGTCCCGGGCGCGGTGGGCGTGGACCCGGTCATGCACATCGGACATGAATGCGTGGAAGTGGGCGCGTCGCTTCGCCTCGAGCCTGGCGGAAGCGAAGAAGGCATCCATCAGCATCGTCTTGCCGCGCCCGACCGGACCATGGATGTAGAGCCCCTTCACCGGGCTGTCGGCACCGCCACGCCCGCCGAACAGCCAGCCGAGCGGTTTGCCCCGCGACGGTGGAGGCGCATCCGAAAGCGCCTGGTCGAGGGCGTCCAGCCGCTTCGCCAGGGCGAGCTGGGCCGGTTCTTCGGTAATCTTGCCGGCTGCGAGGAGCGTGCGATAGCGGGTAACGACCCGCCCCGTCGCGGCTTCGTCACCGGCATTGGTCGCCATCGGCCGGGATCGGATAGGCTATCGGTAGAAGGATACCGGAACACCGCCGGCGGAGCCATCGAAGCGGCTTCCGCCCGACGGCTGCAAGGTGGCGATCGGCGTGCCGCCCTGGCCCGCGAGGATGACCTGGTTGCCCTGCAGGTTCCAGGCCGAGATCGACTTCAGCGTCGCGGACGAGCACCCGCGCGTCGACGCGCGATAGCCGCCGGTCCAACTGGTCAGCGTCATGAAGAGCTGGCAGGATTCACCGCTGGACGCGATCGTCCAGCCCCCGAGGAGATCGGTGCGGCCGACCGAGCCCGACGAAGCCGGCGCCGCCGGGGCGGCTGTCGCGACCGCCGCATTGGCGGTCCCGGGCGCGGCCGGAAGCGGTTCGGCAATCACCGCGCCGCCGGGAGGAGCGCCGGCCACATCCTGTCCCATCGGGGGCGGCGGCAGACCGCCGGCGACCTGGCCGGTCTGGTTGCGGGAGTTCACCCCGACCGCTCCGATCGAACCACAACCGGCGAGTGTCAGTGCACACAAGACCGGGATGAGACGGTTAACCGGCATCAGCAATATATCCCCTTGATCCGGCCAGCGACGACCGAGCGAATCCCGAACCTAGCGCCGAAATAAAGCGGGTTTCGGGCAATCCACGTGTTTTGGCAACCCCTTATTGGCTCGGAACAAGGGTTTCACGTCGCCACACCACGCCCTTCGCCGATGACTTCGGGGACGAATGTGCCGTCAATAAGGCCCGTCAGCTCGATGATTCGACGTGTTGCGGCAGTTTCAGCTCCGCCGCCTTGGCACGAACCTCGTCCTCGGGCCGGCCGATGGCCTGGCCGATCAGTGCCGGCTTGACCCCTTCTTTCCACAGCTCCTGCAGCTTCTCGACTGCGGTCAGCGTCCAGGGTGAGCCGGCATTCAATGTGACATTGTCCGTCATGACCTTCCTCCGACTGGATGACGACAAACCTGACATGGGGATTGTGGCCGCCGGGGTGAACCCCTTGCGACGACTTTCCCTCTGCAAACGGAATCGGACGGAAGGAGGGATGCCGGCGGCTAGACGCGCCGCTCGACCATCATTCTCTTGACCTCGGCGATCGCCTTTGCCGGGTTGAGTCCCTTGGGGCAGGTCTGGGCGCAATTCATGATCGTGTGGCAGCGATAGAGCCGGTAGGGGTCCTCGAGCTCGTCAAGCCGGGCCCCGGTCGCCTCGTCGCGCGAATCGATCAGCCACCGATAGGCTTGCAGCAGCACCGCCGGACCGAGATAGCGTTCGCCATTCCACCAATAGGAGGGACAGGCCGTCGAGCAGCAGGCGCACAGGATGCACTCGTAGAGGCCGTCGAGCTTCTCCCGCTCTTCCGGCGACTGGCGCCATTCGGCCTGCGGGGCGGGCGATTCGGTCTGCAGCCACGGCTCGATCGAGCGCAGCTGGGCGTAGAAGGTGCTCAGATCGGCGACCAGATCCTTGACCACGCCGAGATGCGGCAGGGGGTAGATGGTGATCGGCCCGTCGATATCCTCCATCGCCCGCGTGCAGGCGAGCGTGTTGGTTCCGTCGATATTCATCGCGCAGGAGCCGCAAACCCCCTCCCGGCACGAGCGGCGGAAGGTCAGTCCGGGATCGACCCTGCTCTTGATCCAGATCAGCCCGTCGAGAACCATCGGCGCGCAATCGTCAGTGTCGACGAAATAGGTGTCGATCGTCGGGTTCTGCCCCTTGTCCGGATCGTAGCGATAGATCCGGAATTCGCGGACCTTGCCGCCTGCCTTCGGCTTGTCCCAGGCCTTGCCCGCCTGGACCCGCGAATTCTTTGGCAGCGTGATTTCAACCATCCTCAACACCTTCCCTGACATCGCCCGGCGGCAGCCTTCACCGCCCGCCGGAGATCATTGCGACGGCCGCGACCGCCCGCCATGGCAACAGGCCGACATTATCGCCTGTCCTTGCGAATAACCAGCTTCAGGGCCGACCAGACGGCATCCACCGCCGCGACCTTCACGTCGACCAGGTCGCCTTTCAACGCCTCCGCCCGGACGACGTCTTCGGTGACGTCGCTCGGCACCTTCGACGCCTTCTTGGGCCAGGACACCCAGATCATGCCATTCGGCCTGATCGCCGCCTGGAGCCTCGGAAGGCCCCCCAGGATATCGGCGCGACGGGTGGTGAAGGCGTGGATCAGGTCGTAGCGGCGCCTGCCGAGTCCGGCCCGCCAATCGTCGATCCGCTCGACGCTGGCGAAGTCGGCCCAGTCGGCAAGCGCCTCGCATTCGGGCGGCAGCGCGACGAAGGCGGCCGCCATCCCCGGCTTGAAGCCGAGCTTGACGGGGAGCGGCTTGCCCGAATAGCCGGCCGGCGTTGCCGTCGCCATCTCAGAACTCGTAGCCGAAGGCATCGATTTCCCTGGCGTACCAGCCGGCGACGAGGCCGGCCGTGCGACGCGAATAGTAGCGGCGATAGCCGCCGTCATCGCCCCGGTGCGTCGATCGCCGCCGCGGCAGCGTGACGTCGCCGGTCAGGCCGAGGTTTCGCTGGACCTTCCGATAGCCGCCCTGCAGATCCTCGTAGCGGATCATCGCATCGACGGCGATCTCGTCGTCGATCGTGTAGATGCGCCAGTTGTTCAGCCGGACATGGTGAAGCCCGCGATAGATCGGATCGGAGAGATAGCGCTCGAAATCCTTCTTTTCCGCCCGGCGGCGCTGGCGATGGAAGTAGTTGGACACCTGCCGGTCCCAGGGATTCCGCTCGACGGCGAACTTGAAGTAGCCGTTCCAGACCTCACGCCCGACCACCTTGCGAACCTGGCGGGCCGTCATGTGCGGATAGAAGCCGGCGGCCCACGGCATGCGCCGCCTGATCTCCGCCGGAACGCTGACGTAGCGGCCGATACCGAGGCTCGGCTTCTTCCCCCTGGGCTTGTTGGTCACCGGATCGCGCCGGGCGCCGATGATGATGTCATCCGGCCCGCAGGCATTCGCCAGAGCCATCTGGAGGCTTGTGCTCGCCGTCTTCTCGGTCTTCAGGAAGATGAAGCGGTGTTTGTGGCTGATGATCATGGCCGTTGTCTCCGCCGGACTGACCCATCGGCAAGACCCCGTCCGCCGGCGAAAAACGCCTCAGTCGGCAGACTGTCTAGAACTCGTAGCCGAAAGTATCGATCTCCCGCGCATACCAACGCGCGACAAGCGCGCGCGTTTCGTCGTCATAGAAGTCCCGATAGTGACGAATGTCCTTGCGAGTGTGGCCCTTGGCGCCGGGAAGTGCAACCGAGCCGCCGATACCGAGATGGTCGCACACCGCGTCGAATTCGCCCGCCAGGTCTTCGTAGCGGATGACCCGGTCGACGGCGACCCGGTCGTCGATCGTATAGGTCCACCAGTTCTTCATCCGCGCCGAGCGGAAGGCCTTGCCGCGATGGCGCGGCGACAGCATGAAGGTGCGGAAGTCGGGCCGCGGCTTCGCATGCCGCGTCCGCCAGAAATAGAAGGACACCTGACGGTCCCAGGGATTCCGCTCGATCGTGAATTTGTAATAGTCCCGCCAGGTCTCCTCGCCGGCCATCCTTCGCACCTGCCGCGCCGGCATGTGGTTGTAATAGCCGTAGAATTGCGGGAAGTGATGGCGGAACTCGCCGGGCAGACGGATGCCGAGCCTGCCGAGGCCGAGCGCGTAGTTGCGCGCCGGCGAATCCTTCCGCTTCCGCTCCTCCGGCCGGCTGAGCGGCGCCAGGATGTCGTCCGGCCCGCAGACCGGCGACAGCGCCAGCTCGGTGCTGGTGCCACCGGTCTTCGCGGTCTTCAGGAAGATGAAACGGTACTTATGGCTGAGGATCATGTGTGAAGCGGCCGCTGCCCGCCCCGCCGCTCAATATACCCGCGCCTTGGGCTCGATATACTGGACGTCGTTGGTCAGCGTGTAGGTGTGGACCGGGCGGTTGTCGAGCCGCACGGTGTGCTTCTCGGGATCGATGAAGGCCAGGGTGTGCTTCATCCACGTGCCGTCGTCGCGATCCGGATAGTCCTCGCGGGCGTGGGCGCCGCGCGACTCGGTCCGGTTCAGCGCCGATTGCACCGTCACCATCGCCTGGACGATCAGGTTGTCATATTCCAGCGTCTCGACGAGGTCCGAGTTCCAGATCAGGGAGCGATCGGTGACCTTGATGTCGTCGCTGCCCTTCCAGATTTCCTGGACCCGGTCGCGGCCGTTCTGCAGGACGTCGCCGGTCCGGAAGACCGCGCAATCCTCCTGCATCGCCATCTGCATCCTGAGCCGGAGCTCCGCCGTCGGCGTGCCGCCATCCGCGTAGCGGAAATGGTCGAGCCGGGTGAGCGCCATTTCCCCTGCATCCTTCGGCAGGTCGCGATGCTTCCCGTCCCGCTCGATGGTCTCGGCGCAGCGGATCGCCGCCGCCCGGCCGAACACCACGAGGTCGATCAGCGAGTTCGAGCCGAGCCGGTTGGCGCCATGGACCGAGACGCAGGCGGCCTCGCCGAGCGCCATCAGGCCGGGCACCGTCTGGTCGGGGTCGCCATTGACCTTGTTCAGCACCTCGCCGTGATAATTCGTCGGGATGCCGCCCATGTTGTAATGCACCGTCGGCAGCACCGGGATCGGATCGCGGGTGACGTCGACTCCGGCGAAGATCCGCGCCGATTCGGCAATGCCCGGCAGCCGCTGGTGGATCACCTGCGGGTCGAGATGCGACAGGTGCAGGTGGATATGGTCCTTGCCCGTGCCATGGCCGCGTCCCTCGCGGATCTCGATCGTCATGGCACGGCTGACCACGTCGCGCGAGGCGAGGTCCTTGGCGTGGGGCGCATAGCGCTCCATGAAGCGCTCGCCTTCCGAATTGGTCAGGTAGCCGCCCTCGCCGCGCACGCCCTCGGTGATCAGCACGCCGGCGCCGTAGACGCCGGTCGGGTGGAACTGGACGAATTCCATGTCCTGCAGCGGCAGCCCGGCGCGGAGCACCATGCCGTTGCCGTCGCCGGTGCAGGTATGGGCCGAGGTGCAGGAGAAATAGGCCCGTCCGTAGCCGCCGGTGGCAAGGATCGTCCGGTGGGCGCGGAAGCGGTGGAGCGTCCCGTCCTCGAGGCAGAGCGCGACGACGCCGCGGCAGGCGCCGTCCTCCATGATCAGGTCGATGGCGAAATACTCGATGAAGAATTCCGCCGAATGCCTGAGCGACTGGCCGTAGAGGGTATGGAGCATGGCATGACCGGTGCGGTCGGCCGCCGCGCAGGTGCGCTGCGCCGGCGGTCCCTCGCCGAACTCCGTCGTCATGCCGCCGAACGGCCGCTGGTAGATCTTGCCGTCCTCGGTCCGCGAGAAGGGCAGCCCGTAATGGTCGAGCTCGTAGACCGCGGCCGGCGCCTCGCGGCAAAGGTATTCGATCGCATCCTGGTCGCCGAGCCAGTCCGACCCCTTGACGGTGTCATACATGTGCCACCGCCAGTCGTCCTTGCTCATGTTGCCGAGCGAGGCGGCGATGCCGCCCTGGGCGGCCACCGTATGCGAGCGCGTCGGGAAGACCTTGCTGATGCAGGCCGTCTTCAGGCCCGCTTCGCTGGCGCCGAGGGTCGCGCGCAATCCCGAGCCGCCGGCACCGACGACGACGACGTCGAAGGTGTGGTCGATGAAGGGATAGGCGCGGCCATTGACGCCGGGCGCGCGATTGTCACCGTTGGAGCCGTCCGCCATGTCGTTCAGCCTCCAAAGGCGAGCTTCAGTATCGCGAAGATCGAGCCCGCGCCGATCACGAACGCAAAGAATGTATTGGCTATCAGCGCGAGCGGCCGTGCCACCGGCCCGTGGACATAGTCCTCGATCACCACCTGCATGCCGAGGCGCATATGCACGGCGATCGACAGCATCATCAGGGCCAGGATGATGGCGATGACCGGCGAGGACAGCACGTCGACGACCTCGCCATACGGACGCCCCGCGATGCAGATGACGATGATCACGAAGGCGATGGTCAACGGGATGTTGGCGAGGCCGGTCACCCGCTGCCGCCAGAAATGCAGGGTGCCGGAGTGGGACGAGCCGAGCCCGAGAACCCGATGCAGCGGCGTGCGCATGTCGGAAGCCATCAGCGCACCGCCAGTCCGATGATCCACACCAGGATCGTGATCGCGATCGAGCCGATCAGGTTCGCCAGCGCCAGCTGGTCGCGCGCCGGCTTGCCGAAACCATGACCGAAATCCCAGACGAAGTGCCGGATGCCGCCGAGCATGTGATGGATCAGGGCCCAGGTGAAGCCGAAGAGGATGATCAGCCCGATCCACGAGCCGAAGATGCCGTTGACGAGCTTGAAATAGCCTTTGCCCGTCGCGGCGGCGAGCAGCCACCAGGTGAGCAGCAGGGTACCGGCATAGAGCGCGATTCCGGTCGCCCGATGGGCGATCGACATCGCCATCGTCAGGTGCCAGTGGTAAATCTGAATATGCGGCGAGAGCGGGCGGTTCGCCTTGGTATCGGCGGTTGACATGTTCCCGGTGCCTGTCGGCGTGAATGAATAAGGCTGTCGGAACGGTTCTAGCGCCTGTGCCGCAGCGCGTCAAAAGGCTTCGCGGCACGGCGACCCGGCGCGCCTTTCCGGCCATCTCCGGGTCGTCCGGTTTGCCCCCGCGGGCGGGCAGACCACACTTGCATTTGCCGGGTCTCACCGGTACGCCAGCGCTTTCGAAATCTATTCAAGGCTCACGATGACCACCAAGAACCTCCTTCTTCTCCCCGGCGACGGCATCGGTCCGGAAGTCATGGCGGCGACCCGGAGCGTGATCGACTGGTTCAATGCCCGCGGCGCGGGATTCGCCTGCGAGGAGGACCTCGTCGGCGGCAGCGCCTATGACGTTCATGGCGCGGCGATTGCCGATGCGACGATGGAGAAGGCGCTTGCCGCCGATGCCGTCCTCTTCGGCGCCGTCGGCGGCCCCAAGTGGGACGATGTCGGCTATGACGTCCGGCCCGAGGCAGGTCTCCTGCGGCTCCGCAAGGAGCTCGAGCTGTTCGCCAATCTTCGCCCCGCCATCGTCTACCCGGCGCTCGCCGACGCCTCGTCGCTGAAGCGCGAGCTGGTCGAGGGCCTCGACATCCTGATCCTGCGCGAGCTCACCGGGGGCGTCTATTTCGGCGAGCCGAAGACGATCACCGATATCGGCAACGGCCAGAAGCGCGCGATCGACACCCAGGTCTATGACTCCTATGAAATCGAGCGGATCGCCCGCGTCGCGTTCGAGCTTGCCCGCACCCGGCGGAACAAGGTCACCTCGATGGAGAAGCGCAACGTCATGAAGTCGGGCGTGCTGTGGCGCGAGGTCGTGACCGAGACCCACAGGCACGGATACGAGGACGTCGAGCTCGAGCACATGCTGGCTGACGCCGGCGGCATGCAGCTGGTCCGCGCACCGAAGCAATTCGACGTCATCGTCACCGACAACCTGTTCGGCGACATGCTGTCCGACGTCGCGGCGATGCTCACCGGCTCGCTCGGCATGCTGCCTTCGGCCTCGCTCGGCGCGCCGGACGCGCTGACCGGCAAGCGCAAGGCGCTCTACGAGCCGGTCCATGGCTCCGCCCCCGACATCGCCGGCCAGGGAAGAGCCAATCCGATCGCGATGATCGCGAGCTTCGGCATGGCGCTGCGCTACTCCTTCAACATGGTCGCCGAGGCCGACCAGCTCGACGCGGCGATCGCCGCGGCTCTTGCCAAGGGCCTCAGGACGCCCGATCTGATGAGCGAGGGGTCCACTCTCGTCGGTACCGGCGAAATGACCGCCGCGATCATCTCGGAGCTCGAAGCAGCCGCATGATCAGCAACCGTTCGCACGCCCGGTCGGAGCCTTCGCGATGACCCGCGTCTTCGAGAACCGCCGGCTGGCGCGAACGTCGAACATCTCGGTGATCGTCCTGGTCGTCGTGATCCTGTTCGGCCTGTGGGACCTCTGGAACGCCTTCGCCCTCGGGTCGCCGGACCCGACGGGGGCGATGTTCGGCGTCCTGTTCGTCGGTGGCGGCATCGTCGGCGGCTATACCGTCTGGAACGAAGGGCGCGACCAGGCCCAGTGGCTTGATGCGGATCCCGCCAGCGGCAAGTCGGCGATCGCGGTCTGGCGGCCCTATCGCCCGCTGGTGCTGGAACAGGATCTCGGCCAGCTCACCGGCTGGCGGCACTGGATCAAGGTCGCCAAGCGGAACGTCCGGACCCATTACCTGGTCGTCGTCGCGCCGGGCTATCCGCGGCCGATCTATCTCGAGATGCCGATCGCCGGGGATATCCCGGAGACGCTGCGGCAGATCGCTCCGGAAGCGATCGAGGATTTCGAGACCAATACCCGCCGCCAGCGCGAGGCGGGGACGGAACGGGCGACCTAGTCGGGAGCCTTCGCCTCGATCGCCAGGGCATGGACGCCGCCCTCGAGTTCCTGCTTGAGCGCGGCGTTGATCAGGCGGTGGGTGTCGACGCGGCTCCGTCCGCGGAAGGCCTCGGACACGATGCGGACGCGGAAATGCGTTTCGCCTTCGGGACGATGGCCCGCGTGACCCTTGTGCAGATCGGATTCATCGACCACATCGATCTGGGCCGGACGAAAAGCCTCGGTTAACGTCCGCGTGATTCTCTCTTCCGTACCGGTCGTCATCAAATCGTCCCCCTGAAGCCGATCCACTTCTTGTCGGCCATCGACCGGCAGATAATAATTCGGGCCATGGATCTGAACTCAAAATATTTCGACAGCATCCGCATCAAGCCGGAGAATCCCGCGGAACCGCAGGAGCCGCAACGCTGCGAATGGGAAGGGTGCCGGAACGCCGGCGGCTACCGCGCCCCCAAGGGCCGGCACCGCGAGGGTGAATATCATAATTTCTGCATCGCCCATGTCCGCGAATACAACAAGTCCTACAACTATTTCGAAGGCATGCAGGACGACGACATCGTCGCCTATCAGCGCTCCGCCTCGACCGGGCATCGGCCGACCTGGAATGTCGGCGTCAACAAGATGGGGGCCGGCGGTTCGGCCCGGCCGCAATGGAGCGAGGCCTTTGTCGATCCCTTCGGCTTTTTCGGCGGCGCGGCCAATGGACAATCCGCCGAGCCCGAGCCGCGGCGCCCCCTCGGCAATTTCGAACGCCGTTCCTTCGAGGCGCTGGATCTGGAGGGGACGGAAAGCGGCCAGGAGATCAAGGCGCGCTACAAGGAGCTGGTGAAGCGCCTCCATCCGGACGCCAACGGCGGCGATCGCAGCCTGGAAGACCGGCTGCGGCAAATCATTCAGGCCTACAACTACCTCAAATCCGCGGGCTTCTGCTGAGCCCCGTCGCGACGCGGGGCGTTATCCTTCTCCGGCCGACGAAGCTGTTTCCCAATTCCGGCGGACTTCCTATATAAAGCACGCCAATCCTGTTGGTCTGCGCCTGATTTCCGCGATCACAGCCTTTTTTGACACCTCGAACCGAGGGCACGCGAACTCGCCCTGCGGGGGAATTATGATTGAAGCGCAAGAAGAACGGGCTCCCACGCCCGATATGAAGGTTTCCGTTCGCCAGGTCTTCGGGATCGACAGCGATCTCGAGGTTCCGGCCTATTCCGTCGGCGACGAGCATGTTCCGGATACCGATCCGGACTACCTCTTCGACCGCGAGACGACGCTCGCCATCCTTGCCGGCTTTGCCCACAATCGCCGGGTTCTGGTCTCGGGCTATCACGGTACCGGCAAGTCGAGCCACATCGAGCAGATCGCGGCGCGCCTCAACTGGCCCTGCGTCCGGGTCAATCTCGACAGCCATATCAGCCGGATCGACCTCATCGGCCGCGATGCCATCGTGCTGCGCGACGGCCAGCAATTCACCGAGTTCCGCGACGGCATCCTGCCCTGGGCGCTGAAGCACAATATCGCGCTCTGCTTCGACGAGTATGACGCCGGCCGGCCGGACGTCATGTTCGTTATCCAGCGTGTCCTGGAGGTCCAGGGCCGCCTGACGCTGCTCGACCAGAACAAGGTGATCCGGCCGCACCCGGCCTTCCGGCTCTTCGCGACCGCCAACACCGTCGGCCTCGGCGACACCTCCGGCCTCTATCACGGCACCCAGCAGATCAACCAGGGCCAGATGGACCGCTGGTCGATCGTCACCACGCTGAACTACCTGCCGCACGACAAGGAGGTCGATATCGTCGCCGCCAAGGTACCGAGCTATCGCGATGCCGAGCAGCGCGACATCATCGGCAAGATGGTCCGCGTCGCCGATATGACCCGCAACGCCTTCATCAACGGCGACCTTTCGACGGTCATGAGCCCGCGTACGGTGATCACCTGGGCGGAGAATGCCGAGATCTTCTCGGATATCGCCTTCGCCCTGCGGGTGACCTTCATCAACAAATGCGACGAACTCGAGCAGCCGCTGGTCGCTGAATTCTATCAGCGCTGCTTCAACCAGGAGCTGCCTCAGTCGGCTGCCAACGTCGTCCTGAGCTGACGGTGCGTCGTGGCTGGATCCAACGAGACATCGCGTGGCAAGGGTGCCGAGAGCCCGGCTGATCCGCTGAAGCGGTCGATCACCGGCTGCATGCGGGCGATCGCGGGCGACCCCGAGCTCGAGGTGAGCTTCGCGGCCGATCGGCCGCTCCTGTCCGGCCACAAGGCGCGTCTCCCCGATCCGCCGCGCAAGATGACGGCGAACGACATCGCCGTGACCCGCGGGCTCGGCGATTCGATCGCGTTGCGGCTCGCCTGCCACGACACGGCGATCCATCGTGCCAACATGCCCGAGGGGCGAAACGCCCGGTCGGTCTATGACGCGGTCGAGCAGGCCCGGGTCGAGGCCCTGGGTTCGCTGAGGATGGGCGGCGTCGCGGAGAATCTCGATGCGATGCTCGAGGACCGCTACCATCGCGGCAACTACCACGAGATCACCGACCAGGCCGACGCGCCGCTGGAGGACGCGGTGGCGATGATCGTTCGCGAGCGGCTGACCGGAAAGCCGCCGCCGGAATCGAGCCGCAAGGTCGTCGACCTCTGGCGCGACTGGATCGAGGAGCGGGCCGGCGACGATCTCGAAAGGCTCGACGCCGCGCTGGACGACCAGGGGCGCTTCGCGCTCGCCCTCCGCGACCTGATCGCCTCGCTCGACATGGCCGACGAGCTCGGCGGCGAGAGCGGCGACGACGACGGCGACGAGGGTGACGCCGGCGAGCCGGAGGAGAATGACGGCGCCGCCGATGCGAGCGAGGCCGCCGAGGCCGCGAGCCCTGAAAACGTCGAGGCCGCGGCCGAGGATGCCGAGGCCGGCGAAGGTGAATCGGCCGAGGCCGAAACCGAGGAGATGATCGAGGATAGCGAGCTGTCCGATGCGCGCGAGGCGGGCGAATCGCGTCGCGCCGAGGCGCCTTTCTCGAACATGCCGCCGACCTCCGACTATCGCGCCTTCACCACCCGCTACGACGAGACCATCAAGGCGGAGGAGCTTTGCGACACCGCCGAGCTCGACCGCCTGCGCGCCTATCTCGACAAGCAGCTCGTCAATCTCCAGGGCGCCGTCGCGCGCCTCGCCAACCGCCTTCAAAGACGATTGATGGCGCAGCAGAACCGCGCCTGGGAATTCGACCTCGAAGAGGGCCTGATCGACGCCGCGCGCCTGTCGCGCGTCGTCACCGACCCGATGCATCCGCTTTCCTTCAAGGCCGAGCGCGACACCGAATTCCGCGACACCGTGGTGACGCTGCTGCTTGACAATTCCGGGTCGATGCGCGGGCGGCCGATCACCGTCGCGGCGACCTGCGCCGACATCCTCGCCCGTACGCTCGAGCGCTGCGGCGTCAAGGTCGAGATTCTCGGCTTCACCACCCGCGCCTGGAAAGGCGGCCAGTCCCGCGAGGCGTGGCTGCAGGCGGGCAAGCCCGCCAATCCGGGCCGGCTCAACGACCTTCGTCACATCGTCTACAAGGGCGCCGACGCGCCCTGGCGCCGCTCACGGCGGAATCTCGGCCTGATGATGCGCGAGGGGCTGCTGAAGGAGAATATCGACGGCGAGGCGCTCGCCTGGGCGCATGCGCGGCTGATCGGGCGGCCCGAGCAGCGCAAGGTCCTGATGATGATCTCGGACGGGGCGCCGGTCGACGACTCGACGCTTTCCGTCAACCCCGGCAACTATCTCGAGCGTCACCTGCGCCACGTCATCGAGGAGATCGAGACCCGTTCGCCGGTCGAATTGATCGCCATCGGCATCGGCCACGACGTCACCCGCTACTACCGGCGCGCGGTGACGATCGTCGATGCCGAGGAACTGGCCGGCGCAATGACCGACAAGCTCGCCGAGCTGTTCAGCGAGGAGGGCGTATCGGCGCCGCGGCCGGCGCGCACCAGAAGGCGCGCCCTGCTGCAATGAGCCGGCGGCACGGGGTCGACCGCCGTTCGTTGCTTTCCGGCGGCTTTCTTTGCCTGGCGCTGCCGGTTCTTGCCCGCGCGGCGTCTCCCGGTTTCCAGCCGATCGCGCTCCACGCCAGGCCGATCGAGACCTTCCTCCCGTCGCTGCCGAAGCAGGTCTTCGGCCCCCTGCAATTCCGCGGCGGGCTGGAGCTCTCCTCCCCGGACCGCCGCTTCGGCTCGCTCTCGGGACTGGACTTCGCCTCCGACGGCACGCTCTACGCCGTTTCCGATCGTGGACGCTGGTTCGCGGCGCGACCGGTCACGACCGACGGGCGCCTGACCGGACTCGAGGACGGGCGCGTCGCGCCGATGCTCAACAACGCCGGCATTCCGCTCTCCGGCAAGGCCTGGGGCGACGCCGAAGGTTTTCGCATCGACAAAGACGGCTCGCACGACGTGGCTTACGTCACCTTCGAGGGCGTCAACGACATGCGCCGGTTCGATGGTCCCGACTTCGCGATCTCGGCGTCGCATCCTGTCGATCTGCCGGGCGCCGTTCGCTCGCTCCCCCGTAATACCGGGCTTGAAGCGCTGGCGATCGCGCCGGCCTCAGGCCCCCTCGGCGGGGCCTTCGTGGTGATCGCGGAGGAACCGCCGCGCGGCAGCGACGATCACCGCGGCTGGATCGTCGGCGGGCCGAAGGCGGGATCGTTCGAGATATCGGGCGACAGCGATTACGGGATCACCGACGCCGCCTTCCTGCCCGACGGCGACCTGCTGATCCTCGAGCGCGCGCTGAGCTTCCCTTTCGGCTTCACGATGCGGATCCGCAGGATCGCCGGCGAGGAATTGGCGAGCGGCGCTGTGGTCGCCGCGGAAACCCTGGTCGCGGCGGATCTCCGCTTCCAGATCGACAACATGGAAGGCCTCGCCGTCCATGTGAACGAGCAAGGCGAGACCATCATCGCCATCGTATCGGACGACAACGGCAGCCCGCTGCAGCGGACCCTGCTGCTCTACTTCGCGCTGATCGGATGAACCGCGCCGGTGCGCCGGTTCGGGCCGAAATCCCTCAGGAGGCCTGCGCCTGCTCGGCGGCGACGCGCTTCTCGACCTGCCGCTTGATGCGACGGGCGTGAAGCGACAGCTCGCTGTCGCGCGAAGCCAGCAGGAACTTGTCGAGCCCGCCGCGATGCTCGACCGAGCGCAGGGCCTTGGAGCTGATCTTGAGCCGCACCCTCTGGCCGAGTGCGTCGCTCATCAGCGTCACCTGGTTGAGATTGGGCAAGAACCGCCGGCGCGTCTTGTTGTTCGCGTGGCTGACATTGTTGCCGGTCTGGACCGCTTTACCGGTCAACTCACAGCGGCGCGCCATGGGATACGTCCTTTTGTCTTCGCGAGCGCGCCCCGCCCATTCGGCAAGGCAGCGACTGAAATCCTGATGGAAGGCGGCATCCTATAGTCAGCCGTCGCGCGAGCGTCAAGCAGGGATAGGCGCGTGACCCTCGTGGTCAATTCCCTTATTAAGGGAGACGGCGAATCATTAACCGTCCGCGCTCACGGTGCGGCGATGGGACTGCCGGCCTGGCCGGCTGATGTGGCATCATCATGCCAATGAGCGGCCAAATTCGAACAGGCGGTATCGGTACCCGGCTTTCTGCGGTCGCGGCCCTGTTTTCCCTCACCCTCTTTCCAACAGGCCTCAGCGCGCTCGAAACCACCACGCTGAAGGCGACCTATGCCATCGCCATCGGCACCGCCGTCGTCGGCCACGCCAATGTCGAAAGCCGTTTCGCCGGCGATTCCTATGCGGCGACGATCACCGGCTCGACCGGCGGCGTGTCGCGTCTCGTCTCCGACGCGCGGGCGCGGCTTTCCGGCTCCGGCCATATCTCCGGCACCAAGGTCCTGCCCGCGACGTTCAATCAGGAAACCATGGAGCGCGGTTTCGGCACCTATGTCAGCATGGCCATGAAGGGCGGAAAGATCACCAATCTCGTCGCGGTGCCGAGCCTTTCCGCCGCCCCCGACCGGGTTCCGGTGACGCCGCGCCACAAGACCGGCATCGTCGATCCGCTCGGCGCCTTCATCGTGCCGGTCGCCCATGGCGGCCCGGTTTCCGGACGCGCCACCTGCGACCGCACCATCAATATCTTCGACGGCTGGACGCGGTTCGACGTGCGGCTCTTCTACAAGCAGACCAAGGCGGTCGATGGCGGGGACGGCAAATATGCCGGCAGGATCATCGTCTGCGGGGCCCATTATGTCCCGGTTGCCGGCCATCGTTCGCACGCCGATTCCCTCAATGACCTCCTCGACGACAACCGCCTCGAGGTCTGGCTGGCGCCGGTGGAGAAGAAGAACCTGCTCGTCCCCTATCGCATCCTGATCGGCACCAGGCTTGGCGACGTCATCGTCTATGCGACACGCTTCACGACGGACGCGACGGAAGAGCGGGCGTCCGCCGAGTAGGCTCTTGTCCCCGCTATCCACAGAGGCCCGGATCTCGCTTGACACGTTTTCGCCACATTTGAGCGTGTGCCGACTCGCTTTCTTGGGCCGATGCGCCAGAATTTGTGCATTATCCCTGTTTCACCTAGATATTGGGGCGAGTCCCGGGACCGCGCGCACATGTCGTAGGGAACGGAGCGGGAAACATCTGGAGTCAGCGATTCGGGCCGGTTTTGTTCCAGTCTCGTTCCACCGACGAGGGTTTTCCGCGAAATTCCGCAGCAAAACCGTTGCGTCTCCGTGCTACATCGGCTCAGGGCAGCGGCCGGTCGACGGCCGCTTTTGAGTGAACGGAGCCCCTGAAGACGGCATGAGTTTCCAGTCGAATTCGAACGGCGCGTCCCATGGCGGAAAGCTGGTTGCCGTCCTCGGCCCGACCAACACCGGCAAGACCCACCTCGCCATCGAGCGGATGCTCGGCCACGAGAGTGGCCTGATCGGCCTTCCGCTGCGTCTCCTCGCCGCCGAGGTCTATGGCCGCGTCGCCCAACGGGTCGGCCCGGACAAGGTCGCGCTGATCACCGGCGAGGAGAAAGTCATCCCGCCGGACGCGAAATACCGTGTCTGCACCGTCGAGGCGATGCCCAACGATACCGACGCGGCGTTTCTCGCCGTCGACGAGATCCAGCTTGCCGGCGACCTCGAGCGGGGTCACGTCTTCACCGACCGCATCCTGCACCTGCGCGGGCGCGAGGAAACGCTGCTCCTCGGCGCCGCCACCATGCGCGGCATCGTCGAGCGGCTGTTCCCTGATGCCAATATCGTCACCCGGCCGCGCATGTCGGTGCTCAGCTATTCGGGCCAGAAGAAGATCACCCGGCTGCCGAGCCGCGCCGCGGTCGTCGCCTTCTCCGCCGACGAGGTCTATGCGATCGCCGAGCTGATCCGCCGCCAGCGCGGTGGCGCGGCGGTGGTCCTCGGCTCGCTGAGCCCGCGGGCGCGGAACGCCCAGGTCGAGCTCTTCCAGTCCGGCGACGTCGATTTCCTCGTCGCCACCGACGCGATCGGCATGGGCCTCAATCTCGACGTCGAGCATGTCGCCTTCGCCGCCGACCGCAAGTTCGACGGCTTTCAGTTCCGCCGCCTGACCGCCTCGGAATTCGGCCAGATCGCCGGACGCGCCGGGCGCCACATGCGCGACGGCAGCTTCGGGGTCACCGGACGCGTCGACCCCTTCCCCGACGAACTGGTCGCCGCCCTGGAATGCCACGAATTCGATCCGGTCAAGACCGTGCAATGGCGGAGTCGCGATCTCGACTTCTCCTCCCTCGTCGCCCTCAAGGCGAGCCTCGACCAGGCGCCGCCGGATGGCGCGCTCACCAAGGCGCCGCCGACCGTCGACGTCACGGTGCTCGAAGCGGTCAGCCGAAGCCCGGAGATACGCGACGCCGCGACGTCGCCGGCCGATGTCTCGATGCTCTGGGACGTCTGCCAGATCCCCGACTACCGCAAGATCGCACCGGCCAATCACGCCGAGCTGGTGACGACGATCTTCGGATTCCTCGCCCGCGACGGCCGGATTGCCGACGACTGGTTCGCCCGCCAGGTCGCCTTCGCCGATCGCGATGACGGCGACATCGATACCCTCGCCAACCGCGTCGCGCATATCCGCACCTGGACCTTCGCCGCCAATCGCCCTCACTGGCTCGCTGATCCCGGCCATTGGCAGGAGCGCACGCGCGCGATAGAGGATCGTCTGTCCGACGCGCTGCACGAGCGGCTGACCGCCCGTTTCGTCGATCGCCGGACAAGCGTGCTGCTGAGGCGACTGAAAGAGAAGGCGATGCTCGAAGCGGAGATCACGTCCGGTGGCGACGTGCTGGTCGAGGGCCAGCATATCGGCACGCTGTCCGGCTTCCGGTTTGCCCCGGACGCCGGAGCGGACGGCCCCGACGCCAAGGCGCTGCGCGCGACCGCGGCCAAGTCGCTCGCCGGCGAGATCGCCAGGCGCGCCGAACAGGTCGCCGCCGCCGGCAATGCCGATTTCGCGCTGGCGACCGACGGCACCCTGCGCTGGCAGGGCGCGGCGATCGCCCGCCTGGCCGAAAGCGACGACGCGCTTCGCCCCCGTCTGATCCTGCTCGCCGACGATGCCCTGGCGCCCGCCTCGCGTGAGCTCGTGCAGACCCGCATCGACCTCTGGCTCGCCACCCGGGCCGGCGAGTTGCTGAAACCGCTCTTCGACCTCCGCGACGCGGAGAATCTTGCGCCCGCGGCGCGCGGCATCGCCTTCCGGCTGGCGGAGAATTTCGGCACCATCGATCGATCGGAGATCGCCGAGGAGGTCCGCGGCCTCGATCAGGACGCCCGCGCCGGAATGCGCGCCCTGGGCGTGCGCTTCGGAGCGCATCACATCTACGTGCCGGCGCTGCTGAAGCCGGCGCCAAGCGCCCTGCTCGCAACGTTCTGGGTCCTCAGGCATGGCGGCTTCGACGAGGTCGGCGGGTTGACCACCCTCGCCGCCACCGGCCGCACCAGCGTTCCCGTCGATCCCGCCATCCCGGCGGCTCTCTACCGCGTCGTCGGCTATCGCGTCGCCGGCAACATGGCGATCCGCATCGATATCCTCGAACGGCTGGCCGACCTGATCCGGCCGCTGATCGCCTGGCGGCCGACGACGGATCGGCCGGAGCCGCCCGAAGGCGCCGTTCCCGGCAACGGCTTCACCGTCACGGTCGCGATGACGTCGCTGCTCGGCTGCTCCGGCGAGGATTTTTCCTCGGTCCTCCGCGCCCTTGGCTACCGGATGGAACGCAAGCCGAAGCCGGCTGAACCACCGGCGGCCGGCGACGCCGCCACGTCTGGCGGCGATACCGGGGACGCACCTGCCGGGGACGCCGAGCCGCCGGAGGAAACAGCAGTCGCGGCCGATGGTCCGATTGAAACGGTCGTGCCGGACGAAGCTGCCGGATCGACGGCCCCCGATGGCGGCGCCGACCAGCCCGTGGCCGTGACGGAGGAGGCAGCGCCCGTGGCACCGGCGGAAGCCGCGCCAGCGGTGGCCGCCGAGGGCGCCGGGATCCCGGCTACCGAGACCGCCGGCACGGCCCCGGTCGAAGCCGCCGGGCCGGACGAGCCGGCGTTTGTCGAGATCTGGCGGCCGCAGCGCTCGGGCCGCCCCGCCGGCCGCCACGGCAGGCCCGACCGCCAGGCGCGGACAAGGCCCGGCGGCGCGACGAGGCCGGACGATCGCGCCGCGCAGGCGGCGAAAGCCGATGGCGGCGACAACGGGCAGAAGAATCGCCAGCGCAAGCCGCGAGGCGGCGACCGGAAGGCCGAGGGCCATCGCGGCGGCAAGCCGAGGCAGCCCGCCGCCAGCCGCCAGCCGCGCGAAAAGACCGCTGATCCGAATTCGCCCTTCGCGGCGCTCGCCGCGCTGAAGGCGCAATTGGAATCGCGGGACCAGGACGGCTAGGCGGAGCGCCGGCGGTGGCGGCCGGAGCGGGTCGGCGCATCGACAAGTGGCTCTGGTATGTCCGCCTCGCGAGGACCCGGACTGCGGCGCAGAAGCTGGCAATTTCCGGCAGCGTAAGGGTCAACAGCGAAAAGAACACCAGCGCCAGCCGCACGATCCGGATCGGTGACGTCCTGACGGTCGGGCTCGGATCCGGGGTGCGGGTGCTTCGCGTCGTCGGCCTCGGCGAACGGCGCGGCCCGGCGAGCGAGGCCCGCCTCCTCTACGAGGACCTTACCCTGCCCGAGCCGCCGCGCGACCGGTCCGAGGCGCGGAGGATCGGCCCGCGACCGACGAAGCGGGACCGGCGCAAGCTCGACAGCCTGCTCTCGGTCGCGCCGGTTGACGACGATTTTCCTCCGACCGCCGATTGAGCGGAATGTCGCCGCTGCCCCGCGCCTTGAGGCCGCATCGCCATTTCTTGCGCGCCCCCGCCAAACCGGATACCCAATCCACGAAAAATCACGATCTCCCGCCTGACGTCCCGCCAATCGAGGAATCCCGGTGACCTATATCGTCAACGACAATTGCATCCGCTGCAAATACACGGATTGCGTCGAAGTCTGCCCCGTCGATTGCTTCTACGAGGGAGAGAACATGCTGGTCATCCATCCCGACGAATGCATCGATTGTGGCGTCTGCGAACCCGAATGCCCGGTTGACGCGATCAAGCCGGACACCGAACCGGGAGTGGAAAAGTGGTTGTCGGTCAACGCGGATTACGCGTCGAAGTGGCCGAACATCACCGCGCGCCATGACGCGCCGGCCGACGCCAAGGAGTTCGAGGGCGTCGAGGGCAAGTTCGAGAAATACTTCTCGCCCGAGCCCGGCGAAGGAGATTGAGCCGAACGCATCCCCGGCGATCCCCTTTGTTGCGCATCGCAGCATTCATTTGGGTCGAAAATGTCTAATTGCCCGGATTGATTTACCGTGGCTGCGGTAAACCATTGAAATTTCCGGATTTTGTGCTATATTGCCCTCATTGTTGGAGTAATCAGGCGCTTTGCGCGCAAAACGCGCGCCTTGTTTGCGTTGACCAATCCCCAGCGGTCGGCTGTTTGACCGGCGTGCTTCGCCGGAAGGGATCGTGTCGCCGCTAAGGCGGTTGCAGGATTGTCCGCGCTGGTGCCGAGTGGAGGCGTGAGTAACATGTCGACGACCAAGTCCAAGGCGAAAAAGGGCAGTCCATCGGGTCAGGCCGCGGCAACCGCGAGGAAACCGGCCGGGTCGTCGCGATCGTCCAAGGCGGCCGCGCCGAAGCGCTCGGCGTCCGCGGCGCGAAAGGCAACGACGGCGAAGCCTGCCGGCAAGACCACGGCCAGGCCCGCCGCGAAGAAGACAGCGGCCACGAAGACGGTCGCGAAGAAGACCGCCGCGAAAAAGACCACCGCCCCGGCCGCTGCCCGCAAGGGCGCGACGGGCAAGGCCAGGGCGCCGGCGAAGGCGGCTCCCAAGGCCGCATCTTCCGCCAGGACCAAGGCGCCGAAGCCCGCGGCCAGGCCGGCCACGGCAAAAAAGGTCGCCGCTGCCAAGGGCGGCAAGCCTGCGGTGAAGGCGGCAAAGCCCCCGGTGGCGGCTAGGAAATCCTCGGCGAAACCCGCCGCCAGGGCGGCCACGGCCAAGACCGTGGCGGCGAAGAAGATCAAGGCTCCGCCGGCAAGGCCGGTCGTAGCAGCCGCTGTCACGAAGCCGGCGCCGGCAGCGCCGGCGGCTGACAGCAAAGCAGTTCCCGCAAAAGCGCGCCTCCCCGCGCAGAATGGAGTTGAAACCAGCATGCCTGTGAAGAAGCCAACCGCGCGTTCCGAGTTCAAGACCGGAGAGCATATTGTTTATCCGGCACATGGCGTTGGCCGTATCGTGGGCATCGACACCCAGGAGGTCGCGGGCATCAAGCTCGACCTCTTCGTCATCAGCTTCATCAAGGACAAGATGACACTGCGTGTTCCGGTGCCGAAGGCGACCTCGGTCGGCATGCGCAAGCTTGCCGACGCCGCCACCGTCAAGAAGTCGCTCGAAACCGTGCGCGGTCGCGCCCGGATCAAGCGGACGATGTGGAGCCGCCGCGCCCAGGAATACGAAGCCAAGATCAATTCGGGTGATCTGATCGCCATCGCCGAGGTGGTCCGCGACCTCTACCGGTCCGAGAGCCAGCCCGAGCAGTCCTACAGCGAACGCCAGCTCTACGAAGCGGCGCTCGACCGCATGGCTCGCGAGATTTCCTCGGTCAGTCGCATCTCGGAGACCGAGGCGATCCGCCAGATCGAGCAGAACCTTGCCAAGAGCCCGCGCCGCGGCGCGAAGCCCGAAGGCGAGGCCGAGGAAGCACAGGACAAGGCGGCCTGATCGCCGCTTTTTCCGCCGTTTTTCCATTCGGGCGTCGGCCGGCCGGTCGGCGCCCGAATGCTATTTCCTGAACCGCAAAAAGGGCTTGCCCCCCATCACGGCATTGTGTGACCGGCATCGCCTGCAAGCCGCTAAGCTTCCCTCGACTCATTGGCACGTCGCGCGGAAGAGACATTTCGATGGGCAGGGCAGCCGGATCGCAGGACTTCGTCAGGGCGGCGATGCGCGCGCCGTATCTGGAGCGCGAGGAAGAGCATGAGCTCGCGGTCCAGTGGCGGGAAGCGAAGGACCAGGCCGCGCTTCACCGCCTGACCCAGGCCCATATGCGCCTCGTCATCGCCATCGCGGCGCGGTTCCGCAATTTCGGCCTGCCGATGAGCGACATGATCCAGGAGGGCCATGTCGGCCTCCTGGAAGCGGCGGCGCGGTTCGAGCCGGAGCGCGAGGTTCGTTTCTCCACCTACGCCACTTGGTGGATCCGCGCCTCGATCCAGGACTACATCCTGCGCAACTGGTCGATCGTCCGCGGCGGAACCTCCTCGTCGCAGAAGGCGCTGTTCTTCAATCTCCGCCGGCTGCGGGCGCGGCTGTCCCAGTCGGCCGATCCGCGACCGCGCCAGTTGATCTTCGCCGAGATCGCCAGCGCCGTCGGTGTCTCGAAGAACGATGTCGAAGTGATGGATTCCCGCCTGTCGGGACCGGATACGTCGCTCAACGCGCCGCTTGGCGAAGCCGATGGCGGAACCTCGGACCGCCAGGATTTCCTCGTCGACAGCGTGCCGCTGCCCGACGAGACGGTGAGCGACACCATCGACACCGAACGGCGGATGGAGTGGCTGCGGTCCGCCCTGACCGTGCTGAACGAGCGGGAATTGCGGATCGTCAGCGAACGGCGGCTGCAGGACGATGGCGCGACGCTGGAATCCCTGGGCGAAAGCCTCGGCATATCCAAGGAGCGTGTGCGCCAGATCGAGAACCGGGCGCTGGAAAAGCTGAGGACGGCGCTGCTGCGCGAGAATCCCGACCGCGCCACCTTCATATAGATCGGGACACGCCTCCGGCGCGGGCTGCTCCGCCCGTCGGTCAGTCGGTGACGACCTTGACGCGTGTGCCGGCAGGAACCGGCGCACCGGGGTCGAAGTCGTTGAGCACCCGGAAAAGCTCCTGCGGCCGGTTCACGCCGCGCATCTGCGCGGCGAGCGTCGCCTGTGTGTCTCCGGGCCGCGCCTTGACGATCTTGATGCTGAGCGGCCGAAGCCTGGCAAGCGCCTGCTGGTCGAGCTTCTGGAAGCTCGACACCGTCAGCGACGCGGCGTGGTCCAGCCCCTTCGTCGCTTCCTCGTTCGCGAAGATGAAGCGGTAGGTCGCGCCGGTCGGGGCCTGGACGATGGCGATGCGGAACTCCCATCCCTTGGCGCTGGCATTGGCCGAGGCGGCCGGCATGCCGTTGACCGAGAATCGCCTGATCGAGGATTCGTCGAGCCCGTTCACCCAGCCGGACGCGAGGTACTGGCCGAGATCCGCCCCTTTGACGAGCGCGACAGCATCGAAGCGGAGCGCTGTGCCGTCCGCGCCGGTGGCGAGCACCGCGTCGCTGGTATTGTCGATGACGAAGCCGTCGGGAACCGAGAAGCCGACGCCGAGCGTCGGATGGATGAAGGTGCGGTCGCGCACATAGCCCTGGCTCGGATCGTCGCCGTAGACGACGCCGTCGATACCCGCGAGATAGCGGTCACGGTCGCGGTCGCCGATACCGGGCGCGCCGAACTGCCGTGCCGCCTTGGTCGCGAATTCGACCCGTTGCGGCGTCGACGGGTGCGAGGCGAGGAAATCAGGGGCCTTTTCCAGCGTCGGGCCGGAGGCCGAGCGGTAATTCGCGTAAGCCGCCATCGTCGCGAGGAAGCGCGCCGCGGCGAAGGGATCGTAGCCCGCCCGGCCGATCGTCTTGACCCCCATCGCGTCGGCCTCGAGCTCCTGCTGGCGCGAGAAGCTCGCCAGCGAACGCTGGCTGGAAGCGAGCGCGAGGCGGCCGTCGTCGTCCTCGAGCACGTCGGTGACGACCCGGCTGACGATGACGGCGTTACGGGCCTTGTTCTGGCGTTCGATCGCGTGGTTGGCGGTGACATGCGCCATCTCATGCGCCAGCACCGCGGCGACCTCGGAGGAATCGTTGGCGAGCGTCAGGAGCCCACGGGTCACGTAGAGATAGCCGCCCGGCAGGGCGAAGGCGTTGATCGCCGGCGCGTTGAGGATGGTGATCCGGTAGGGCTGGTCGGGCTGGTCGGACGCGGCGACGATCCGCCCGACGATCCGCGCGACGTTCTGCTCGAGCTTGGCGTCGTGATAGATGCCGCCATAGGCGGCGACGATGCGGGCATGTTCCTCGGGCCCGGACGACACGTCCTTGCCGACGATCGCGGCATTGGGCCCGATGCTGCCGGCATTCATCAGCGAATTGCAGCCGGCCAGCAGCGCAGCGGCAAGCATCAGCCCGCAAGCCGTTGCGAGCCGCTTCCGACGCTCCCGAACGCCGCGAGACACTGATCCCGCCACCAACGCCATTACCTGCCGTCCAAAACCTCCAGCACGACCGGATCATCGATCCGGATCGCCGGACCGCCGCTTTCCTCGATCACGCCGCGCACCCGAACATACCGGCCCTTCAGGGAATCCGACGGAATTCCGGCATTGGCAAGGCGCTCGGCGACCGGCGCGGGTATCATGGCCGTGAAATCGCGGCGATAGTTCCGGCCGAAATCCAGAAATACCATATACGACCCGTGCCCGACCGACTGCACCCGCCCTTCAACGACTTCATATAAGCCGCTTCGTTGCGAAAGCGAAGGATCATCGGCCCTCCGGGGGCCCGACCTTCTGTCCGACCAGACCCCGAGTCCCGCCGCCCGCGCTTGTCTTTCCGCCTCCAGAAGGGCCACGACGCAGGCCCTCTCCCCCGCGACCGGATGGACACGCGCCCAGCCGAGCCCGACAAGCGCCTCCTGCAGCCAGGTTCCGTCGGGAAGGAATACCTGGGCATGTCGGCGGCCGTAGCGATCGGCCGCGGGGCCGACCGGCACGAGCCCGAGTTCCCGCCCGGCAATCCGCGATTCGAGCGCGCCGCGAGCCGCGGTGGCCTGAAAGGAATCGCCAAATCCCGGCGAGCCGGCCGCCTCGATCCCCGCGAGCTTGAGGACCCCGCCACCCTCCAGCGCGATGGTGTCGCCATCGATCGCCTCGACCGCGGCCAGCCTCTCGGTCGGCAACGACGGACATCCCTCCGCCGCGAGGGCCGATACCGGCGCCATCGCGCCCGCGACGAGCAGCCCGGCCAGGCCGAGGCCCCGGGCCCGCCGCCCGGTCCGTCGCTTGATGCCACACCCCGCCACCTGCTCCGCCACCGGCGTGTCCGCTCCCCCTGCTACCCCTGTCCCCGCGCTCCCGCCGCCGGAACCTGGCGTGTTGTCGCCACCGGCCCGGCAAGCTATTACACTGCGGATGATACAGGACCGGCGCT
Source organism: Bauldia sp. (assembly GCF_020442045.1). Lineage (GTDB taxonomy): Bacteria > Pseudomonadota > Alphaproteobacteria > Rhizobiales > Kaistiaceae > Bauldia. The sequence goes on along the minus strand of NZ_JAGRLA010000062.1, from coordinate 32,160 downwards.
ATCCGGTCCTCGCTTGGTGGGGCCCCGTAGCTCAGCAGGATAGAGCATCAGATTCCTAATCTGAGGGTCACAGGTTCGAATCCTGTCGGGGTCACCAGTTTTTCGGATCAGCCGGAGCTGCGCCTGGAAGCGACCGCCAGGACCTTCTGGACGAAGCTCGACGATTCGGGTCGCGCTTGTTCAGGCGGTATCGGAAGGGAGGCTCTCCGGAAGGAGATGCTGGTAAAGCTTGTTGGCCCGGGTCAGGTGATTGCGCATCGCCTCTTCGGCGGCATCGGCGTCACGTGCCTTGACCGCGTCGAAAATCGATGCGTGCTCGGACAGGGTCAGCTGCTCGGCGCCCGGAAGTCGAACGAGTTCGAGGTGGAACTCGGCGAGCCACCCGATCAGCGCCTCGCTCAGATGCGGGAAGATCGAGTTGCCGGTCATGGCGGCGATCTCGCGATGAAACAGCATGTCGTGGTGCAAGAACGTACCGAGGTTGTCGAGGGATCCCGAGTGCTCCTTCAGGCGTTGTTCCAGCACCATGATCTGTTCGTCCGTTGCGCGTTCGACGGCAAGGCGCACCATCTGCGATTCAAACAGGAGCCGCGCCTCCTTCAGGTCATCGAGGCTCTCGCTGCTGTGTCTCAAAATGCCCTTGGTGGTGAGCGACACGGTCTGTATCAGGTTCGAGAAGCTTGGCGCCGCGACACTCGCCCTTTCGCCCTGTGTCAGGGTGACCAGGCCGATATTGGCCATGTTCTGCAGCGCCTCGCGGACGGCCGGCCGGCCAACGCCATAGCGTTCCATGAGCGCGCGCTCCGACGGTAGCCTGTCGCCGGGGCGCAGGCCGCCCTCCTTGATGAGGGAGATCAGACGCTCCATCACCTCCTGATAGAGGCGTCGCTTCTCGATCTGTTCGGGTGCGCGCTGTTTCACACGTGCCTTCGATTCGAAACCTGTTCGGCTTCATATTGCGAGTTGCCGCCCAATTGGCAAACGGCCCGGTCAGAAGCAATCCCGCGGCCCAGGTACTGGATGCGCTTCCCCCGTTGGATCCCTCGCTCAGACTGATTTCCGCTCGGCATCCTACAATGGACGGATCGTTCGTTTCATCTTCGCCAGGACCTGCTTCTCGCGCATGCCGTCAACGAGGACCGCGATGAAGATGATAACGCCCTGAATGATTGGCTGCAGATACAGGTTGACGCCTGTGAAAACCAGGCCGAGCTTTACCGTTTGGATGAGTGTCGCGCCGATCACCGCCCCGAAGGCGGAGCCGATGCCACCGAACAGGCTCGCGCCGCCGAGCACGGCGGCGGCGATCACGTCGAATTCGGCCCCTTCGCCGAAAGCGGCATCGAGTCGGCCGATCTGGGCGATCAGCATGAAGCCCGAAAGCGCCGCACAGGCCGAGCAGATGATGTAGACCCGCGCCTGGATCCAGCCAACCTTGAGCCCCGCCTTCCGCGCGCCTTCCGGAGAATTGCCGAACGCATATACCTGGCGGCCGAATTCCGTATGCGCCAGGACAAGATGCGCCACCAATGCGACGGCCGTGAAGACGATGATCGGCGTCGGAATGCCGAACACACCGGAAAGGCCGAAGGCGCGGATTTCATCCGGAAAGTCGAACTGCTGCGAGCTCGTCAGCCAGGTACCGAACCCGCGAAAGAGAAAGAGCGTCGCCAGTGTCGTGATGAACGGGATGACACGCAGGCGAACGATCAGAATGGCGTTGATCGAGCCGAGGACCACGCCGGTCAGGACAGCGGCAACCACGGCGACCGGCACCGGCATGCCGAGGTCGCGCATCACATAGCCTGCCATCAGCGGCGCGAGGAACATGACCGAGCCGACGGACAGGTCGATGCCGGCGGTCAGAAGCACGAAAGTCATTCCGACGGCGGCGATGCCGGTAAACGACGCCTGCTTGACGATGTTGACGAGGCTTTCCGGGGTCAGGAATGACGGCGCCTGGATGCCGTAGTAGATCAGCACGCCGGCGAAGATCAGATAGGTGGCGTTGCGGAAGACGAAATCGCTGATCTTGTCCATCGACCGGGTCACGCGATCACCTCGCGGAATGCCATTGAAAGGATGGTCTCGCGATCGAACTCGTCGCGACCGACCTCGCCGACCACCTCGCCGCGATTCATCACGACGATGCGATCCGCCATGCCGAGCAGCTCTTCGAGCTCGGAGGAAATCATCAGAATACCGCCGCCGGTGGCCGCGATCCGGTCGATCAGCGTGTAGATCTCGTATTTGGCGCCGACATCGACTCCGCGAGTCGGTTCATCGAGGATGAAGAGCTTCGGCGACTGCATCTGCCATTTTCCGATCACGACCTTCTGCTGGTTGCCGCCCGACAGGGCCTTGGCCGGCTGGCGGGCGATGTTGCCCGCCTTTATCGAAAGGTTGTCCTTCATCGCCTCGGTTTCTTCCGCCACCCGTTCGCGATCGACCAGCATGAAGGGCTTTTTGCCAAACCGGTCGATCGATACCAGGGCGAGATTCTCGGCGATCGGCGCCTCGAGCATGAGTCCCTCCGCGCGCCTGTCTTCGGTGACGAAGGCGAGCCCGGCGGCGATGCGCTCGCGCGGACCGCCGGCGAGCGGCTTGCCATCGATCTCGATCTCGCCGGTCTCGTGCGGATCAAGGCCGAAGATGACCCGCGCCAATTCGCTGCGGCCGGCGCCCATGAGGCCGAATAATCCAAGAATCTCACCTCGATTCACCGCGATGGAGACATCCTGCAGAACGCCCGGCTGCGACAGGGATCGGGCGGACAGGATGGCGCTGGTCGTCGGCGTGTTGCTGCGTTCCGGGAATTGGCCGCCAAGGTCGCGTCCGATCATCGAGCGGATCATGCGCGCGATGGAGAAATCGCTCGCTGGCCCCTGGTCGACCAACTTGCCGTCACGAAGGACCGCGACGTCGTCCGACAGCTTCTTCACGTCGCTCAGGATGTGGGAGATGTAGACGATGGAACGCCCCTCCCCCCGCAGTGTGGCGATGGTTTCGAAGAGCCGCTCCGTTTCGCGCGGGGTCAGCGAGGTCGTCGGCTCGTCGAAGATGACGAGCTCGGCCTCGTTGTGAAGCGCGCGGGCAATCTCGACGAGCTGACGCTCGCCGGGCGACAGGTGGCCGACATTCACCGACGGCTCGACGTCGAGGGCCAGCCGTCCGAGGATATGTCGGGTGCGCTCGTTGATCGTCGCCCAATCGATCATCCCGAATTTTCGCGGAAAACCATCTATGTAGAGGTTCTCCGCTACGGTCAGGTTGGTGAAAAGATTGAGTTCCTGATGGATGAAGGCGATGCCCGCCTCGCTCGCATCGGCGGCCGATTTCGGCTCGTAATCCGCGCCCTTCCATCGCATCCGGCCGCTCGTCGGCTCAACGATCCCGCCGATCATGTTCATGAGCGTCGACTTGCCGGCGCCATTCTGCCCGATCACCCCGAGGAGCGAATTCTCACGCATCGCCAGGGTCAGATCGGAGACCGCCGGCACGCCGAACCAGCTTTTCGACAGCCCCTCGAACGCCAGCAGGTCGCCCATCACGTCAACTCCCGGGTCAGCCGGGTTCGCAGCACGTCGAGAAGGGCCGCGGCGAGAATGACCGCGCCCTTGACCATGTCGACCTGGAAGGCGGACAGGTTCATCAGGTTGAGCGTATTCGACAGGAGCACGAAGAACAGCACGCCGAAGAAGGTCCAGATGATCTTCGCCTTGCCGCCGAAGAGGCTCGTGCCGCCGATCACGGTTGCGCCGATCACGTCGAGAAGGAAGGTGCCGGCGCCCAGCGTCGGACGGCCCGCCTCCAGCCGGGCCGAGTAGAGGATCGAGCCGATCGCCGCGCAGACGGCGGAGATGACGAAGACCGCGACGATCACCCGCCGCACCGGGATGCCCGAGACCTCGGCGTTGCGCTTGTTGGAACCGACGGCAACGACCTGGCGCCCGAACACGGTCCGGTTCAGGAGATAGTGAGCCGCGACGGCGACCGCCACGGCGATGACCATCGGATAGGTCACGAAGGAATAGATGATCTTGCGGGGGATTTTGCTTTCGTCCTGCGCCCCGAAATAGACCGACACGAGATCGCCCTTGCCGAGGGTGACGAAGGCATCCGGCAGGTTGCTGATGTTTTCGGAAAGCGAAAGATAGATCGCCACGGCGCCGATGACGATCATGGTCACCAGCGTCACCATGAAGGCCGGCATGCCGAAGACGGCCACGGACACCCCGTTCAGCAGGCCGATCAGGATCGCGACAAGCATCATGATGGCGATGGCAACGGCGATGCCGCCGATGCTGCCGGCGAGAATCCCGCCCTGCTCGCCAATGAAGACACCCCAGATCGGCGCGTTCGAAAGCACGGCCGCGTTGCCGGTGACGGCGATCAGCATCGCACCTATCACCGACGTCACGGCGATGACGGCGCCCTGGCTGAGATCGATCCCGGCGGTGGCCAGGATGAAGGTCTGTCCGGTCGCGACCACCAGCAGCGGCCACAGGTTTGAAAGGACGTTGGAAATATTGGCCGGATTGAGGAGCGTCGGAAGGAACGGCGCCAGGATGGCGACATAGGCCAGCGACAGGTAGAGGACGAAATAGTCCGAGAGAAACAGTCTCGACGCCCATTTCCGGGATGGGCTGGAGGCGGCTGACGGCATTTGCGGGCTCCGCAGGCCCATCGGGCAGGCAGCGATCGGCCTGCCCGATGGTTGCTCTCGTCGGGGAACGTTACTTGCCAGCGAGAAGGACGCAGCCCCACATCTTCATTTCATCAGTGCCGAGGTTGGCCTGCGTCAGCGCGAAGCCGGGATCCTGCACGACTTCATTCGGCTGGGCCTCGCCGCCATCGATGGCCGCCAGGATGGCCTTCAGCGACGCATCCGCCTCGAAGTAGAGGTCCTGGACGCCGGTGGCATCGACGTAGCCGTCCTTGATCAGCTGGCAGGCGGTCTTGTCACCGTCGAGCCCGGCCATCATCACGTGCCCGTCCTCGCCCGGCTTTTTCCAGAGGCCGCGCGGCTCGAAGACCGAACGGATGGTCGGGAACAGGAAGTCGGAGGACGTGAAGAGGAGGTCCACCTCCGGGTTCGCGGTCACCGCCGCCTCCAGGTTGGCGAGCGCCGTGGCGGCATCCCACTTCGACGCGACCTCGACGACGTTGAAGCGATCCTTGTGCTTGTCGATCGCCGCATAGAAGCCGTCCTTGCGGCCCACGGCGTTGGGGTCGCCCAGGTCGCCGACGATGATGATCGCGTTCAGCGTCTTGTCGGCGGGAGCCTTGGCCAGAGCTTCCTCGACGATGTAGTCGACCGCCTGCTCGGCGATGGTCTTGTTGTCGGCGACGACGACGATGCCCTTGGAGGTGTCGGTGGGCGGCCGGTTGAACACGGCGATCGGCACGTCGGCCGACTGAGCCTCCTTGACGATGGTCACTGCGCTCTCGCCATCCTGCGGGATGACGATGATGCCGTCGACGCCCTGGGCGATACAATCCTTGATCTGCTCGAGCTGCTTGTTGGCATCCTCGTTTGCGTTCCGCTCCAGGACGGTATGGCCCTGGTCGGCAAGCGTCGTGGTGATCGCCTTGTGACCGGCGACCCAGAATTCCGTCTCCAGATCCTGGAAGGCGAAGCAGATCGTCGCCGCGTTGGCCGAGGTACCGGCCACGATTCCGCCAAGGGCGATCAGCGAGGCAGTTACGGTGGATGTCAGCGATCTCATGGTCTTCCTCCCATCATTTGCTGGTGTGGTGGTCGGGAGCGGTCGCTCCCATCAAGGTCCGGGCAACCCGAAACCAGGATTTGCATCTCGCCCCGCGGCGCTCGGCATCCCTTCGTTTCGGCGCGCTTCATCGCGGCGCCGGCTGGTTGATTCCTTGGCGAGGCGGCGGCACCACGGCCTCGCCGGCTCGCAAGGACCCGATGGCGAACGTCACGCCGAGACCGCGGGCGGCAGCGATTTCCGTACCGCCGATCCCGGCCCGGGCATCCATGTGATCCTCAGCGAGGAAACCGCATCCGATCAGGGCGCCGCGACAGGTCATCGACCGGCCCGCCCGCACCGAGCCCGGATCGCGGGCGCCGCCCTACTTGGCATTGACGATCAGCTCCGCCGCCTCGCGCACGACCGCGGGCGAAAGCGCATCGCGCCAGCCTTCGCGCATGATCTTCGACTTGCCGAATCTCAGCAGGCGCAGCGCGGCATCGGATGGAACCTTCGGCGAATAGCCGAACCACATTGCGATCTCGACATTGAGATGGCCGATCAGGAAGTCATGCGCGGCCTGCCGGGGGATGCCGTATTTGGTCTCGCATTCGTCGACCGCCTCGCACATGACGTCGACCATGCACATGGCGAGCATCTCGGAGAGGCCGGGCTCCAGAATCGCCAGCTGTTCGGTCGTCACGCGATGCGTGGTCGTGACCGGTGACCACATGGCCTCGCAAATCTCTGCACCGACGGCGTAATGCGCTTCCGGCCCCTGCATCAGCGCGCACACGATCGCCTGTTTGGCGACGCCGCCGTGATAGTCGCGGCGCGCGTCCCATTCGGTCTCGTCGTTATAGAGCGGCGGGTGGCAGGGATGGCCGACGAAATACGTCAGGTCCGGGCGGTTCTTGGGAAGGTCATCCGCGTAGGGCGCCGCCGCATCGAGGATGAGGAGCATCGTGCCGGCCGGCAGCTTCGGCTCGATCTCGGCCGCGACCTTGCCGATGATGTTGTCGGGCAGGGCCAGCACGACGACCTCGGCCCTGTCGAGACCGGCATCGATGCCCACCGGCTCGATGCCGCCGTCGGTGAGACGCTTCTTGCCTGCTTCGCCGATCTCGATCGCCCGCAGGTCGTAGCCGGCATCGAACAGCTTCTTGGCGACGCGGAAGCCCATTTTTCCGCCCGCCCCGAATACGGCAACCGAACGCGTCATTTGCTCCCCCCGCATCGCCCAGCCGGTTGTCTGCTCCGGCTTGATCTTCGGATAGCATACTCAGTATACCATCATAACATCAACGATGTCATGGAGAAGTCTGGTGTCGAAAGGCGTCGGGAACGGCGACCGCGAGGCGTCGCCCCAGATATCCGTATCGACCGTCGTGACCGACGGCGCCTCGTTCCGACGGGGCCTTGAGATGATCGCGCAAGCCGGCGCGACGGCGGTCGAACCCGCATACATCGACGGCTATATGCCGTTCGACGAGACCACGTTCTCCGAGAGGAACGGCAACGCGCTGGCAGCCGCGGCCGCCGATGCCGGCCTGGCTCTTCGGGCGCTGTCCGCGCATATGGATCTTGGTCGTGCCGAGAGCGCCGGGAAGCTCCTGCGCCGCCTCGATTTCGCCGCGGCGGCCGGCGCTTCGATCCTGATTTCCAACGCCACGACCTTGGAGCGGCGAGCAACGTTTGAGGCCCTGCTCGGCGGGGTGCTGGACGCCTTCGCCTCCACAGGTGTTACGCTTGCAATCGAGAACCCCGGCCACGGAGCCGATGCCCTGTTGCCGGCCGGACAGGAATCCGCCCGAATCGTGGCGGCGATCGCCCATCCCAATCTTCGACTGAACTACGACATCGGCAATGCGCTCACCTACGGCGGCCGCAAGACCGACGCGCTGGACGACCTGAAGGCGGCGTTGCCATTCAGCGCGCATATTCATCTGAAGGATGTGCGCGAGTCGGGCGCTGACTGGGTCTATTGTCCGATCGGAGAGGGTGTAGTGAATTACAACGATGAGGTCTTCGGCGCGATCCGCGAGGCCGGCATTCCGGTCGGGATCGAGCATCCGATCCGGCTTAGGCGACCAGGGCGGGGAGACCCCGTGCGGCAGGCCAGGGCGCCTTCGAGCAGCGAGGTCGTCGCCGCCGTGCGGCGCAGCCTCGGTTTCGTCCGCACGCACCTGGCCAGGCCCGACATCCAGGTGTCGTCACCGGACGGGCCGTCCCGGCAATAGGCGCGCTTCAGGACGTGGCGGCCGGAGGAGCCTTCTGGCACGCCCCCCATTTCGCGGGACGGGCGACGACGCCACCCCGTCGTGGAACGCGACGCGGGATGGCACCGTGATGGCCGCCGGCACGATCCGCACCGCCCGAACGCTCCCGGAGGACCGCGTCTTTCCACGACCGCCTCGCCGCCAGGCTTGCCTGGCGGCCGGGCGCCGGATCAGGCCGTCCCGGAACCGAAGGTCTCCGCCGCCGTTCGTCCGCTTGCCAGGCTTTGCTGCCACTCGGCTTCGAGGGCGAGCCTGCCTTGCGCGGCCCCGATCCGGGAGCGGGCGGCCTCCGGCGGCAGGGCGACGACCCCGTCATCGTCGCCGATCACAAGGTCGCCGGCCGATACCGGCTGCCCGCCGATCACGACGGGCGCGTTGACCGCCCCTCGTTCGGCGGATTCCGGCCCGCGTGGCGTGATCGACCGCGCATAGACGGAAAAGTTCGGCCAGCCCGCCAGGGTGCCGACGTCGCGAACCGCGCCATCGCAGACCAGGCCGGCGCAGCCGCGCCGCCGCAGGTATCCGCCGAGGACCTCGCCGATCATGGCGAAGTCGGCATTGCCCGCTGCGGAGATCATCAACACGTCGCCGGGGCCGGCGACATCCAGCGCATGGACCACCGCGCCGAAATCCGGCGGCTCGCAACGCGCGGTCACGGCGCGACCAAACAGGCGCGGCTGCCGTCCCGGCGGGTTGAGCGGACGTATGGCCGGATCGATCTGCCCGATGTCGCGCGTCAGGTCGACCGCGACCGCGACGGGGATCATCCGCCAGGCCTCGATCTCCTCGGCCGCAAGCATCGATCCGGAAACGGGATGAACAAGCACGGTCATGTCAGTCCTTCCTGGCCTGGTTGGAACCGGGAAAGGGAATAGCCCGGGACACGCGATGCGGCATAGACCCCGCCGGCGCGCCCGGCGACACGATCAGGGAACGCCTGCCCGCGCCGCATGAATGCTCCGCCACGGGGAGGCTGCGCGGGGAGGTGACAAGGTGGTATCATCGGTCGGGGAGGATGCGGCCATGGACGATTCGAGATACGGCAAGCTGGATGCGCGCGGTGCTTACTGGGTGCCGAACAAGCCGGTGAGCTATGGGCCGGTTTTCGACTGGCCACCCGATCCCCGTGCCCTCCTGAAGTTCTTCTTCGGCTTCCCGGGATATTTCCTTCCCTGGAACCTGCTCTATGCCGTCGCCGCGATCCTGATCTGGGAATTCCTCACCCCGTCGCTGGAAACCATGCGCGACTTCTCGATCGGCTGGGTCGCCATCATCCTCGTCCGCAATCTCGGCCTCGCGGTCGCCGTCTACGGAGCCTGGCATCTCTGGCTGTATTCCTGGCGGAAGCAGGGAACGTTGTTCAAATACAATCGCCAGTGGCCGAAGGAAAAATCCGCCGCCTTCGCCTTCGGCAACCAGACCTGGGACAACATGTTCCACACGCTCGCGAGCGGCGTGCCGATCTGGACCGCCTATGAGGTGCTGCTGCTGTGGGCCTATGCCAACGACATCGCGCCGCTGATCACCTTCGGCGATTATCCGGTGTGGTTCGTGGCGGTGTTCTTCATCGTCCCCTTCATCCACGAGGTCGGCTTCTACCTCGCCCACCGCCTGATGCACTGGCCGCCGCTCTACCGGATCGCCCATAGCCTGCATCATCGCAACGTCAATCCGGGACCGTGGTCCGGCCTGTCGATGCATCCGATCGAGCACGTTGCCTATTTCTCCACCATCCTGCTTTTCTTCCTCATTCCGTCCCATCCGATCCACATGATCAACCTCGCGTCGCGGCTCGGCGTGGCGCCGGCGCAGGGCCACACCGGATTCGACCGGGTGGTGATGGGCGACGAGACGAGCATGGACACCTCGTATTACGCCCACTATCTCCACCACAAATATTTCGAGGTGAACTATGCCGACGGCATGGTGCCGCTCGACCGGTGGTTCGGCACCTTCCACGACGGAACGCCCGAGGCCCAGGAGGCGATGAAGGCGCGCCGGATGAAGCGGAGCTTCCCGACCGCGGCGGAGTCCTGAGGCCCGTCACCGGCTTCCTCGGGCGCCTCGCGGTGATCGTCGGTCCCTTTGTCCCGTTTGCCGGCGGTTGCGGCCGCTGCCCGCAACAATGACACACCCGCCGGGAAAGCCCGGAACGGTGCTGCGGCGCGACCGTTGGCGCGCTTTACTTTGCGCGCCGCCCTCGGATATATCACGATGCGTCGGGCCAAGGGTCGGGGAGCAGTCCCGCGGCCGGTTCGATGCGGGCTGAAGGTCTGGCGGGGCGCGCTGACAGAGACGGGTAGATGTCTGATTCACATCAGGTTTCCGGAAGCAGGCCGAAAATATCGGTTGTTATCCGCGCCTATAACGAAGAGCGCTTCATCGGTCGCCTTTTCGCGGGACTCGCCCTCCAGTCACGTCAGGATTTCGAGGTCATCCTCGTCGACTCCGGCTCGACCGACGATACCGTGCCGATCGCGCAGTCCTACGGTGCCCGCATCGTCCCGATCCCCAAGGCGGAATTCTCCTTCGGCCGGTCCCTGAATGTCGGTTGCGAGGCCGCCCATGGCGACATCCTGGTCTTCGCCAGCGCCCACGTCTATCCGACACGGATCGACTGGCTCGAGCGGATGGTCGAGCCCTTCGACGATGCCGCCGTCGGCCTCGTCTACGGCATGCAGCGCGGCAACGAGATCACCAAATTCTCCGAGCGGCAGATTTTCGCCAAGTGGTTCCCGAACCAGTCGGCCCACCGCCAGTCGAGCTATTTCTGCAACAACGCCAATTGCGCCATCCGCCGCAGCCTTTGGCAGACCCGTCCCTATGACGAGACGCTGACCGGGCTGGAGGACATCGCCTGGTCCAAGGAGCTGAAGCGCAGCGGCATCCAGATCTCCTATGCCAGCGAGGCGGAGGTGATCCATGTCCACGACGAATCCTGGGGACGCGTCCGCAACCGCTACCGCCGCGAGGCGATGGCGCTGCGCAGCATCGAGCCCGGCCTGCGTTTCTCCATCCTCGATTTCGCCACGCTGACCGTCCGCACCGTGATTGCCGACAGCCGGCAGGCGGCGCGCGAGGGGCAGCTCCGCCGCGAGTTCGGCGGCATCCTTCTGTTCCGCTTCAACCAGTTCTGGGGCACGTATCTCGGCCATCGTTTCCAGGCCGAGGTCACCAGCGAGATCAAGAACCGCTTCTACTTCCCGCCGGACGCCGAGAGCCACCACGGTCCGGCGCATGTCGGCCACACGTCGGCCCATGCGTCGAGGGCGCGGATCAGCTACGAAGACGACCTGTCGGTTTCGACCGAAGTGAATCCTCCATCCGTATCGAAAGCATCCACGTCGGTATGACCCACGAAATCGTTGCACTGATGCCGATGCGGCACAGCTCGGAACGCGTGCCCGGAAAGAACTACCGGGCATTCGGAGACGGCCGCCCCCTCTACCAGCATGTCCTCGACGTGCTCCTCGCCTGCAAGGCGGTCGAGAAGGTGGTCATCGATACGGATTCGCCGATCATCATGGAGCAATGCGCCGAGAAATATCCCTCGGTCGTGCTGATCGAGCGGCCCGCCCATCTGACCGACGGCACCACCCCGATGAACGAGGTGCTGCTTCACGACATGGCGCAGGTCCCGTCGCGCTTCTATCTGCAGACCCATTCGACCAACCCGCTGATCACCACCGAGACGATCGACGGCGCGGTCGAGACCTTCCAGAAGAACTATCCGAACTACGACAGCCTGTTCTCGGTGACGGCGCATCAGACCCGCCTGTGGGACCAGCTCTGCCGGCCGGTCAATCACAACGCCAATATCCTCTTGAGAACCCAGGACCTGCCGCCGCTCTACGAGGAGAATTCCTGCCTCTATATCTTCGGCGGCGACACCTTGCTTGAAACCCGCAACCGTCTCGGACGGCGCCCCTATATGTTCGAGATGTCGCCATGGGAAGCCGTTGATATCGATGAGGAAATCAACTTCCGCATTGCCGAGGTCGTCTATCGGGAACGCGCGGAAGGACGACTGAAGGCATGACCCATACCCTGCTCGTTACCTGTGGCCACCTGATGCGCCACTATCAGCGCTTCCGTACCGAGATCGAAGGGCATGGCATCCAGGTCAGCATCCCTCCGGTCGACGGACAGCAACTCGATTCCGCCGAGATGGAGAAGGTCATCGTCGGGCAGCGGCTGGTGATCGCCGGCGACGACATCATCGGCCGCCCGGTCCTCGAGGCCGGCAAGGCGACGGGGCTCGAGGCGATCATCAAATGGGGCATCGGCACCGACGGTATCGACAAGGCCGCCGCCGCCGAGCTCGGCATCGCCGTCTACAACACGCCGGGCGTCTTCTCGGAGGAGGTCGCCGACTGCGCGGCCGCCTATGTCGTCAACCTCGCCCGTGGCCTCCACCGGATGAGCGCGTCGGTCTGGTCGGGCGGCTGGCTCAAGGTCGAGGGCACCTCGCTGTCCCGATGCACCGCCGGCGTCATCGGCCTCGGCGGCATCGGCCGGGCGACCTGCCGTCGGCTCGCCGCCTTCGGGATGACCGTGATCGGCTATGATCCGGCCGAGATCGATCCGGCGCTCATGCAACGCGAGGGCGCGGCCCAGGTCAGTCTCGACCGCCTGCTTGCCGACAGCGATTTCATCGTCGTCACCTGCGCCCTGACGCCGGAGAGCTTCCATCTCCTTTCGACGGACGCCTTCGCGCGGATGAAGGACGGCGTGCGCATCGTCAACGTCGCCCGAGGTCCGATCATCGACGAACCGGCGCTCGTCGCCGCGCTCGAAAGCGGCAAGGTGGCGACCGCCGCGCTCGACGTCTTCGAGACCGAGCCGCTGCCCATGGACAGCCCGCTCCGCAAGTTCGACCACCTGATGTTCGGCACCCATAACGGCTCGAACACCGCCGAGGCGGTCGATCGGGTCAACCGCCTGACCGTCGATCTCGCCCTCGATCTCTTCGGTCTCTCCGGCCAGCCGCCGCGACTGGTGCCGCTGGTCGCTGCCTGACGGCCCGCAAGAGCGCGGATTCCGCTTTCTTTCCGCCATTCCCGCGATCGCGAAACCGGGCGGGATGCCGCCGTGACGGGCCGAGCGGCGCCGGCTGTTCACCGTCGGGCCGTGATTCGCGCGCGGCCAACGCGATACTGTGGTTGGAGGCTGATCTTGGTGTCGCGGCGCCGCTGCGGGCCACCACCGGTCGACGGATGTCCGGCCGGTGCCGAAAACCGGGCTCAAACCCGCCTGAAACCGCCGATATTAGGACTTCGTTAAGCATAATTCGACACGGTTAATCCACTGGAAATTGGCCGCTTTTTGCCGACGGCTTTCGCCGCGGCCGAGCCCAACCCGTGTGATTGATCTTGGCCGAGCCCACCCCGTCAGGAATCGCGCTTGCTGCCAGGCGCGCTTCGCCGCGTCGGGGCGGACGGCTGTCGGTCGCTCTCTTGCTGCTCTGTTCGCTCGCCGGCTGCGCGTCGGGACCGCGGATCGCGGGGGTCAAGACCGAGCTCCCGGCCAACCAGTCCTTCGTCACGCTGCCGCCGGGCGGGCCGGCGACGGTCGGCGTCCTCGAGAAGCGTTTCAAGGACGCCATCGTCCGCGAGACGATCCTCGAGACCAACGCCAGGGTGTCGGGACAGAACTTCCTCAACATCACCCTCTACGGCCCGGTCGGCTACACCACCGTCCAGGACAACGCCCTCGGCCCGAACTCGATCTCGCCGTCGCAGATCGCCAAGGAATTCAACTGGTACCTGCTCGGCGTCCCGATGAGGCGCTCGCAGCTTTACGCCCAGAACAAATACGGGCCCTTCGGCTTCGCCACCGGCATCGCCTCGACCGGCGACCGTTGCCTCTATGCCTGGCAGCATATCGGCCGCCACCAGGACCAGATCCTGCCGACGACGGGCTCGGTCGGCATCCGGCTGCGGCTCTGCGATGCCCGCGCCAGCGAGCAGCAGCTGCTTTCGGTGATGTACGGCTTCACCATCGTCGGCTACCTGCCCTCGCCCCTCTGGAACCCTTACGGCAAGCCGCCGCCGGTCAGCGAGAGCCTCGGCGGCGTGTCGGCGCCTTTCGAACCGACGCTTCCGGTCGAACCGAAGCCGGTCCGTCCGGCCCCCTCGAGGCCGAAGCCGGCACCGGCGCCCCCCCCGGTCGTCGAGGGGCCCATTGTCCCACTGCCCGAGCCGGAATCCCCCGGCAGCTACGCCCGTGTTCCCGGACCGGAGGGCTGATGAGGAGGACGGCATAAAGGATTTGTTAGCCACGATGACGATTCACCAGGCGGGACCGCAAGCTCCATCCGCGGAGTTAGCGATCCCGGAACTACCCGCGGGCGATAACCATAAGGGGGCGCCGACGACGGCCAGAGCAGCACGACTCGTATGACGAAGATCGGATTGGGACTTCTTTGGGCGATTGCGGCAGCGGCAGCGCTCTTTCTGATAACGCTGCCGATCAGCCTCCAGGCGCAGTTGATCGCCGGATCGCTCGTGGTCACCGCGATGATCGGCCTCAAGGTCGTCAGGCCCGAGGGCATCTGGCGGCTGATGGCGCTCTCGCTGGGGATCGCGATCGTCCTGCGTTACGTCTACTGGCGCTCGACCGAGACCATCCCGCCGATCAACCAGCCCGAGAATTTCGTTCCCGGCGTGCTCCTCTTCGGCGCCGAGCTCTACAACGTTTTCATGCTCTTCCTCAGCCTCTTCGTCGTCGCCAAGCCGCTTCCGAGCCGCGTCGCGCCGAAGCCGAAGAAGCTGCCGACCGTCGACATCTTCGTCCCGACCTATAACGAGGATGCCGGATTGCTCGCCACGACCCTGGCGGCGGCCAAGGGGCTCGACTATCCGGCCGACAAGCTGACGATCTGGCTGCTCGACGACGGCGGCACCGACCAGAAATGCAACTCCGACAATGTCGAGGAAGCGGTCACGGCCCAGCAGCGCCGCGCCCAGCTCCAGAAGCTCTGCAGGGACCTGGAGGTCAACTACCTCACCCGCGCCCGCAACGAGCATGCCAAGGCGGGTAACCTTAACAACGGCCTCGACCATTCGACCGGCGAACTCGTCGCGGTCTTCGATGCCGACCATGCGCCGGCCCGCGACTTCCTCACCGAGACGGTCGGCTATTTCGAGGAGGACGAGAAGCTCTTCCTCGTCCAGACGCCGCATTTCTTCATCAACCCGGATCCACTCGAGCGCAACCTCAGGACCTTCGACAAGATGCCGTCCGAGAACGAGATGTTCTACGGCATCATCCAGCGCGGCCTCGACAAGTGGAATGCCTCCTTCTTCTGCGGTTCCGCGGCGGTGCTGAGGCGGACCGCGCTGGCCGAGACCAGCGGCTTCTCGGGCATCAGCATCACCGAGGATTGCGAGACGGCTCTCGAGCTCCACGCCCGCGGCTGGCACAGCGTCTACGTCGACAAGCCGCTGATCGCCGGTCTCCAGCCCACCACCTTCGCCAGCTTCATCGGCCAGCGAACGCGCTGGGGTCAGGGCATGATGCAGATCCTGCGCTTCCGCTTCCCGCCCCTTAAGCGCGGCCTCGCCCTGTCGCAGCGCTTCGCCTACATGTCGAGCACGCTGTTCTGGCTGTTCCCGATCCCGCGCATCATCTTCCTGATCTCGCCGCTCTTCTATCTCTTCTTCGGAGCCGAGATCTTCGTCGCGTCGGGTGGCGAATTCGCCGCCTATACGCTGATGTACATGATCGTCAACCTGATGATGCAGAACTACCTCTACGGCCGCTACCGGTGGCCGTGGATCTCCGAGCTCTACGAGCTGATCCAGTCGGTCTATCTGCTGCCGGCGCTGATCTCGGTCCTGATGAATCCCCGCAAGCCGACCTTCAAGGTGACCGCCAAGGACGAGAAGCTCGACAGGAACTACATCTCCGAGCTCGGCGGCCCCTTCTACATCATCTTCGCGATCCTCTTGGCCGGCGTCGGCATGACCGCCTGGCGGCTGATCTCGCAGCCATATGAGGCCGATGTCGCGCTTGTCGTCGGTACCTGGAACATCCTCAATCTGCTGATGGTCGGCTGCGCCCTCGGCGTCGTCTCGGAGCGGCGGAACCCGCAAAGCAGCCACCGCGTCGAGATCGTCAGGCGCTGCGATTTCCACTATGGCGACGAGGTGATCCCGGCCTCGATCGAGGACGTTTCGATCGGCGGCGCCCGCATCAAGGTGCTCGGAACCGCGATCCCGCATCTGGATATGACCCGCCTGTCGAGCATCAGCTTCGAACCGCTGTCCGACATCGGCGAGAAGACGCTGCCGCTGTCGATCCGCAGTTCGAATATGGAGGACAATGCGCTTCTCATCGGATGTCGCTTCATGCCGCACGGGGCAAGCCACTTCCGCCTGATCGCCGACCTCCTCTTCGCCAATTCCAAGCAGTGGAGCGACTTCCAGGAGTCACGCCGGGTCAATATCGGGATCATCAAGGGGACCCTCTGGTTCCTCAAGCTGTCGGTCGTCCAGAGCGGCCGCGGCATGATCTACCTGATGCGCCGCATCGGTGCGGTGCGCGAGGCGGCGATCCCCGAGCCGACTCCGGCGCCGGAGCCGAAGGACGTCGTCGAGGAGGCCGGCCGATGAGTCCGGTCTTCCGCGTTAGAGGCCTGTTGCTTGCCACGGCGATCATCCTGCCGACCCTGGCCGCCGCCCAGACGCCCTTCGACATGTCGCCGGAGCGTGGCGATGAGCCGGTGATCGGGCAGCCCTCCGGCGGCGATACCTTCGTCATGCCGTTTGACACGCTCCCCGATGCCGGCCCGGACGATACCGCGACGCAGCCGGCGCCGGCGATCTTGCCCGAGGCTCCGGAACCGCCAGCCGCACCGGTCCAGCCGGCGATGCCGGCCGCGCCGAGCGAGCCGGCGCCCGCACCGAAACCGGAGGAGAGATACGCCGGCGACATCGATCGCTTCATCCTCCCGGCGGCCAAGCTCCGCTTCGAGGGCGAAGCCGGGCGGCGTTCCTGGGGCGTGGCCCTGACCGCTTCCCAGGCGCGGCGCGCGCGGGAACTGGTCATCGCCCGCAACAGCTCGATCTACGTCGCGCCGGAGAGCTCCAGCCTCAGGATCAGCATCAACGACAAGCGGGTCTTCGAAGGTTCCCTCGCCGCGGTCGCAGACGGCAAGCGCGACACCATCGACCTTCCCGCCGGCGTCCTCAAGGCCGGCGTCAACGTCCTGACCTTCGAGATCGACCAGCGCCATCGCACCGATTGCACGATCGAATCGACCTACGAATTGTGGACCGACATCGAGAGCCCCGGCACCGGTCTGGTCTATGCCGACGCCCCGCCCGGAAACGATTTCACCACCCTCGACGATCTCCCGGCCGTCGGCTTCGCCGACGACGGCACGACGACGCTCCGCCTGGTCCTGCCCGGCGGCAACCGGATGCTGGCCGGCGCCGATCTCCTGCGCCTCGTACAGGCCATCGCGTTGCGCGGCAATTTCCGCCAGCAGGTGGTCCGGATCGAGCCGACGGCGCTTCAGTCGCCGCCGCCCGGCACCCTGCAGATCGCCGTCGGCACGGCGAGCGAGCTCGCCACCCTTCCGGGTCTGCCCGATCAGGCCGGGGCCGGCCCGGTGGTCGGCTTCATCGGCACCGGCGGCGCCACGCCGACCCTAGTCATCTCCGGCCCCAATCAGAGTGCCGTCGAGGCGGCGATCGACCGGATCGCCGGCTCCGTCGCGCGTCCCGCCGGGATGATACCGACGGCCGTCGACACCACGCCCTGGCTGCTGCCGACCGTGCCGATACTGACCGGGGAAACGCGGCTGAAATTCTCCGAGCTGGCGGTCCCGACCACCGAATTCACCGGGCGGCGCTCGCACAGTGACTTCCATGTCGCGCTGCCCAGCGACTTCTACGCGGAAGCTTATGGCGAGGCGACGATCTACCTCGACGCGGCCTATACCGACGAGGTCATCCCCGGCAGCCATATCGACGTCTATGTCAACGGCTATATCGCCGCCAACACGCCCCTGACCTCCCGTACGGGCGACATCTTCCGCCACCTGCCGATCAGCGTGGCGCTCACCCATTTCCGGCCGGGGGTCAACCGGGTGACGGTCGAGGCGGTGCTCGACACCGAGGCCGACGCCGCCTGCACGCCCGTCAAGTCGGACGACATGCCCGCCCGCTTCGCGATCTTCGATACCAGCGAATTCGAGATGCCGGACTTCGCCCGGATCGGCCGCTGGCCCAACCTCGCCGCGCTGGCCGGCGCCGGCTCCCCCTATGATCGCGCCGTGACGCCCGTCCAGGTCGTGCTCGGACGCGAGGACCCGGCGACCTATTCGGCGGCTGCGATGTTGCTGACCCGGCTGGCCATCTCCGCCGATCGGATCGTGCCGGCGGCCATCGGCCATACCCAGGCGACGAATACCACTCCCTCGATCTTCGTCGGCACGCTCAATCAATTCCCGGCCACCATCCTCGCCGGAATGGGAATTGACGAGGCGGCCCAGAATACCTGGACCGGCCAGTCGGCGCGGGAAGTGACCGGATTGCCCTTCGACTTCGACCCGCTGGCATCGCCGCCGGCGACCTTCGGCGAAACGGCCGGGACCGAAGGCGTCTACGACCGCTGGCAGACCGAGCTGGTCAATCCCTCCGGCGTCCGCGGCACCTGGCTCGCTTTCGAAAACTGGCTCGAACGGACCTTCGAGCTCTCGTTGTCGTCCCTCGCCCTGATGTCGGCGACCGAGCCGCCCTTCTACCCCGAGAACCGGTCGACGCTGATCGTCGCCGAGTCGCCCGCCTCCGGCGACCAGACCTGGACGCTGGTCGCCTCGCCGACCACGGAGGCGCTGGTCGACAGCCTCGCCGAAATCACCACCAGGCAATACTGGTCGGTGGTCGGCGGACGCATCGCCAGCTACGACGCGGCCAGCGGACTGACGATCCTGCCGGCCGACAGCCAGCGTTTCATCCTCGGCGACGGTTTTTCGCTCCAGAACCTCCGGCTCGTCGCGGCCAATTGGCTGTCGATCAACATCGTCGGCTACGCGATTGGCCTCGTGCTGCTCTGCGCGGTCCTCGGAATCTGCTCGTCGGCCCTGCTTTCCAGGCTCGGGAGGCGTTCGTGAGCGCTTCCCTCCTCCGTCGCCTGGCCGTGGTCGCAGCCTGTTACACGGCGCTTCCCGTCGCCGCCCAGCCGGCCCCGACGATGGAGGGCACGGTCAGCGGCGCTGAATGGACGGCCTATGCTGACCATTTCGTCGGAGAAGACGGCCGCGTCGTCGACGACGTCAATGGCGGCATCAGCCACAGCGAGAGCCAGGGCTACGGATTGCTGCTCGCCTATTCCGCCGGCGACCGCGACGGGTTCGATCGGATCTGGACCTTCACCCGCAACGAGTTGCTGATCCGCAGCGACCGTCTCGCCGCCTGGAAGTGGGACGCCTCGGCCAAGCCCCACGTCGTCGATGTCAATAATGCCAGCGATGGCGACGTCCTGATCGCCTACGCCCTCGGCCTCGCCGGCGAGAGCTGGCGGAACCAGCGCTACAGCGAGGCCGCGCGCGGTCTCGCCTCCGCGATCGGCGAGAATCTGCTGACCGATGCCAACAACCGCATCGTCCTGCGTCCGGGCGCGGAAGGCTTCGGCCGCGCCGACAACAACGGGATGCTTGTCGTCAATCCATCCTACTGGATATTCGAAGCCTTCCCGATGCTGGAGAAGCTCGCCCCGGATCACCCCTGGCAGCAGCTTGCCGCATCGGGTGCGGAACTGATCAACGCTGCCCGCTTCGGTCCCGCCAGGCTTCCCACCGACTGGGTCGCGATTTCCGCCGAGGGGCTGACCCCGGCGCCGGATTTCCCTGCCGTCTACGGCTATAACGCCATCCGGATCCCGCTTTATCTCCTGCGCGCCGGTGCGAAGAGCGGCCCGCTCCTCGAGAATTTCGAGCACGCCGCGGCCTCGATCGGCCCGGCAATCATCGATATCGCCACCGGTCAGCCGGTCGAGACGCTGACCGACCCGGGCTACCGGATGCTCGATGCCGCCCTTGCCTGCGCGGCCGGAACGCCGGTGCCGGAAGACCTGCGGCGCTTCGAGCCGACCACCTACTACCCGTCGACGCTTCACCTGTTGGCGCTGTCCTACGTCCGCGAAAGGCAGCCCCAATGTCTGTGAAGACACTCGTCCAACTGGTGGTGGTCGCCGGCGTCGCCACCTGGATCGTCACGGAGGGCCTGATGCCGCCGACCCCGCCCGGGGTCGATGATCTCACCACCGGCGCGATCGGCACCGCCATTCCGTCCGCGCGGCGCACCGATGCGGGGCCGCTGGTCATCACCCAGGCGATGCCGGACGAGCTTCCGCGGAACACCCAGCTCAATTCGCCCGGCACGGCCAGCCCGCCGCCGACGGACCGTCGCAGCGGGGACGTCGACGAGTCGGCGTTGCGCTATTTCGCCCGTCAGGGAGATGCCCGGCGGCTCGAAGCCGAGATCGCCCGGCTGCGGGCGATCTATCCGGGCTGGCAACCGCCGGCCGATCCGCTTGCCCCCGTCGACTATGCCGACCACGAGCTCGACCGCATGTGGCAGCTCTTCTCCGAGGGCCGCTACGCCGAGGTTCGCGCGGCAATCGCCGATCGCCGCAAGAAGGAGCCGCAATGGCAGCCGCCCGATGCGCTGGTGCAGCTTCTCGACCAGACCGACACCCGGATCCGGCTCACCAACGCCTCGGACGCCAAGCAATGGGGCGCCGTCGTCGATATCGCCGCGAAGACGCCGAGCCTGCTCACCTGCGACTATGTCGACGTGCTGTGGCGGGTCGCCGAGGCATTCGCCAACACCGACCGGCCGAACCGCGCCGAGGACGCCTACGCCTATATCCTGGCCAATTGCGATAACCCCCAGGAAAGGCTGGCGACGATCCGCAAGGCCGTCGCGCTCCTGCCGGAGAAGGACTCCGACACCCTCTTCACCTTCGAGCGCGGCGACGAATTCGCCGCCGCCCGCGATGACCAGATCCGCAGGCGCGTTGGCAAGATAGCCGAGACGGAAGAGGGCCTTGCCGACCCCGCCGACCTCACCCGCCTCGAGGACCTCGCCAGGGCGGCGGCCGAT
The DNA here is from genome assembly GCF_020442045.1 of Bauldia sp. Classification (GTDB taxonomy): domain Bacteria; phylum Pseudomonadota; class Alphaproteobacteria; order Rhizobiales; family Kaistiaceae; genus Bauldia. Next base: position 11,055 of record NZ_JAGRLA010000062.1, on the reverse strand, counting down.
AGCGGCGACCCCGCGCTGCTCGGCTGGTACTATTACCGCCGCGACAAGCCCGGCGTCGCCCTCGACTGGTTCACCGATGCGCGGGAGCGGGCGCCCGAAAGCGCCAAGGCGGCCGAAGGCTATGCCCTGTCCCTCAACCAGCTCGATCGCTTCGCCGAAGCCGAGACCTTTGGCTACGACTGGGCCGACGCGACGGAGGACAATCTCGCCGCCTATCTCGGATCGGTCGTCGGACTCCTTTCGATGGACCCGCCGCCGAGGGTATCGGAATCGACCCTCGAACGGATCGTCTCCGTGGTCGTCAAGGCGCGGGACCCCGCCGCCGGCGAACAGCTCGGCTGGTACGCCTACAACCTCAAACAGATCAAGACCGCGACGCGGTGGTTCGAGACCGTGCTGAGATGGGATCCGGAGGACGAGTCGGCCGCCTACGGCCTGGCGGTCACCCGGCTCGCCCTGAAGGATCGCACCGGCGCCAATGTCGTCATCCGCGAATGGGCGGACCGCTCCGAGCGCATTGCGAAGCTCGGCAAGCCGGGCAGCCGTACCGAGCTCCGCGGACCGAACTACACCATCGACGCCCCCGTCTATGACGAAGGCGGCATCGTCAGGACCCCTGTCCGCAGGACAGCCGCGCCGGCCGCGGCGCCGGCGCGCTGCGGCGGCTCGGCTCCGGTCAACACCCTGACGCCGACCCAGGCGCTGCCGCGCGGCTGGTGCCTCATGGACCTCAACCGGCCGGTCGAGGCCGCCGCCGCCTTCGAGATCGCGATGCGGTCGCCAAACGCCAAGGTTCGTTCCGATGCGGCCTACGGCGCGTCGCTTGCCAACCTCCGCTCCGGCGTCACCGACAAGGCGGCGGTTGCCGCGGCGTCCGCCCCGCAGTCGTCGAAGCGCCAGACCGAGCTGATGACCAGCGTGCTCACCCAGCAGGCCCTGGCCCTCTATGCCGAGGGCCGCTATGCGGAAACCATCCTGGCGCTCGATGCCCGCAACCAGTATGCGCAGGAGCAGAACGACCTCCTCGTCCTGCGCGGCTGGGCCTATCTGAAGATGCGGCGCTATGCCGACGCCAGGCGCATCTTCCAGGCAGCCGCCGGCACCGGCTCGCCCGATGCGATCCGCGGGCTGGCCGAGGTCCAGGCCGCGCAAAGCGGCTTGCGCTAGGCACCCCTGCCGCGATACCTGACATCGCCCTTCCCGAGACCACCGGTTGAATGACCAGCAATTCCCCCAAGCCAGCATTCGGCCTCTCGGTCGGCATCATCGGCCATCGGCCGAACCGCCTGCCCCAGGAGACAGCCGCCATCGAGGCGCGAATCGACGGGATCCTTCTGTCGCTCAGGCATGCGGCCGAGGAAGCGCAGCGGCGCCATCGCTCCGCCCCTGCAGACGGACCCGCCTCGCTGACACTGATCTCCGCCCTCGCCGAAGGCGCCGACCGTATCGCCGCCCGTTCGGCGGTGCGGAACGGCATCGCGCTCGACGTCGTCCTGCCTTTTCCCGTCGCCGACTATGAGCGGGATTTCGCCGAGCCGGCCTCGCGGACGGAGTATCGCCAACTGATCGACGCGGCGAGCAGGGTCGAGATCCTGCCCGGCGATTATCACGCTCCCGCCCGCGACTATGATCCGGTCGGCCGCGTCATTCTCGACACCGCCGACATCATCCTCGGCGTCTGGGACGGCGGACCGTCAGGCGGAAAGGGCGGAACCACCGACCTGCTCCGGCGCGCCGCCGCGAGAGACATCCCGATCATCTATGTCGACCCGTCGGACCGGACACCGCCACGCCTGCTCTGGTCGGGCCTCGCCGATCACCCTCCGGGCGACACCGCCCTTGGCGGCATCCGGTCCGCCCCGCTCGCCGGGGTCATCGGCCGGCTGGTCGACGGCCTCGCGAAGGTTGCGGACCAAGGCAAGCCGCGAGGCGGTACCGACCCGGCCTAGCCTAGATCGCCTCGCCGCGCAGCAGACGTGGCAGGTCGCCGCCGTTTCCGGCGGCCTGGCCGATGAACATCTTCTTCAGCGCCGGCAGCCGGTCGACGAGGCCAAGGCCGACATCCCGCCCGAAGCGAAGCACGGGATTGTCGTTGGAAAAGAGCCGGTTGAGGATATCGGTGGTGGCGCCCATCTCGACCGTGTCGAAGCGCCGCCAGCTCTGGTAGCGCTCGAGCACCGCCAGCGAGCCGATGTCGAGCCCGAGACGCTCGGCCTCGACGATTGTCTCGGCCAGCGCTGCGACGTCGCGATAGCCGAGATTGAGCCCCTGTCCGGCGATCGGGTGGATCCCATGCGCGGCATCGCCACAGAGCGCGAAGCGCGGCTTGACGAAGGAGCGGGCGAGCGTCAGCCCGAGCGGGAAGGCGCGCGGGCGGCCCACCGGATGGATGGCGCCGAGCTGATGGCCGAAGCGTCGTTCGAGCTCGTACTGGAAGACGTCGGCATCGCCCTTGACCAGCCGGTCGGCCGTCTCCGTTCGCTCGGTCCAGACCAGCGACGAGCGGTTGTCGGGAAGCGGCAGCATGGCGAAGGGCCCGCCCGGCAGGAAATGCTCGATCGCCCGTCCGTGGTGCGGCCGCTCATGGGCCACCGTCACGACGATGCCCGACTGGCCGTAGGACCAGCCGACCGTACTGATCCCGGCAAGCGCGCGGAGCCGCGAGCGCACGCCGTCGGCGGCGACCAGCAGCCGCGCCCTGATCCGGTCGCCATTGCCCAGCTCCACCGTCACCGCGCTGGCGCCGACCGTGAAGTCGCGGACGGTCTGCGGCGCGACGAGCCGAGCGCCCGCCGCCTCGGCGCCGCGGCGCAGCGCCCCGATCATCGACGCATTCATCACCATATGGGCGAAGGGCTGCCCGTCCTCGACCTTGCCGCCGAAGGTCAGGAAGACCGGCCGGACCGCATCGCCGGTGCGGCTGTCGGTGATCACCATCTCGGTGATCGCTTCCGCGTCCGGCTTCATCTCGTCCCACACGCCGAGGCGCATCAGCATCCGCCGGCCGGCCGCCGCGATCGCCGAGGCGCGGGTGTCGCGCGTCGCGGCCTCCGGCGGCGCCGCGTCGACCAGCGTCACCGTCAGCGACGGCATCGCTGCGCCAAGCGCCAGCGCCAGCGACAGGCCGACATGCCCGCCGCCCGCTATCACGACATCTGATTCCATCTCGGTCGCCATCGGCCTGCTGCTCTTTCGTCCTCGTCCGCTTGACACGGTGGTGCCGGGCTGGTCGAAAAGGCCCCCGCAAACGAGGCCCGGATTGCCATGTCGAGCGCCGTTGAAACGCTCCTTTCCATACTCGACCTCGAGCCGCTGGAACACAACCTGTTCCGTGGCCGCAGTCCGCAGGTCGGCTGGCAGCGCGTCTTCGGCGGACAGGTCATCGGCCAGGCGCTGGTCGCCGCGGCCAGGACCGTCGAGGGCCGTTCGGTCCATTCGCTGCACTGCTATTTCATGCGCCCCGGCGACCCCAAGGTGCCGATCATCTACGAGGTCGATCGCATCCGCGACGGCAAGAGCTTCACCACCCGGCGGGTCGTCGCCGTCCAGCATGGCCACGCCATCTTCTCCATGGCCGCGTCCTTCCAGGTCGAGGAGGAGGGCCTCGACCACCAGATCCCGATGCCCGACGTCCCCGCGCCGGAGGACCTGCCGAGCGAGGCGGACATCAAGGCGGCCTTCCTCAAGGACGCGCCGGAGGGCGTGCGCCGTTACTGGGAGCGCGACCGGCCGATCGAGCTCAGGCCGACCGACCTGCGCCACTATATCAGCCGCGACAAGCTCGAGCCCGCCCAGGCGATCTGGATCAGGACCACCGGCAGTCTCCCCGACGATCCGGAGATCCACCGCTGCGTCCTCGCCTATGCCTCCGACATGACGCTGCTCGACACCGCGCTCTTCGCCCATGGCCGGATGATCTTCGACCGCGACCTGCAGGTCGCCAGCCTCGATCATTCGCTCTGGCTTCATCGCCCCTTCCGTGCCGACGAATGGCTGCTTTACGCGATGGACAGCCCCTCGGCTTCCGGATCGCGCGGCCTGACCCGCGGCAGCCTGTTCCGGCGGGACGGCACGCTGGTCGCCTCGGTGGCGCAGGAGGGGCTGATCCGGCTTCGGCCGGAACGGGCCTGACGCCGCTTCGTTCTGCACAAGAATCGATCATTTTCGCGCATGAAGGCCGTCGGGCCTGGTTTTCAACGCCAATTCGCCGGTCGAATTGGCGTTTTTCGGGCTTGTCTCCAACTGGCACAGACCTTGATTGGTGAGGCCCGGTCGACATCGGCGGTGCGCGCCGTCGGTCCGGCATGGATCACTAGGGCTCCGCGTCCGTCTTTCGCGGACGCCGGATGGAAACGGGAACCACGCCAATGAAAATCGTGATGGCCATTATCAAGCCATTCAAACTCGACGAGGTACGCGACGCTCTCACGACGATCGGCGTCCAGGGCCTCACGGTCACCGAGGTCAAGGGCTATGGCCGTCAGAAAGGTCATACCGAGATCTATCGCGGTACTGAATATGCCGTGAGTTTCCTGCCGAAGCTGAAGATCGAGGTCGCGGTCGCCGGGGATCTGGCCGACAAGGTGGTCGAAACGATCTCCGCCGCGGCCAAGACCGGTCAGATCGGCGACGGCAAGATCTTCGTCTTTGCCATCGACCACGCCGTCCGTATCCGGACCGGCGAAACCGACGCGGACGCCCTCTAGGCTTTTCCGCCGACGCCGCTCGACAGGGGCGAACGGACCTGCGGACGGCGCCCCCCCTGGAGGCGCCGTTTCTGCATCGGATTCCGGCATTCGCATCGTCAGTGCGAACCGCCGCATCCCGCCCCTGAAGCAATCCATTCGACGCCGTATTTCCGGCCTCCCGCGCCGGCACGATTGCGCCGCCCGCGATCCCTTTGGTCGCGCACAGGTCCCGGTCTGCCCGGCTCCGACGGCGCGCCACCGCGGTCCGCATGCCAGCCGTTGCCCCCTCCTTTCAATCACCGCGACCTCTCCGGGTCCGGGGCGGATCGATGCCGCCGATTTGCTGCTTCTCTGTTAGGCATCGGCTCGGTTTTCGACTTTGGAGACGATCTCCATTTTCCATATAAAATATTGATATATATAGTTTTTTGGAGACGGAAACGGGCATGGCACGCCGATTGCTACTCCCTCCGTAGCGGCGGCCATCGCCGCCCAATTACTGTGCAACAAGCCGAGACGGTGATTGCCTTGAAGCCATCCGTGCTGCCAACCCTCCCGGCACGACGGAACATCCTGGTTCCCAGAGGAGAGAGTCTATGAACTACCCAACCCGCCAGTCGACGATTGTCGGCGCCGCCGCGGTTACCTTGCTCGCCTTCGCCGGCGTGGCATTCGGCCAGGACGCCGAGGTCGCGGAAGAAGTGGTATCCGAATTCGCCATCGCCGCGGACACCGCCTACATCTTCAACACGCTGCTGTTCCTCGTCATGGGCTTCCTGGTGATGTGGATGGCGGCGGGCTTCGCTATGCTCGAAGCTGGCATGGTGCGCTCCAAGAATGTCTCCATGCAGTGCACCAAGAATGTCGCGCTCTATGCCACGGCCGGCCTGATGTATTGGCTGATCGGCTACAATCTCATGTATGACGGCGTCGACGGCGGCTTCATCGGCACCCTCGGCTGGAAGGTCATTCCGCCGCCGGATGCCGATCCCGGCAGCTACGCGGCCGCCTCCGACTGGTTCTTCCAGATGGTGTTCTGCGCCACCACCGCCTCGATCGTCTCCGGCACCCTCGCCGAGCGCATCAAGCTCTGGCCCTTCATGCTCTTCACCGTCGTCCTCACCGGTCTGATCTACCCGATCACCGGCGCCTGGCAATGGGGCCAGGGCTGGCTCTACGCGATGGGCTTTTCCGACTTCGCCGGGTCGACGCTGGTCCACTCGGTCGGTGGCTGGGCGGCGCTCGCCGGCGCTCTCGTCCTCGGCGCGCGCAAGGGCAAGTTCGGTCCTGACGGCAGCATCCACCCGATGCCCGGTTCGTCGATGCCGCTGGTGACCCTCGGCACCTTCATCCTGTGGCTCGGCTGGTTCGGGTTCAACGGCGGCTCCCAGCTCGCCCTTGGCTCGATGGAGAATGCCTCCTCGGTCGCCCGGATCTTCGTCAACACCAACACCGCGGCGGCGGCCGGCGTCATCACCGCGATGGTGCTGACCCAGCTCCTCTACAAGAAGGTCGACATCACGATGGTGCTCAACGGCGCCCTCGCCGGCCTCGTCTCGATCACCGCGGAGCCGCTGATGCCCTCCCTGCCCTGGGCAGCGATCATCGGCGGTATCGGCGGCATCATCGTCGTCATCGTCGTTCCGATCCTCGACCGCATGAAGATCGACGACGTCGTCGGTGCGATCCCGGTCCATCTGGTCGCCGGCATCTGGGGCACCATCGCGGTTCCGATCACCAACCCGGGGACCAGCTTCGGCACCCAGTTCGTCGGCATCGTCTCGATCGGCGCCTTCGTCTTCATCGTCAGCCTGATCCTGTGGCTCATCCTCAAGGCCACCATGGGCATCCGGGTGTCCGAGGAGCAGGAGGTCATGGGACTCGACAAGGCGGAAATCGGCATCGAGGCCTATCCCGACTTCGCGCCGAACCAGACCGGCTAGCCACGGCCTGGCCCTGGCGCCGGCGGCGTGGGGGCCGAACCGCACGAAACCGGAAGGGGGCCGGCGGGATTCGCCGGCCCTCTTTATTTGCTGCTCGATCACCCCGCCCACGAATGATGCAAATGCACAATAAATGTGCGCGACTATGAGCTTCCCGCGGATACCGCGTCCGTATGCTCGATATTGCGGCACCCGGCATATGGATTGCATCGCGCCAGGCGGGTGACGACTTCCCACCGGGCAACCGGGATCATCTGACATTCTTGAAGAGTATGAGGACGGGGCAAATGAAAAGGATCAGTCCATGGCCGCTCGTCGGAGCGGCCGGCCTGCTGCTGGCGGCTTCGGTGTCGGCATTGGCACAGGAAGAGGCGCCAGCGATCGATTCCGGCGACACCGCCTGGATGCTGACGTCGACCGCCCTGGTTCTGCTGATGACGATCCCCGGCCTCGCTCTCTTCTATGCGGGCATGGTGCGCAAGAAGAACTTCCTCGCCACCGTCATGCAGAGCTTCGCCATAACCTGCCTGATGACCATCATCTGGATGGTCGCGGGCTATTCGCTGGCCTTCTCCGACGGCGGCTCGGTCAACGACTACGTCGGTGGCCTGTCGAACTTCTTCCTCAACAAGGTGAGCGTCGACAGCGTCAACGGCAGCATCCCGGAGACGGTCTTCCTGATGTTCCAGATGACCTTCGCCATCATCACGCCGGCGCTGATCTGCGGCGCTTTCGCCGACCGGATGAAATTCTCGGCCATGCTCTGGTTCATGGCGCTGTGGAGTATCGTCGTCTACGCGCCGGTCACCCATTGGGTCTGGGGCGGCGGCTTCCTTGCCGAGGCCGGCGTCCTCGATTTCGCCGGAGGCACGGTCGTTCACATCAACGCCGGTGTCGCCGGCCTCGTCTGCGCTATCGTCCTTGGCAAGCGCATCGGCTACGGCCACGACAATATGGCGCCCTACAACCTGGCATTCGCGTTGATTGGCGCTTCCCTCCTCTGGGTCGGCTGGTTCGGCTTCAACGCCGGTTCCGCGGCGGCCGCCAACCGGTCGGCCGGCATGGCGATGCTGGTCACCCAGATCGCGGCCGCGGCCGCGGCGCTGGCCTGGATGTTCGCCGAGTGGATCGGACGCGGCAAGGCGAGCGTCCTCGGTATCGTCTCCGGCGCGGTCGCCGGCCTTGTCGCCATTACCCCGGCTTCCGGCTTCGTCGGGCCGACCGGCGCCCTGGTCATCGGCATCGCCGCCGGCATCGTCTGCTTCTGGATGGTCGTCTGGGTCAAGCCGCGCATCGGCTATGACGACTCGCTTGACGCCTTCGGCGTCCATGCCGTCGGCGGCATCGTCGGCGCCATCCTCACCGGCGTCTTCGCCGTCGAGGCGATCGGTGGCACGCCGGGACTCCTCGAGGGCAACCCCGGACAGGTCGGAATCCAGGTCTATGGCATCCTGGCGACCATCCTGTGGAGCGTCATCGCCTCCTTCGTCATCCTCAAGATCGTCGACGTGATCGTCGGCCTGAGGGTCAGCAGGGAGGTCGAGGTCGAGGGCCTCGACATCAATCTCCACGGCGAGGTCATCCAGTAACCTCCGCCTTCCGCGATCGGACGCCGGCCGCCGCCTCCGAAAAAGCGGCGCCGGCCGGCGTCTTTGGTTAATGCCGGCTTTACCAAAGCCGGTCTACGGTCTCCCTGCCCCGAACGATGGCAACCCGCCGGCAGTGGCGGTTTTCAGGCGTTCGGGACATCGGTCGGGGACCGCCGCAATCGGCCCCGGCCGCAACGAAATTGCCGAGCCAGGGGCGGCCGATGCGTTCGACGAGATCAGTACCACTTTCCATTTCCGGTGACGGCACGGTCCGCCGCATCGTGAAGCGCAATCTCGGCGCCATTCTCGGCCTCGCCCTGCTCGCGCTGATTGCTGCCGTCGCGGCGAGCCTCGCCACCTGGACCGTCGACGACCCGAGCCTCAGCCATGCCACCTCCCGCAACCCGCACAACGCCCTCGGCTTCCCGGGCTCGATCGTCGCCGACCTCCTCATGCAGTTCTTCGGCCTCGCCGGCGTCGTCCTCCTTCTGCCGCCGGTGGCATGGGCCTGGCGGCTTCTCTTCGGTTCGCCGACCGGCTTCGGCTGGTGGCGCCTGGCCGCCTGGATCTTCTCGGTATTGTCGGCCTCGCTGGCCCTGGCGACATTGCCGGTATTCGGCACCTGGCCACTGCCGACCGGCATTGGCGGCGTGACCGGCGACCTGCTGCTCGATCTGCCCGCCTTCATCCTCGGCGGCACGCCGGCCGGCCTGGTCGCCGCCGCGCTCTGTCTCGGCTTCGCGATCCTGTCGGCCTTCCTTGTGGTCAAGGCCTGCGGCAACGGCGCGCCCCGCATGCGTGCGCCGGCCGCCCCGAAAGTGCCGAAGGTTCGTCCGTCCCGCCGCGTCGCGATCGTCGAGGAGGAATCCTTCGAGGACGAGGAGGAGGAAGACCAGCCGGAGGACCTCGAGGCGCAGGACATGGAAGCCTACGACGAGGACCGGGACAGCCACCGCGGCGCGATCCTCTACGGCGCCCTCGCCCATTCGGGCCTCAGGCTGTGGGGCGTGCTCCGCCGCCGGATGAGTGGCCGCGCGGCCCGCAGGGCCTCGCGCCGTGCACCCGATCTTGCGCCCGAATATGACGATTTCTCCGACGAGCCCTGGTTCGAGGATCCGGCTGACCAGTCGTTCGCGCCGCCGGTCGTCGATCGCGACGACGACGACGAAGACAGTTACGAGGACGACTACGAGAGGGATTACGAACCGGACTACGACGACGGCCCGGACGAGGAAGTCGACGTCGCGCCAGCGCCGCCGCCCCAGCCGCAGGTCACCCGCAGCCGCGCTCCGGCGAAGCGTCCGACCCGTGTCTCGCCGCCGGCGCCGAAGCCGAAGGCCGGCCGTCGCGCCGCCCGCGAGGCACAGACCACCTTCCTCGAGCCGGAGGAATTCGTCCTGCCGCCGCTCGACCTCCTCGCCCTGCCCAAGCCGGCCGAGCGGAAATCCAGCGTCAACCCCGCCGCGCTCGAGCAGAATGCGCGGCTGCTCGAAGGCGTGCTGGACGACTTCGGCGTCCGCGGCGAGATCATCAACGTCCGCCCCGGCCCGGTGGTCACCCTCTACGAGCTGGAGCCGGCCCCCGGCATCAAGTCGGCGCGGGTCATCGGCCTTGCCGACGACATCGCCCGCTCGATGAGCGCCATCTCCTGCCGCGTCGCGGTCATTCCCGGCAAGAACGCCATTGGCATCGAGCTGCCGAATGCGCGCCGCGAGACCGTCTACCTCCGCGAGCTCCTGTCGTCGGAGGATTTCGAGAAGTCCAAGGCCAAGCTCGGCCTCTGCCTCGGCAAGACGATCGGCGGCGAGCCGGTCATCGCCGACCTCGCCCGCATGCCGCATCTCCTCGTCGCCGGTACCACCGGCTCGGGCAAGTCGGTGTCGATCAACACCTTCATCCTGTCGATCCTCTTCCGCATGACCCCCGACCAGTGCCGGCTGATCATGATCGACCCCAAGATGCTCGAGCTGTCGACCTATGACGGCATTCCCCATCTCCTCACGCCGGTGGTCACCGATCCCAAGCAGGCCGTCGTCGCCCTGAAATGGACCGTCCGCGAGATGGAGGACCGCTATCGCAAGATGTCGAAGCTCGGCGTCCGCAATATCGACGGCTACAACGCCCGCGTCGCCCAGGCCGCGGCCAAGGGCGAGACGCTGACCCGCACCGTCCAGACCGGCTTCGACCGCGAGACCGGCGAGGCGATCTACGAGCACGAGGAGCTTTCCTTCGACCCGATGCCGTTCATCGTCGTCATCATCGACGAGATGGCGGATCTGATGATGGTCGCCGGCAAGGACATCGAGGGCGCCGTCCAGCGCCTCGCGCAGATGGCGCGCGCCGCCGGCATCCATGTCGTCATGGCCACCCAACGTCCTTCGGTCGACGTGATCACCGGCACCATCAAGGCCAACTTCCCGACCCGCATCTCCTTCCAGGTCACCTCCAAGATCGACAGCCGCACCATCCTCGGCGAGCAGGGCGCCGAACAGCTCCTCGGCATGGGCGACATGCTCTACATGGCCGGCGGCGGCCGCATCCAGCGCGTCCACGGCCCCTTCGTCAGCGCCGAGGAGGTCGAAGAGGTCGTCGCCCATCTCAAGCAGCAGGGCATCCCCGAATATCTCGACGCGATCACCGCCGATGACGAGGTCGACGCCTCGAACTACGATTCGATGGCCGGCGGCGACGACGAATCCAACGACCTTTACGACCGCGCCGTCGCCATCGTCGCCCGCGACCGCAAGGCCTCGACCAGCTACATCCAGCGCCGCCTGTCGATCGGCTATAACCGCGCCGCCTCGATCATCGAGCGCATGGAGCAGGAGGGCGTCG
>NZ_JAGRLA010000061.1 GCF_020442045.1 Bauldia sp. | reverse complement strand
TCTACCTCTCGACCAAGAACACGATCCTCAAGGCCTACGACGGCCGCTTCAAGGACCTGTTCCAGGAGGTGTTCGACGCCGAGTTCAAGGACAAGTTCGCCGAGGCCAAGCTCACCTACGAGCACCGGCTCATCGACGACATGGTGGCCGCCTCGCTCAAGTGGTCGGGCGGCTATGTCTGGGCCTGCAAGAACTACGACGGCGACGTCCAGTCCGACACCGTCGCGCAGGGATTCGGGTCGCTCGGCCTGATGACCTCAGTGCTGATGACCCCCGACGGCAAGACGGTCGAGGCCGAGGCCGCCCACGGCACGGTCACCCGCCACTATCGCGAGCACCAGAAGGGCAACGAGACCTCGACCAACTCGATCGCCTCGATCTTCGCCTGGACCCGCGGCCTGATGCATCGCGCCAAGCTCGACGGCAACGACGAGCTCGACCGCTTCGCCAAGACGCTGGAGAAGGTCTGCATCGACACCGTCGAGTCCGGCTCCATGACCAAGGACCTCGCCCTCCTCGTCGGTCCCGACCAGAAGTGGCTCTCGACCACCGGCTTCCTCGACAAGGTCGACGAGAACCTGCAGAAGGCGATGGCGGCCTGAACCGCCATTCTGAGCCGCCATTCTGTCGGGCCGGCGCGATCTCGTGCCGGTCCGACAGCAGATGCTCCCTAGGAAACGACCGCCTCGTCGGTCTCCGCCTCGCCGACCGGCATGCCCCGCAGGCGCGCCGCGTCCCGCGCTGGCGGCATGCCGAACTGCCGGGCATATTCGCGGCTGAATTGCGACGGGCTCTCGTAGCCGACCGCGAAGGCGGCGCCGCCGGCACTGACCGACCGGGCGAGCAGGAGATCCCGCGCCGCCTGGAGCCTCACCTGCTTCTGGTAGCGCAGCGGGCTCATTGCCGTCGCCGCCTTGAAATGGCGATGGAAGGACGACGGGCTCATGCCGGCGATCTCCGCCAGCTCCTCGACACGGCATGACTTGTCGTAGTGGCGCCTGATCCAGTCGATCGCCCGGCTGATCCGCGACAGGTGGCTGTCGCGCAGCGCGATCTGCCTGAGGACCGGGCCCTGCGGCCCCTGCAGCAGCCGGTACAGCAATTCGCGTTCGGCAAGCGGCGCGAGCATCGGGATGTCCGCCGGCTGGTCGAGCAGGCGGATAAGCCGCACCATCGGCTCGAGCAGCGCCCCGGTCACCGGACCGACGCCGATCGCGGCAAGGCCGGTGCCGGCGGGCTCCGGCATTTCCATCAGCATCGCCGCGATCGCCGCGCGGTCGAGCCGCAGACCGACGGCGAGATAGGGTGCTTCGGCGCTTGCCTCGCAAATCTGCGCCGTCACCGGCAGGTCGACCGAGACCATCAGGCAAGTGCCCGGACCATATTCGAGAACCCGGTCCCCGACCATCAGCCGCTTGCGGCCCTGGACCGCGAGGAGAAAGACCGGCTCATAGAGCGCCGGCCCGGGTTTCGTGGTGGTCGGCGCATTGATCAGGACGACGCGCGGGATGGCCGTTATCGTGCGACGATCGACGCAGTGTCGGATGATCAGCGACTTGAGCTCGTTGTGGAGTTTCATGGGGCCTCAACTGGCAGGATGGTGCCACAGGGGCAAGGCGGCGGTATCCCGAAAAATGGGGTTTTGAGAGGATCAGGCAAGAAGCCGACAGTATCGGACTAGGTCAATCTCCGCCTTCGGACCATATCGGGCATGCGACGGACAACCGCCGCCCGCGGCCTTCACGAAAATCAGGATGACAGGGATGCGATACAACAAACTCGGCGGCACGGGCCTTCTCGTGTCGGAAATCTGCCTCGGTACCATGACCTTCGGTGGCAAGGGCTTCTGGAACGCGATCGGTGAGGTCGACCAGTCCCTCGCCGACAGGATCGTCGCGGGCGCCGCCGATGCCGGCGTCAACTTCATCGACACGGCCGACGTCTATTCGGAAGGCATATCGGAGGAAATCACCGGGCGCGCCATCGCCAACTCGGGACGCCCGCGCAGCGACTTCGTGCTCGCCACCAAGGTCCACGGCGCGATGGGCGAGGGTCCGAACGACCGCGGCGGCTCGCGGGCGCATATCATGGACGGGGTCAAGGCGAGCCTGAAGCGGCTCGGCACCGACCATATCGACCTCTACCAGATGCACGGCCTCGACCTGGCCACGCCGATCGAGGAGACGATGCGCGCCCTCGACGACCTCGTGCGCGCGGGGCATGTCCGCTACATCGGCGTCTCCAACTGGCCGGCCTGGCCGATCATGAAGGCGCAAGGCGCTGCCGATCGCCGCGGCTGGACGCGGCTCGCCTCGCTCCAGGCCTATTACACCATCGCCGGCCGCGACCTCGAACGCGAGATCGCCCCCCTGCTCCGCGACCAGGAGGTCGGGCTGATGGTCTGGAGCCCGCTCGCCGGCGGCCTTCTCTCCGGCAAGTTCGACCGCGACGGCAACGGTCCGGAAGGCTCCCGCCGCGCCAACTTCGACTTCCCGCCGATCGACAGGGACCGCGCCTTCGCCTGCATCGACGCGATGCGGCCGATCGCCGAGGCGCACGGCGTCTCGGTCGCCCGCATCGCGATCGCCTGGCTCCTCCACCAGCCGGTCGTGACCTCGGTGATCATCGGCGCGAAGAACGCCGACCAGCTCGACGACAACATCGCCGCCGTCGACGTGAGGCTTTCGGCGGAGGAACTGGAGACGCTCGACGCGGTCAGCGCGCTGCCGCCGGAATACCCCGGCTGGATGGTGGAGCGCCAGAACGCCACCCGCCTCGCTCGCTGACGCCTTCGGAAAACGAGGGCCGCGCCTCCTTTTCGGCGCCATTATCGACCACGGAAAGCGCTCTCGAAGGGGGAGCGTTTTTCGTGCTTCGCATATTTCGTTACATCGCCGCCATCATTGTGCTCCTCGCGGCGGGCATCTTCATCCTCAACACGAACCTGCTGGCACCGGCGTCCGCTGAGAAGCCGATGCTGATTGCCCATCGCGGCCTTGGACAGACCTTCCACCGGGAAGGCCTCACCGGGGAAACCTGCACGGCCGAGCGGATATTCCCGCCCGAGCACGACTATCTGGAGAACACCATCGAGGGCTTCGCCGCGGCATTCGAGGCGGGCGCCGACATGGTCGAGTTCGACATCCATCCGACCACCGACGGCCACTTCGTCGTCTTCCACGACTGGACGCTCGACTGCCGGACCGACGGCCATGGCGTCACCCGCGACCACAGCCTCGCCGAGCTCAAGAGCCTGGACATCGGCTATGGCTACACCGCCGACAACGGCAAGTCCTTTCCATTCCGGGGCAAGGGCGCCGGCATGATGCCGACCCTGGACGAAGTTCTCTTCGCCTTTGCCGACAAGCGCTTCCTCATCAACATCAAGAGCGACGACCCGGAGGAAGGGAAACGGCTCGCCGAGAAATTGAGCATGCTCCCCCCCGAGCATCAGGATTTCCTGACGGTCTATGGCGGAGGCGCTGCAATCGACGCGCTTCACCAAGCCATGCCCAGCCTCAGGGTGCTCGGCACAGACAATGCACGCAAATGCCTGGTGCGCTACGCCCTGCTCGGCTGGTCGACGATCGTGCCGGAATCATGCCGCAACACGCTTTTCATGATTCCGACGAATGTCGCACCATTCGCCTGGGGCTATCCGGACCGGCTGATCGATCGCCTCCGGCAGTATGATACGACGGTGGTGCTTCTCGGCGCTTATGACGGTTCCGGCTTCAGCTCGGGCGTCGACGATGGGCAGGGCTTCGCGGATGTGCCGGCCCGCTTCGATGGCGCCGTCTGGACGAACCGTATCGATCGGATCGGCCCGCTGTCGCGGAGCCTTCCGTAGCGTTCATTCTCCCCTGCCGATCTTGCGCATCTCGTCCTCGCGGACGGCCGCGATCCGGCTGTCGGCGGCGTCCTCCGGCAAGCCGATACGCACCAGCAGGCCGCGCGCGAGCTGAAGGCTGGCTTCGAGGGTCTCCGGGGTCACAGCGGTCACGCCGAGCGCGACGAGATGCTCGGCATGGGCCGAATCGCGGGCGCGGGCATGGATCGCCGCATCCGGCCAGGCGCGTCGGATCGCGGCGACCATGCCTTCCGTCGCGCCCGGCGCGTCGGTCGTGGCGACGAAGGCGCGCGCCCGGGCGCCACCGACCCGCTCCAGAATTTCGCGACGACTGGCATCGCCATAGAAGACCGGGCGGCCGGCGGCATGCGCGGCCGCCACGAAACCGGCGTCGAGATCGAGCGCCACCCAGGGAATCCGCTCCTCGGTCAGCAGCCGTGCCACCATCTCGCCGACCCGGCCGAAGCCGCCGATGACCACGTGGTCGGCGAGTTCGTGCGCCTGCCCCGGTCCCGCGCCATGGGCCCTGACGTCCTCACGGACGGCGATCGCCCTGGCGACGCGCCGCCCGAGCGCGCCGAGCACCGGCACCATGAACATCGACAGCGCGGAGACCGAGACCAGGAACTGGAGCAGGCCCGGCGCGACCAGCGCTTCCTGGCGGGCAAGGGTGAAAACCACGAAGGCGAATTCGCCGGCGCTCGAAAGCAGGAAACCGGCCTCGATGGCGACGGCCAGACCGACGCCGAAGGCACGCGCCACGACGATCATGATCATCCCCTTGAGCAGGATAAGGGTGACGACGGCGGCAACGAAGGCGAGCGGTCCGATGGTGATCGCCGCGAGGTCGAGGCTCATCCCGACGGTCATGAAGAACAGGCCGAGCAGCAGGCCCTTGAACGGCTCGATATCGACCTCGATCTGATGGCGGTATTCGGTCTCGCCGAGCAGCAGGCCGGCGAGGAAGGCGCCGAGCGCCGGCGACAGCCCGACGGCGGCGGTGAGCACGGCCGCCCCGATCGCCAGGAAGAGCGATATCGCCACAACCAGCTCGCGGCTGCCGGTTCCCGCCGTCAGCCGCATCAGCGGCCCCTGGAGGAAGCGGCCGACGACGACGATTCCGGCAACCACCGCCAATGCGACGGCGGCGCTGGCGATGGTGAAATCCGTATCGCTCGAACCGGCGCTGCCGAGCAGGCCGACGACGACGACGATCGGCACCACCATCAGATCCTGGAAGACCAGGACACTGAGGACGAGACGCCCGACCGGCAGCGCGAAGCGGTGCGCCTCAATCAGCACCTGCGAGACGATCGCCGTCGACGACAGGGAAAGCGCGAGGCCGAGCACCAGCGCCCCGGACAGGTCGAGACCGATCAGCAACGCGATCCCCAGAATCGCCGCGGCCGACAACAATACCTGCAGCGAGCCGACGCCGAGCACGTAGCGCCGCAACGCCCAGAGCCGGTCGAAAGAGAATTCCAGCCCGATCAGGAAGAGCAGGAAGATCACGCCGAGCTCGGCGATCGGCTGGACCCGCGCCGGGTTGGAAAACGTGACATAGGCGAGCCAGCGCACCTCGCCGACGAAGCTGCCGAGACCGCCGGGCCCGAGCAGCAGGCCGGCCAGCAGAAAGCCGGGCACGACCCCGAAGCGCATCTTGCCGAAGAGCGGCACTACAACCCCGGCCGTGCCGAGGACGATCAGTAGCTCCCGTGCCGCTTCATACTCGAACATTGCCTGGCCGACCGGCTCCCCATCCGTCTCCGCCCCAGCCTAGATCATGAGCGATGGCAAGGCACCGTGCCGGCGGCACCAATGTTAGGCAGAATCCTGCCCGGATGCCGGGCTGTCGCCCGGCTCCACCGAGACGACGCCGGCGGCTTCGCCCAGCCCCGCCGCGTCCTCGACATCCGGCTTGAGCCGTCCGGCAAGCCCGGGATAGCGGGCGACGAGATGGATCAGGTCGATCCGGTCGATGACGAGGAGCTTTGCCCGCGTCAGCGCCAGCGCCGGGGACGGGCGGCTCCGGTCGGCGATATCGGCGCTCGCCCCGAAGGATTCGCCGACGGTGAGCCGCTTGCGGCCGTCGGGGGCATCGATCTCGACAACGCCCTCGGCAATCCCGTAAAGCGCATCATCCCCCTGGCCAGGTTCGATGATCGGCGTGCCGGCCTCCACGGTCATCGCCCGCAGCAAGGGCAGGAGGTCATGCAGGACATCGGTGCTGAGCCGCGCGAACATCGGCATCCGGACCACCAGGCCGAAGGTGACGACGAAGCTCCGCTGCCGGATCACCTCGGCGAAGGAGCTTCCGATGATGGCGATCGGCAGGGCGATCATCAGGATGCCGGTGATCATCGTGATGCCGCCGATGACGTGGCCGACCGGGGTCTTCGGCACGACGTCGCCATAGCCGACCGTGGTCACGGTCTCGATCGCCCACCACAGGGCCTGCGGAATGCTGCCGAAATCCTCGGGCTGCGCCTGGTGCTCGACGATATAGGCGAGCGTCGCGGCGACCAGGACGACCGACATGAGCACCAGCAGGCTTGCCAGAAGCGCATGCCGCTCGCGGCGGATCGCCTCGAAGAGGGACTGGAAGCCGGTCGAATAGCGCCCCAGCTTGAAGAGCCGCATGAGGCGGATCAGGACCATCGTCCTGACATCGGCGCCGCCGAAGACGACGATGAAGAAGGGCAGGATGGCGATGAAGTCGATGATCGCCGAGGG
>NZ_JAGRLA010000060.1 GCF_020442045.1 Bauldia sp. | reverse complement strand
GCCGATGGCCGCTTCGCGATCGACGGCCACGAATACCAGCTCGAGCGGAACGAGGGCGGTCGCACCCATCTCCATGGCGGCAAGAACGGCTTCGGCTCGATTCCCTGGCGGCTCGTCGATCACGACGACGCGAGCGCGACGCTCGCCCTGACCAGCGCCGACGGCGACGAGGGGTATCCGGGCCGCGTCGAGGTGACCTGCCGCTATGTGATCGAGGCGCCGGCGACCTTCCGCTTCGAGGTCGCCGCGACCACCGACGCGCCGACCCTGGTCAACCTCGCCCAGCACAGTTATTTCAATCTCGACGCGTCGGACGATATCCTCGACCACGAGGTCCAGGTCTTCGCCGACGCCTATACGCCGGTCAATGATGCCCTGGTGCCGACCGGCGAGATCCGCTCCGTCGACGGCACCGACTACGACCTCCGCGGGATGGGGCCGATCCGCCGGATGGCCGATGGCAAGCGGTTCCGGTATGACGTCAACATGGTGGTCGCCATGGAGCGCGCGGCCGAGCCGCGTCCGGTCGCCCGCCTCCGCTCGCCGAAAAGCGGCGTGACGCTCGCGGTGCACTCGACCGAGCCCGGCGTCCAGTTCTACGACGGCAACATGATGAAGACGATCCCGGTTCCGGGGCTCGACGGCCAGCGCTACGCCCTTTCGGGAGGCTGCTGCTTCGAGCCGCAGCTGTTTCCCGACGCCCCGAACCATCCGAATTTCCAGACTTCGGTGCTGCGGCCGGGCGAAACCTACAGACAGGTCACCTGGTACGGCTTTTCGCGGGGCTGAACGTCGCGCTTTGCGGCTTCCCCGCGCCGGGGGCTTCGTGCGAGGATCGCGCCGATTCTCCGGGCGGATCGAATGGATCGACCGACATGCGTATTTCTCCGAAGGCCGCGATCGCCGGCTGCTTGATGCTCTGTTCCGCGATCGCGGCGGCCGGCACGGCCTTCGCCGACTGGCGAGACGACGTCCAGGTGCTGCGGGTCGGCGTGCTCGCCGGCGAGGAGTCGGCCTATCGTGTAACGACGCTGGAGCCCTTCCGCATCTTTCTCCAGGACCGGACCGGCATCCCGGTCGAGATCGTTCCGGCCGCGAGTTATGAGGACCTGATCGAGGCCCAGGCCAGCGGCCGGGTCGATTATGCGATCTACAGCGCGACGAGCTACGCGACCGCGGTCGCCGAATGCCAGTGCGTCACGGCGATCGCCGCGCCGATCGCCGCCGACGGGGCACTGGGCTTCCACTCCATCCTGCTGTCCGCCTCCGGCAGCGGCATCGCCTCGCTCGCCGACGCGCGCGGCAAGCGGATCGCCCTGACCGGCGCCGGATCGGTCGCCGGCCGGCTGATCCCCGAGCAGGCCTTCGCCAAGGAAGGCATCGTGCCGGACGACTATTTCGCCGAGGTGAAGACCGTCCCGGACCCGGAAGCGGCGATAAGCGCCCTTCTCGCGGGCGAGGTCGAAGTCGCCGTCGCCTGGTCGGGCCTGACCGGGGACGCGACGGCCGGCTATGATTTCGGCGTGCTGGCGCAGATGGTCGGCGACGGCGCCTTGTCCATCCACCGGGTGCGGATCATCTGGCAGTCGCGGCTGATACCCTTCGGGCCGCACGCGGTGCGGACGGACCTGCCGGACGAGCTGCGTTCGCTGCTTGCCCATTCGCTTGCCGCGATGGCCCGGTCGGATCCGGCGGCGCTCGATGCCGTCGATCGCCAGGGCTTCGGCGGCGGTGGCTTTGCGACGCCGGACCCGAGCCTCTACACCGTGGTGATGGAACTGGTCGAGCCCGAGCCGGTCAGCCAGTGATCGCGGCCCGGCACCGGAGGGGCGCGGGCCGATCCTGATCGGGTCAGGAGGCGGGACGCTTGACCTCGGCGCTCAGCCGCGGGCGCATGTAATACTGGTCGTTGAGGTCGAAGCTCCCGGTCATCACGTAGCCGAAGGTCGGCTTGTAGTCGTAATGCACCTCGGTCGTGACCAGGAAGGTGTCGTTCTCGATCAGGTTGGCCGGCAGCGCGATCGGCGAGCCCTTGGCAAGCGGGCTGTCGTTGAGGGCGTCGCTCCAGGCCACCGTCGCCTTTCCGTTGGCGTCGATCCTCACGCCCGAAACCTTGATCGCCAGCTTGCCGTCGTCATAGGGCTGCATGATCGTCTTGGCGGCTTTGAAGATATTGCCCATGTCGCTGTCGGTCACCTTCTTCGACTGGGTGACCAGATCGGTCAGCGCGCTGGTCACGCCGGTGACCTTGCGCTTGATGGTCAGCGCGTCGCCGAGCTCGACGGCGCCGAAATAGAGCAGCAGCATGATCGGCAGGATCAGGGCGAATTCCACCGCCGAGACGCCCGACTGGTCGGCGCCGAAGCGTTTTGCCAATCGCTCCGGCATCAGACGGATCATCGCGGGGCGAAAGCGGGCCTTCATCGGCGTCACCATGGGAAGGGCTCGTTGCGGAACGCGGTCGCCGCCGACAGGAGGTGCTTCCCGTCCGGCATGTTGGCCAGGTTGTGGCCGAGCATGTTGACGTAGACCGGCCATTCGTAGAATGCGCGAACCACGACGATGTCGCCGCCATGGCCGGCGTCGTAGGCGAAGTTCTTCTCCAGGTTTCCGTCGCTATCCAGCGGCGCGGCCAGGTCGATCGCCCCGAATGTCTTGTAGGTGGCGACGTCGATATGCAGGCCGTTGTCGCAGTCGAGCAGGGAATAGGTCATCGAACAGACTTCCTTCTTGAAGTCGTCCGCATTGAACCCGTCCTGCTGGGCCTGGCCTGTCCGGATCAGCCGCGAGGCGGTGTCGACCGCGGTCTCCAACGCCTGCCCGGCAAAGAAGACGAGCGCGATTTCGATCGTCGCCATCATCAGCGCGATGAAGGGAAGCGCGATCAGCCCGAATTCGACGGCGGTCGCGCCGTCCTCGTCGCGGCGGAAGCGCTTGAAGCTCCAGCGGCTGCCGGCAGGCGCATCCTTTGCAGCAAGCCTGGCCATTCTCTTCCCGAAATCCTGATGCCGGCGCGGCACGGATACCGGCGGCGTCAGGCAGGATTATCAGCCAGGAATTGAGGAACAGTTGCGCGGCATGCTGAAAAACCGAGGGTTCGCCGCAAGCCTCCGGTAACCACGTCGGTATCGCCGGCGAGACGCCCGCCCGCGCCGGCCGGGCGTTTGTCCTACTGTCCCGCCGCGGCGGCGGAAATGGCGGTATGGGCCTGGATCTGTTCCGTTGTCGTCGCAAAGGCGTCGTGGCGATCGCCGATCGTCATCGTCGGCGAGCAGTCGGGCGTGCAGCTCAGCGTCTCGCGATTGGCCCGCTTGAAGACCGTGACGATACCGTCATTGGTTCCGGTGACGGTCAGCACCGCGTCGGCGATCGCGGCGCCGGAGGCGTCGAGGACGATCAGATTCGTGGTGCCGAATGCGCGTCCGGTGATGATCAGGGTCCGGTTGTCCTGGATTGTCGCATCCGCGATGGCCGGATTGCCGATGATGACGATGTCGGCGGGTTGCGAGATGCGCATGACCTTGGCCCGGTCGATAACGACCGAGATCGGCGCATTTTCGTCGGCCGCGGCCGCCTGGGTTCCGAGCACGAGCACCGCGACGAGGGCGAGGATGCCATGGAAGACGGCACGGCTTCGATGATGCGGGGACGTAAATCGCTGGCGCGGCATGGGGCCTCCGGGGTGCCTCGGTCCGCGGAATCCTTGGCGAATAATGGTTAACGAAGGCTTAGGCGGCCGGCACCCGGCGATGGACCTGCCGCCGGCCCGGCGCTCGCCGCCCTCTCGGCGGCGGCCAGCCGACCTTCGGACACGCGTCCTTGGCGTTTGGTAAAGCACCGGTTACCTCGTTTGGTAAACAATGGAATAAATTAAAATGAAAAAATTAGAAAAACCTCGGATTACGGCCAAATAGAATGCTTCATGTTTGTTTTACCATTAACAAATGTTTATTCAGTCATCGAATAACTGGTGCTTGGATTAACTTAACTGCAGTAAATTCTCCTTAAGTTCATCCTCGGTTGCGGCCGAGAACAAAACCAGCGGCCGATCCGAACCAGGAAGATCAAACACACACGTGGAGTGAGGAGCTACTGTCATGAAGAATCTCGTTGCCCGCTTTGCCAAGGACGAGTCCGGCGCCACCGCCATCGAGTATGGCCTGATCGCCTCCCTGATCGGCGTTGCCATCATCCTCGGTGCCGGCGCCCTCGGCGGCAAGCTGAACACCGCCTTCACCGATCTTTCGAAGACCATGAAGGGCAAGTGATCGCCACTTCGTAAGGCGACTTCGCGGGATCGACCACCCGCACTCCGCGGGGCGCGTCGCTGCAGATGGCGGCGGCGCGCCCGGCGATCCGAAGAATACTGGTGTCCCGCCCGGCGTTCAGCGCCCTTTAACCAGTGGCGGCTACCAAAGGGGCAAGGGGCCGAACCGACTGAGTGACCATGCTCCAGACGGCCTTGCAATATTCGCTCTTCATCCTGTTCCCGATCGGCATGGCCTATTCGGCTGCCGCCGACCTGCTGACCATGACGATCTCCAACCGGATTTCGCTGGCGCTGGTTGCCTGCTTCCTGCTGCTGGCGCCGCTGACCGGGATGGACCTGCAGACATTCGGCATGCATTGGGCGGCCGGCGGCGTCGTCCTCGCCGCGAGCTTCGCCTGCTTCGCCTTCGGCTGGATCGGCGGCGGCGACGCCAAGCTGTCGGCGGCCATCGCGCTGTGGCTCGGCTGGGGCAATACCCTTGAATTCGCCACCCTGGCAGCCGTCTTCGGCGGGCTGCTGACGCTGGCGGTCCTTTCATTTCGTAGCGCCGTGCTGCCGGCTTTCGCCGTTCGCCAGCCGTGGGTCCGGCGGCTGCATGACGAGAAGGCGGGCGTGCCCTACGGGGTGGCGCTCGCCGCTGCCGCCCTGGCGGTCTACCCGCATACCGTCTGGGTGCGGATGGTCGCCGGCTAGGGCGCCGCCCATGGCGGGGGTCCTGCCCGTCCCGGCCTGCCGCCGCGCCGCCGGCTTCGGCATCGGCGCTTGTCGTCGGCCGGTGCGGCCGCTTTCCGGCGTCCGTCGCCGACGGCCCGTTTACGTCTCGTTAGGCACGATTTCTCACCTTCGGTTAACCATAACTACACGATTGCGGTGGGAAGCTTGCCTGCGAGGTTGGAGTCCATTTTCAGCCTTTGTGAGGTAGTGCGTCATGAACTTCGCCCGCGTAGCAATTCTCGGTGTGGCCGTTGGAGCCGGTGTCGTCGCCGCGCTGCTTGCGCTCAACATGACGGGGCCGGAGAGCGAGCCCGTGGCTACCGACGAAAGGGCACCGATCGACACCGTCGAGGTGCTCGTCGTCACCACGGATATTCCGATGGGCTCGACCGTCTCGAGCGACGATGTCGCCTGGCAGGAATGGCCCGAAAGCGGGGCGTCGGATCGGTTCCTTCTGCGGTCCAGCGAGCCGGACGCGATCGACGAGGTGGTTGGCGCCATCGCGCGCTCGACCCTCTATGCGGGTGAACCCGTCAGCCAGGCCAAGCTGATTCGTTCGGACCGCGGCTTCATGTCGGCGATCCTGCCGGCCGGCAAGCGCGCCGTCGCGACCAAGATTTCCGCCGATACCAGTGCCGGCGGCTTCATCCTGCCGAATGACCGGGTCGACGTGATCATGACCCGCCAGGACGATCAGAATCCGGACGCGCCGGGCGGCTACCTCACCGAAACCGTCCTCAACGACGTCCGTGTCCTCGCCATCGACCAGACCATCGAGGATGTCGACGGCGAGAAGGTCGTGGTCGGCCAGACCGCGACGCTGGAACTGACGCCGCAGCAAGCGGAGATCCTGACCGTCGCCCAGCAGATGAGCGACCAGTTGACGCTCTCGCTGCGCAGCATCGCCGACACCGAGACCGGGCCGATCGGCGCCGACGCCTATCACCTGATCGGCGGTGTCAAGAAGAAGGGTGGCGTGACCGTCGTCAAGAACGGCGTCGCGCGGGAAGTGAGCGGCATCAGATGATGCGTGCGAATCTGGGGGTCTGAGAATGGTCGTTTCGGTCCAGCGCGGTCTGTTGGCGGCAATGTCGGTCTGCGTGGGGCTCGCCGCCTTCGCGGCCGCGATTCCCGCCCGCGCCGATTCCGTCGAGCCGGTTCCCGCTTCGGCGGCGATCAGCAAATCGCTCAAGCTCGGACTGAACAAGGCCCTGGTCGTC
The DNA here is from genome assembly GCF_020442045.1 of Bauldia sp. Classification (GTDB taxonomy): domain Bacteria; phylum Pseudomonadota; class Alphaproteobacteria; order Rhizobiales; family Kaistiaceae; genus Bauldia. Next base: position 4,008 of record NZ_JAGRLA010000060.1, on the reverse strand, counting down.
GACCTGCCGCGCGACGCGCGCGACGTGCTCATCTCCAACCCGGAGATCGCCGACGCCGTGATGCGCACGCCGCGGCGGATGTATCTCACCGGCGTCGCCGTCGGCCAGGCCAGCATCATCGTCTTCGACCGCGCCGGCCAGCAGATCGTCACCCTCGACCTCCAGGTCGAGCGTGACAACGCGACGCTCGAGAGGATGCTGCACCGGCTGATCCCGGGCTCCGACATCGCCACCGAGATCGTCAGCGACAACATCATCATGTCCGGCACGGTGCGGACCGCCGCGGACGCGCGCAAGGCCCAGGACATCGCCAATATCTTCGCCAATGGCGGCGCCAACGCCCAGCCGGGCAACGGCGGCGCCGGCAGCGGTGGCGCGGCCGACAGCGGCGGAGTGACGATTGCGCTCGGCGGATCGGGTGAGGTGCCGACCAGCAATGTCGTCAACCTGCTGACCATCGAGGGCGAGGATCAGGTCCATCTCAAGGTCACCGTCGCCGAGGTCCAGCGCAATATCCTCAAGCAGCTCGGCATCGACATCAACGGCGCGATCAGCATCGGCAGCTTCAAGGGGCTGATCAGCTCGGCGCTTCCCTTCGGCGCCACCAACACGTCGCCGAACAGCGTCGGCGTCGCCGGTTCCGGCAGCCCGAGTGCCGGCTGCGGCGCCCTTGGCAACAGCAGCTGCACCTTCAACAACGGCATCATGGGCGCCGTCCGCGCCCTCGACCAGACGGGCATGATCAAGACCCTGGCCGAGCCGACGCTGACCGCGATCTCCGGCGAATCGGCATCATTCCTGGCCGGCGGCGAGTTCCCGGTGCCGACCAGCCAGGACCAGGACGGCAACGTCATCGTCGAATACAAGCCGTTCGGCGTCGCCCTGAGCTTCACCCCCGTCGTCCTGTCGGAAGGCCGGATCAGTCTCCGGGTCAAGACCGAGGTCTCGGATCTCAACACCGAAGACCAGATCGTGCTGAACAACATAACCCTGCCTTCGATCACCGTTCGACGAAGCGAGACGACGCTCGAACTGCCGTCGGGCGGCTCGATGATCATGGCCGGGATGCTGAGGGACAACATCCGCCAGGCGGTCTCCGGCCTGCCGGCGCTCGGCAAGCTGCCCATCCTCGGCACCCTGTTTCGCAGCCGCGAGTTCAAGCGCAGCGAGACCGAGCTGGTGATCATCGTCACGCCCTATCTGGTGAGCCCGGTTTCGCGTACCCAGCTCGCCAAGCCGGATGACGGCTTCGCGCCGGCCGGCGACGGCGCCGCGACCTTCCTCGGTCGTCTCAACCGCGTCTATGGCGTCGAAGGCAAGCCGGCCCCGGCGGGCTCCTATCGCGGCACCTACGGATTCATCTTCGAATGAGCGCCCCGGCCAGAATGGAGCTCCGGACCATGACGACAGTCCAGTTCCCGTCCCCCGACGCCGGCGCCCGGCGCGCTCGCGCCCGGCGCTTCGCCGTCGCGGCGGGAATGTTCCTCGCATTGGCCGGCTGCAAGACGACCGAGGAGCCGATCATCGTCGGCTCGGTCCCCGACGACTACCGGACCAACCATCCGATCGCCATCAACGAATCGGTCGAGACGATGGACATCCCGGTCGGCATCAATTCCGCCCATTTGCCCAAGGGCGTGAAGGGCAACGTCAACGGCTTCGCCCAGAAATTCGTGGCGAGCGGCGCCGACCTGATCGCCATCGTCACTCCGTCCGGCTCGCCGAACCAGGATGCCGCCACCTACGCGAGCTACGAAATCCGCGACGTCCTGGTCGCTTCGGGTGTCCGGCCGGGATCGATCGACTTCCGGACCTATCGCGCCCAGTCGGGTGAGAATACCGCGCCGGTCCGCCTCGCCTATGCGGCGGTCACCGCCAAGGCGGCACCCTGCGGTCCCTGGCCCGACCAGTCGGCCCGCAACGGCGAGAACCGGCATTACTACAATTACGGCTGCGCCACCCAGGGCAATCTCGCGGCGATCGTCTCGAACCCCCTCGACCTTCTCTATCCGCGCGGCATGACGCCGGCGGATGCCTCACGCCGCGCGACCGTGCTCGAGAAGTATCGGGCCGGCGAGCCCTACACCAGCGACTATTCGGGCGAGGGCGCCGGAACGGTTGCCGAAGGAGTCGGGAACTGATGATTGATCCTGCCTTTGACGAGGACGAGGAAGGCATCGAGGAAACCGCGGAACCGATCGAGGCCGCCGCGCCCGCTTCCCGTCCCGAGGTCCGGCCCGTGCCGCGCATCTCTATCCAGGCGTTCTGCGAGTCGCCGGATCTTGCCGCGACGATCGAGGCGATAGCCGGCGATCGCCGGATGGCGCGCACCCACGTCAAGGTGCATACCGGCGGCCTCGCCGCCGCGATCGAGTTCTATCAGGACTCGGCGACGCCGAACCTGATCGTCGTCGAGACCTCGCTCGGGCGCGACCCCCTCAACGCCGAGCTCGATCGCCTGGCCGAGGTTTGCGATGCCGGCACCAAGGTGATCGTCGTCGGCCACGTCAACGACGTCGAGCTCTACCGCGATCTCATTCGCCGCGGCATCAGCGAATATATGATCGCGCCGGTCGAGCCGCTCGGGATGATTTCGGCGATCAGCGACCTTTACGCCGACCGGACGGCGAAGCCGCTCGGCCGCTCGATCGCCTTCATCGGCGGCAAGGGCGGGGTCGGCTCCTCGACCGTCTCCCACAATGTCGCCTGGTCGATCGCGCGCACGCTCGAAAGCGACGTCGTGGTCGCCGATCTCGACCTCGCCTTCGGGACCGCGGGCCTCGATTTCAACCAGGATCCGCCGCAGGGCATCGCCGAGGCGATCAACGCGCCGGAGCGCCTCGACGACGTCTTCCTCGACCGGCTGCTGGCGCGCTGCTCGGATCACCTCAGCCTTCTCGCCGCGCCGGCCATGCTCGACCGGACATACGACTTCGACGAGACGGCCTTCGCCCAGATCATCGACGTCGCCCAGGGAGGCGTGCCGGCGCTGCTCCTTGATCTGCCTCATGAGTGGACGGCCTGGGTGCGCGGCACCCTGCTTTCCGCCGACGAGGTGGTGCTGACCGTCGAGCCCGATCTCGGCAACCTGCGGAATGCCAAGAACATCGTCGACCTGCTCCGTCAGGCCCGCAAGAACGACGTGCCGCCGCGCCTGGTGATCAACAAGGTCGGGATGGCCAAGCGCCCCGAGATCTCGGTCGAGGACTTCGCGGAGGCACTGAAGCTCACGCCGGATGCCGTCATTCCCTGCGACCCGCAGCTGTTCGGCACCGCAGCGAATAACGGCCAGATGATCGCCGAGACCGACGCGAAAAGCCCGGTGGTCGAGGCCTTCGACGCGATCGCCCGGGTGATTACCGGCCGTTCCGAGTTGAAGCGCGCCAGGCGTGGCGGCTTGTCGCCGTTCCTTTCACGCCTGCGCGGCAAGAGTGCCTGACGGAGGGGCGATGTTCGGGAAACGCGGTTCGACGGGCAGCGGCACCAACCCGCCGGCGGCGACCCCGCCTCCGGCCGAGCAGCCGGTCAAGCCGGCCGCGGCCAGGCCCGAGCCGTCGCCGCCGCCCGCGGCGTCGCCTCCGGTCGCGCGCAAGCCCGCCGAACCGGCCGAGCCGCCGAAGAAGGAGGAGGCGAATGGCGCCAACGGCGTCAAGCGCTCCGAGGATTTCTACGACGTCAAGACGCAGATCTTCTCGGCTCTGATCGACACGATCGACCTGTCGCAGCTTTCGCGCCTCGACACGGAGTCGGCGCGCGAGGAAATCCGCGACATCGTCAACGACATCATCGCGTTGAAGAATATCGTGATGTCGATTGCCGAGCAGGAGGACCTGCTCGAGGACATCTGCAACGATGTCCTCGGCCTCGGGCCGCTCGAGCCGCTGCTGGCGCGCGACGAGATCGCCGATATCATGGTCAATGGCGCGACCGACTGCTTCATCGAAGTCGACGGCAAGGTCCAGAAGAGCAAGGTCCGTTTCCGCGACAATTCGCAGCTGATGAATATCT
>NZ_JAGRLA010000059.1 GCF_020442045.1 Bauldia sp. | reverse complement strand
GCGGTCGGCGATGTCTTCGCCTCGCCCTCGGCGGACGACATGGCGATCGCGATGCGCGCGGCAGACGGCGGCGCCGGCGTCCTCCGTCTCTACGGCAACTATGGCGGCGACGTGATGAATTTCGACATGGCCGGCGAGCTCGTCGAGCTGGACGGGATTTCGAGCACGACCGTGCTCGTCGCCGACGATATCGCCAGCGCCGCGAAGGAAGAGCGCGAGAAGCGGCGCGGCGTGGCCGGCATGGTCTATTGCTTCAAGATGGCCGGAGCGGCGGCGGAGGAAGGAAGCGATCTTGCCGAGGTGACGCGGATCGCCCAGAAGGCGGCCGACGCCTGCCATTCCATGGGGATCGCGCTCGGGCCATGCATCGTGCCCCAGGCCGGCAGGCCGACCTTCACCATCGGCGAAGACGAAATGGAAATCGGCATGGGGATTCACGGCGAGCCTGGCGTCAGCGTCGGCAAGCTGGAAAGCGCCAACTCGGTGGCCGATACGCTGGTCGACGCGATCGCCGCGGATGGCGACTTCACCGGCGAGGTTTCCGTGCTGGTCAACAGCCTCGGCGCCACGCCGCTCGAGGAGCTCTACATTCTCTATGCGCGCATTGCCGATCGTCTCGAGGGGCTTGGCCTGAAGGTCGTCATGCCGCTGGTCGGGCGCTATGCCACCTCGATGGAAATGAGCGGGGCGTCGGTGACGATCGTCCAGCTCGACGACGAGCTGAAGCGCCTTCTCGCCGCGCCGGCCGAGTGCGCTTTCTGGAGGGTCTGATCGTGCCGCTCACCGTCGACACCATCCGTTTCGCGATCGATCGCATCTCGAAAGCGCTCGAGACCGAGGCGCCGGGGCTCACCGAAATCGACGGCACGCTCGGCGATGGTGACCTGGGGATCACCCTCGACAAGGCCTTCCGCGCCCTCTCGGCTCTGTCGCCCGAGCTTCCCGACACGCTCGGGCAGGCCTTCGGCAAATGCGCCGGGGAGGTGAACAAGGCGTCGAGCTCGAGCTACGGGACCTTGATGGCGACGGCGCTGCTCGCCAGCGGCAAATTCGTTGGTCCGCAGCCGGAAATGCCCTGGGAGAAGATGTCCGAGCTCGGCGCGACGGTTCTTGCCGCGCTTCAGGCGCGCGGGCGCGCATCGCTCGGCGACAAGACAGTGCTCGACACGGTCAACGCGGTCGTCGAGGCGACGGCCGGCGAAAGCGATCCCGACGCGATGCTCGCCGCCGCGCGTGCGCGGGTTGCCGAGGTGCTCGACGAGTTCCGGGACAAGCCGAACAAGATCGGCCGTGCCCGGATATTCGCGGAGCGCAGCATCGGGCTCGACGATCCCGGCATGGTCGCCTTCTCCGTGATGATCAATGCGCTCGCGGACCAGCCTGGCTAGCGCCCGGTGGTTGCCCCCTCGACACCCTGACCCACTGAATTTCGACCTTCCGGACAGGAGATTGTTTCGTGTCAGACCGTATTTCCCGCGTTGATTTGATCCGCTTTGCCTTCGACACGGACGGGCTGGGGCTGCCATCGGAGGGTACGGCCGGCGTTGGCAATGTCATCGCCAAGAAGGGGAGCAGCATCTCGAGCCAGCGCTGGGCGGTCCGCATCGAGACCGCGGAGGGTGCCCGCGGCGGATACGTCACCCACTGGATCGGCACGCCGGCATCCTTCGCCCAGGCGGCGATGCTCGCGCCGCGTCTCATCGGCTGCGATCCCGACCAGCGCGAGATGATCTGGCAGGACCTCAAGCGGGAGGTCCGCGCCTACGACCACATGGGCCACGGACCGATCGATATCGCTCTGTGGGATCTGCAGGCCAGGCGTCTCGGCACCTCGGTCGCCGCCATGGTCGGCGCCTTCCGTACCCGGCTGCCGACCTATGCCAGCACCTATCACGGACAGGACGAGCCGGGCGGCCTCGATACCCCCGAGGCCTTCGCCGACTACGCGGTCGCCTGCAAGGAGCATGGCTTCGCCGCCTTCAAGATTCACGGCTGGCACGATGGCGACGTGAAGCGCGAGACGAAGAACCTGCTCGGCGTGCGCAAGGCGGTCGGCGACGGCTTTCCGCTGATGATCGATCCGGCCTCGGAGCTGAGAACCTGGCTCGACGCGCTGGCGGTCGGCCAGGCCTGCGACGAAGCCGGCTATGTCTGGTACGAGGATCCCTATCGCGATACCGGCGGCGCGATCGAGGGCCATAAGCGGCTTCGCGAGCGGCTCAGGACGCCGCTGCTGGTCTGCGAGCATGTGCGCGGCATCGAGGCGAAGGCGGCCTTTATCATCGCCGGCGGCGGCGACATCATCCACGCCGATCCCGAATACGACATGGGGATCACCGGCGCGCTCAAGATCGCCCATTTCTGCCAGGCGCTCGGCCTCGACGTCCAGTATCACGCCTGCGGGCCGGCGCATCGCGTGGTGATGGCGGCGACCCCCAATACCCGCTTCTACGAGATGGCGCTGGTCGGCCCGGATATGCCGAATGTCGTGCCGCCGGTCTATGGCGCGGGCTATTCCGACCAGCCCGATGCGGTCGGCAAGGACGGCTGCGTGCCGGTGCCGGACGGGCCCGGCCTCGGTGTCGAATATGACTGGGATTTCATCGAGCGGAACGCCACCGATACGCTCACCTTCGGTGCGTCAGGCTAGGGCCAGGGACGGAGGCGGGGCATCGTCGTCCCCTTCACGCCGCCCCCGGCTAGACGGCGATCCCGTTCTTCTCCCAAAGGCGGAAGCCGCCCTTGAAGGCGTTGGCGTTGTCGCCGCGGCGACTGCCCGGCGGCAGCTTGTCGAGGAGGCGGACATTGCCGCCGCCGATGACGACATAGTCCGGTTCGGTCGCCGCCTTCAGCCGCTCGACCACGGCGAAGACCGCGTGCCGCCATTTCTTCTTGCCGAGGCGTTTCAGCCCCGCTTCCCCGACATAGTCCTCGAAGGTGCGGTGCTTCTTGTAGGGGAGATGCGCGAGTTCCATCGGCTGTGCCACCTTGTCGACGATCAGCGCGGTGCCGAGACCGGTGCCGAGACCGAGAAAGAGCATCCGCCCGCCCTCGTAGCTGCCGACCGCCTGCATCAGCGCGTCGTTGACGACCTTGACCGGGCAGCCGAAGGCGGTCTGGAAATCGAAGCCGACCCAACCCTTGCCGAGGTGGGCCGGTTCGAGCAGGGGCCGGTTATGCAGCACCGGGCCGGGATAGCCCATCGCCACGACGTCATAGTCCCAGCCCTCGGCGAGCTTCCTGACGTCGGCGACCATTTGCCCGGCGGTCATCTCCGGACCGGAATCGACCTGGCGCTTGATGCGCCGGCCGCTCGCCAGGATCTTGACATGGGTGCCGCCGATATCGATCGCCAGCACCTTCGGCGAGGCGCTTGATGCCCTCGTCCTTGCCGTCGATCGCGTGGTCGTTGCCCTAGCCATTGTCATTCCCTCCAGTCGCCGCGGCGTCCGCCATAACCACGATGTTCGACGCCGTCAGCCGGCCCGCCGGGATCGCGGGATCGCGGCGCCGCAGCTTCGCCAATGCGTCGACTTTCTCCGCTCCGGTGATCACGAAGAGGATTTCCGCCGCGTTGTCGAGCACCGGGTAGGTCAGCGTCATGCGCGGATGCCCCTGATAGGGGCGCGTGGTCGCGACCCACCGGTCGCCGACGGCGAGGACCGGATCGTCCGGAACCAGCGATGCGGTGTGGCCGTCGGGCCCGAGGCCGAGATGGACGAGGTCGAGACGCGGCGGCGAGCCGGCGACCGCCTCGAGTGAACGGGCATAGTCGGCGGCGCCGGCGCCGAGATCCGGATTCTCTACCGGCATGGCGTGAATGTTGGCCTCCGGCATCGGGACCCGCGAGAGCAGGCTCTGCCTGAGATGCATCAGGTTGCGGTCGGGGCTGTCGGCCGCGGCGACCCGTTCATCCACCTGGAAGAGCTCGATCTTGCCCCAGGGCAGGTCTTCGCCGGACAGCACCGCGAGCATGATCCACGGCGTATGGCCGCCGCTCACCGCGAAGGTGAACCGGTCCCGGGCGGCAATCGCCTCGCGCGCCGCCGCGGCAATCCTTTCCGCGCTTCTCTGCGCCACGGTGCGGGCGTCGTTGAAGACCTCGACCTGCATCTATACCTCGATCAGATGGCTGTTCTGGTTCCACCGCTGGATCACGTGGTAGTCGTGCTCGAAACCGAGGACGCTGACCGTTGCCGTGCCGAGCGCGAAGAACTGGCCATCGGCCGGCGGCAGCCCCAGCCAGCAGGCGGTGAGGACCCGCAGGATATGGCCGTGGGCGAAAAGCGCCACGTCGCCGTCGGCGGCCAGCGCCTTGGCGATGATCCGCCGCGCCCTTTCGCCGACATGCTCGACCGTCTCGCCATCCGGTACGCCGTCCTTCCAGAGCACCCAGCCGGGTCTCTGCTTATGGATGTCGACGGTGCGGCGGCCTTCGTAATTCCCATAGTCCCATTCCATCAGGTCGTCGTCGATCCGCGCGCCATTGGCGTAGCCGGCGAGGCGGCAGGTCTCGACGGCGCGGATCAGCGGGCTCGACAGGACGAGCGCGAAGGGACGGCCGCGCAGGCGCCTGCCGATGGCGCGGGCGCGGGATTCGCCGGCCTTGTTGAGCGGCAGGTCGGTGCGCCCGGTATGCCGGCCCGACTTGCTCCAGTCGGTCTCGCCATGCCGGAAAAGCCAGAGTTCATGATGCTCGGCCACTGATCTGCCTCTGGTTCCCTGTCAGGGCTTGGGATTGATCCAGCCATGCGGCGGGACGATATCCTTCAGCGCTTCCTTCGGGCCCCAGGTGCCCGGCTTGTAGGGATGGACCGGTACCTTGTCGCCGAGGATCGGGTCGACGATCCGCCAGGCGATCTCGCTCGCGTCCTGGCGGGTGAAGAGCGAGTCGTCGCCGTCGAGGGCATCGCCGATCAGCCGGTCATAGGGCTCCATCTCATCCTTGACGTCGTCGCGGGCGATGAGCTCGAACTGCTCACCCTTCATCGCCTCGCCAGGTGCCTTCTTGCGCGATCCGATCGCGATGGCGACCTCCGGGCTGAGGCGGAAGCGAACGTAGTTCGACTGCCCGTCGAGATGCTCGCCGAAGGCGTCGAGCGGCGGACGATGGAGGCGGACGACCACCTCGGTGGCATGGACCGGCAGGTTCTTGCCGGCGCGGATGTAGAAGGGGACGCCCTGCCACCGCCAGGAATCGACGAAGAGGCGGACGGCGGCGAAGGTCTCGACCTGCGAATCCTTGGCGACCCCCGGCTCGTCGAGATAGCCCTCGAACTGGCCGCGGACGACATCGTGGACGTCGAGCGGCCGGATCGCCTTGAAGATCTTGACCTTCTCGTCGATCAGCCCGGCGTCGAAATCGCCGGCCGGCGCCTCCATCGCCAGGATGACGAGGACGTTCATCAGGTGGTTTTCGATCACGTCCCGGATACAGCCGACCTCGTCGTAGAAGTGGCCGCGCCCCTGGACGCCGAAATCCTCGGCCATGGTGACCTGGACGCTCTCGACGTAGTTACGGTTCCAGATCGGCTCCAGATAGGAATTCGCGAAGCGGAAATAGAGCAGGTTCTGGACCGCTTCCTTGCCGAGGTAGTGATCGATCCGGAAGATCGACTTTTCATCGAAGGCGAGGTGGAGGATGCGGTTCAGCCACTGGGCCGAGGACAGGTCCCGGCCGAAGGGCTTCTCGACCATCAATCGCGCGCCGGTGGCGCAGTCCGACTGCTGCAGCCCCTGCACCACCGTCTCGAACATGCTTGGTGGGATGGCCAGGTAGTGGAGCGGGCGCCCGGCGCCTTCGAGCGCTTCCCTCAGCCGTACGAAGGTCGAGGAGTCGCGGTAGTCGCCGCTGACATAGCGGAGCAGGCCGGCGAGCTTCTTGAAGACCTTGTCGTCGACCGATCCCTTGTCCTTCTCGATGCCGTCACGGGCACGCTCGATCAACTGGTCGAGCGTCCAGTCGTCGAAGGCGACGCCGACGACGGGCACGTCGAGCATGCCTCGCCGCACCATCGAATAGAGCGACGGAAAGATCTTCTTGTGGGCGAGGTCGCCGGTCGCGCCGAACAGCACCAGGGCGTCGGATTTGAGTGGGGTCATCGATTCTCGCTGCCAGTCTGTTGCGGGGGTGTCCCGTGCGGCGTCAGGCCTTCTTCTCGAGATGGCCGCCGAACTCGAAGCGCATCGCCGACATCAGCTTGTCGGCGAAATCGGCCTCGCCGCGCGACGAGAAGCGCGAATAGAGCGCGGAAGACAGGACCGGCGCCGGCACGGCCTCGTCGATCGCCGCCTTGATCGTCCAGCGGCCTTCGCCGGAATCGGAAACGCGGCCGGCGAAGTTGGCGAGCTTCGGGTCCTCGATCAGCGCCTGGGCGGTGAGGTCGAGCAGCCATGAGCCGATCACGCTGCCGCGCCGCCAGACCTCGGCGACGTCCGGGATGTTGAGGTCGAACTGGTAGTATTCGGGATCGCGCAGCGGCGTGGTCTCGGCGTCGACGTCGTGCTTGCGCTTGCCGATATTGGCACTCTCGAGGATGTTCAGGCCCTCGGCATAGGCGGCCATGATGCCGTATTCGATGCCGTTATGGACCATCTTGACGAAGTGGCCGGCGCCGCTCGGGCCGCAATGCAGGTAGCCGTGCTCGGCGGTGCCGCCGACCTTGTCGCGGCCGGGCGTGCGCGGCGCCGAGTCGATCTTCGGAGCGAGTGACGCGAAGACCGCGTCGAGATGCTGCACCGCTTCATCGGGGCCGCCGATCATCTGGCAGAAGCCGCGCTCGAGGCCCCAGACGCCACCGCTGGTCCCGACATCGACATAATGGACGCCGCTCGGCGCCAGACGTTTGGCGCGGTCGATATCGTCGCGATAATAGGAGTTGCCGCCGTCGACGATCATGTCGCCCTTTTCCATCAGGCCGGAAAGCTGGCCGAGCGTCTCCTCGACGACGCCGGCCGGGACCATCATCCATGCGGCGCGGGGCCTGGTCAGCTTGGAGACGAAATCCTCCATCGACGTCGCGCCGATGGCGCCTTCGCCGGCGAGCTGCTTGACCGCGTCGGGGCTGACGTCGAAGACGACGCATTCATGTCCGTCGCGCATCAGCCGGCGGACCATGTTGGCGCCCATCCGGCCGAGTCCGATCATCCCGAGTTGCATGGTCTCAATTTCCTTCCGGTTCGAATGGTCGTTGGTCGGCGGTTCGGCCGCCGTCAGGCGGCGAGCGCCGAGACCTTGGCCTCGATGCTGTCGAGAAGCTGCTTGAAGGAGCCGTCGAAGGAATCGCGGCCCTCGATCTGCAGTCGAGCCGCCAGCGCGCCGACGTCGAGCCCGGCCTTGGCGATCGTCGCGATCGTTTCCTCGGCGTCGCCGCCGTCCGGCGACAACGCGCCGTCCAGCTTGCCGTGATCGCCGAAGGCGAGCAGCGTCGCCTCGGGCATGGTGTTGACCGTGTTGCCGGCGGCAAGCGCGGTCACGTAGAAGGTGTCCGGAATCCGCGGGTCCTTGGCGCTGGTGCTGGCGAACAGCAACCGCTGCGGCGCGGCGCCGGCGGCGGCAAGCTTCTTCCAGCGATCGGATTCGAGGAGATCGCAATAGGCCTTGAAGCTTTGCTTGCCGATCGCGACGCCGAGTTTGTTATGCAGCTCCTCCGGCAGCGTCTTCGACGCCGCGACATCCCAGCGCGAGATGAACAGCGAGGCGACCGAATGGACGTTCAGGTCCTGCCCGGCCGCCGCCCGGCGCTCCAGGCCGCGCATGAAGGCCTCGGCCGAGTCGACATAGTGCTCGCGCGAGAAGAGCAGGGTGACGTTGATCGAGATGCCGGCGGCGGTCAGTTCCTCGATCGCAACGAGCCCCGCCTGGGTGCCCGGCACCTTGATGAAGACGTTCGGCCGCGCCGCCTGGGCGTGCAGGCGCTTGGCCTGGGCGATCGTTCCCTCGGCGTCGTCGGCCAGCGTCGGTGACACTTCCAGCGACACGAAGCCGTCGATGCCGCCGGTGGCGTCGTGGATCGGCCGGAACAGGTCGGCGGCCGCGGTGATGTCCTCCAGGGCGATCTCGAAGAACAGCTCCTCGGTCGAGAGCCCCCGGCCGATCCGGCTGCGGATCGCCTGGTCGTAGTCGGCGCTGCCGGCGATCGCGTGCTGGAAGATGGTCGGATTGGAGGTCAGGCCGGTGACCGAAAGGTCGGAAATATAGCGGGCGAGCGTGCCGCTATCGAGAAGTTCGCGACGGATGTTGTCGAGCCAGATGCTTTGTCCGAGATCGTGCAGTTCCTTCAGGGCATTCATGGTTTCACCTCATGGCTTGTCGAGGAGACGCGAGACGCGGTCCGCGACCGCTTCGGGCGTGATCCCGAGCTTCTGATACAGGATGTCCGCCGGGGCGGAAGCGCCGAAGCGGGTCAGGCCGACGACGTCGTCGGCGAACTCATACCAACTATAGGGCGCGGCCGCCTCGACGGCGACCGTCGGCATGTCCGGCGGCAAGACCTTGTTACGCTCCGCCGCGGGCCGGTCGCGGAAGATCTCCACACAGGGCATCGAGACGACGCGCGCGCCGATACCCTTCTTGGCCAGCAGGTCGCGCGCTCCAAGTGCGACTTCCACCTCGGAACCGGTGGCGATGATCGCCGCGGCGTCGCCCGGCGCGACGACCGTGGCGCCCTTGCCGACATCGACGGCGGCGGCATCGAGGGTCGGCAGGCCCTGCCGCGACAGGACCATGACCGTCGGTCCGGCATGGGCGAGAGCCTCCGCCCAGGCCTGCGCGGCTTCGTTGGCGTCGGCGGGGCGGATGACCCGGAGACCCGGGGTCGCCCGCATGCTCGCCAGATGCTCGATCGGCTGGTGGGTCGGTCCGTCCTCGCCAAGGCCGATCGAATCGTGGGTGAAGACGAAGACCACCGGCAGCTGCATCATCGCGGCGAGGCGGATCGGCTCGACCATATAGTCGCGGAACGACAGGAAGGTCGAGCAGAACGGCCGTATGCCGCCATGGGCGGCCATGCCGTTGCAGATCGCGCCCATCGCATGTTCGCGGATGCCGAAGTGGATGTTGCGGCCGGAATAGTCGCCCTGGTTGACGTCGCCCGATCCGCTGACGGCCGTGTGGGTCGAGGGCAGGACGTCGGCGGTTCCGCCGGCGAGTTCCGGCACCCTCGGGGCGAAGGCGTTGAGCGCCTTGCCGCCGGAGACGCGTGTCGCGACCCGTTCGCCCGGCTGGAAGACCGGCAGCGCATCGCGCCATCCCCGCGGCAGGGCGCCCGACATCACCCGGTCGAACTCGGCGGCTTCCTCCGGCTGGTCGGCGCGATAGCGCGCCATCAGGTCCTGCCAGCCGGCGTGCGACGTCGCCCGCTCGGCGACCTGGTCGCGCCAGTCGGCATAGACCGCGTCCGGTATTTCGAAGGGGGGATACGCCCAGCCCAGCTTCTCGCGCGTCTTGGCGACATTCTCCTCGCCGAGCGGCGAGCCGTGTGCCTTCGCGGTATCCTGGACCGGTGAGCCGTAGCCGATATGGCTGTGGACGAGGACAAGGCTCGGCCGCTCGGTCTCGGCTTCGGCGCTCGCGATCGCCTTGTCGATCGCCGCGAGGTCGTTGACGTCGGCGGCGTCGGCGACATGCCAGCCATAGGCATCGAAACGCTCCGCGACATTCTCGACGAATTCCTCGTCGGCCTGGCCTTCGAGGGTGACGTGATTGGTGTCGAAGAACACGGTCAGCTTGCCGAGCGCCAGGTGGAGTCGGCCGGCGAGGGACGACGCTTCGCTGGTCATGCCCTCCATCATATCGCCTTCGCCGCAGAAGGCCCATGTACGGTGGTTGACGATCTCGAGGCCCGGCCGGTTGAAGCGCGCGGCGAGCATCTTCTCGGCAAGCGCCATGCCGATGGCGTTGACGAAGCCCTGGCCGAGCGGACCGGTGGTGATCTCGACGCCCGGCGTCATGCCGCGCTCGGGATGGCCGGGCGTCCGCGACCCCCACTGGCGAAACTGCCTGAGGTCGTCGATGGAAAGGTCGTAGCCGGACAGATGCAGGCTGGCATAGAGCAGCATCGACGCATGTCCACCCGACAGGACGAAGCGGTCACGATCCGGCCAGTCCGGCGCGGCGGGATCATGCCGCAGGTAACGGGTGAAGAGGCGATAGGCGAGCGGCGCGAGTCCCATCGGGGTCCCCGGATGGCCGGAATTGGCGCGCTCGATGGCGTCGACGGCGAGGAAGCGGATGGCGTTGATCGCGTCGCCCTGGGCCTCGGCCGGACCCGGGACATCCGAGGCCTTGTTCACGACAACGAGGTCTTCGCGAAGGTCGGATTGATCGGTCATTGTCTCGCTCTCCCTCGCGCCTGCCTCGTTCGGCGGCGGATTCCTCCCCGGAGATCCGTGTATTTGACAGTCTGCCGGCCCGCCGCGGCGCCGTTGTTGCAGCTCAATCTAAACATTTCGTGCCCGGATTTGCTCGGGTCTTCTCTATTAACAATTGGTCATCCACGCCAAGTGACGGGCGTCACATCGCCTGCTTCTCGTGGACCAGCGTCTGGGGCCTGGCCCTGGCGGCGATGGCGACCGTGTGGTCCTTTCCCTCCCAGGCGTCGCCATAGCGACGGGTGAAGTTCAGCTCGGACCGGCCCTTGTAGCTGTCGGGCACCACGGTCACGCCCCATAGCCCGAAGGGCAGCGGCATCGCCGGCAGGTCTTCGGTCGATTGCCAGCCGTCCCACCCGCAATGGAGGACGAAGGGCCGGCGATCCTCGATCTGCAGGACGCGGCCTTCCGCGAGCGTCGCGACCGGCGTTTCGTTCCGCCAGCGCGTCACCTTCGCTTTCGGTATCCGCCGGCCGTAGCGCTTGCGCACGGTTTCGAGCAATTCGACCGGCCGGCCCCGGTCGCGGGCGATCAGCAGCTTGAGGAATTCCGAATGCGACCAGATGAGCGGCATGGCACTGCCAGACGGCCGTCCGGGATAGAGCTCGAGGGCGGGGATCGCCTCGCCGTCCCAGACCTGCTCGGGCAGCAGGCCGCCGGGGCTGGCGCAGCGATGCATCGTCCGCAGATATTCGATCGGATCCTCGCCGGCCTGCAGCGCCAGGTGGCCCCGCTCACCGGTCAATAGCGGCCACGCCCGGCCGACGCCGTTGCCGTCATAGGCCCGGCCGTCGTCATACTCGCCGTAGCCGTCGTCGTTGTAGCGGCGATAGATCGGGCCCGAGGGCGTATCGACGCGCAGCATGCGGTCGACCACGGCGATCGTGTCCGTCACCCGCGGGTCGGTGGCCTTGCGGAGGCCGAGACGGACCAGCCAGGAGAAGTCGAGCGCGACCAGGCAGGATGCCTCGATCGTCTCGCCGTTCCGGTTGCGGAGCATCACCCGGCCGGTCAGCCCGCCGTCCTTCTGCGGCGGTGCGATCCTGACATAATAGCCGGCGACGCCCTCCTGCTTCGCCATCGGCGTACCGGCGACATAGCACCATTGCTCGATCCGCTCGTTCCAGTCGTCGGCGAGGTCGAGGGCGTAGTCCCGCTCGCCGTCCTCCAGCCAGGGGCCGGACGCCGCGAGCGCGGCGATGACCACGGCCACGGTGAATGCGCTGATTCCGGGGTTCTCCTCCCAGCGATCCTGTTCGCTCGACGGCCCGTTGCGGGCGATCGAGCCGACCGCGGCGCGCACCATCTCGCGGATGCCCGGCAGGTCGGCATGGCCGATCTCCCGAAGCTTGGCGGCGAGAAGGACCGGGAAGCCGGTCTCGTCGAGCTGGATGCCGGTCCAGAAAGGCTGGCCGTTCGGGAAGTAGTTCTGTGGCCAGTGACCATCCGGCAACTGGGCGGCCATCATATGCGCCAGGATATGGCGCGCGTCGTCGATCTCGTTGACCGCGAGCAGTGCGAAGGCGGCAAGCGTCGCGTCGCGCGGCCAGACGAGATGGTAGCCGCCGAGCGTGTTGGTGCGGTTGCCCCAGGGCGTGCTCATGCTGGCGACCAGCGCGCCCGGATACATCCTGTCCTCGTGGGACTTGAGGACGGTCGCCGACATCAGCGCTTCCTCGGCGAGCCCGGCTTCGGGCGAGGGGAGGGAGAGCCTGCCGCCCCAGTCCTCCCACGCGTCGAGGAAGTTCCGCCGGATCGACTCATAGCCGACCGCCAGGGCCGAGCGCGACAGCGTCCGCGCGGCCTTCGCTCCCGGCGCGAAGCCGACCGCGATGACGCCCTGGCGATCCGTCAGCGACGCCGACATCGCGACATTCCCGAGCTCGGCTCGGGAGAAGCCGTAGGTGAATCGTCCGTTGCGGGCGAGGTCCTGCCAGCCATCCGACGCACCGACATAACCGACGCTCAGGTCGCTGAGGGGAACGTCGGCCGTCACGCATATCGCGCCGATGGGTATCGCCGCATAGGCGTCGCCATCCTCGATCCAGGCCGAGTTGTCGTAGCCGCTGGTCCCGAGATGCGGCGCGACGACGATGCCGAGGCGATAGGGGCCTTCGACATTGTAGCGGATCAGCAGGACGTCCCGCGACGGGTCGGGGAGGACCTCGATCGTCAGCCGGTAGTCGTCACCGCCATGGGTGATGGTGAGGAGCGGCAGATAGGGCTTCGGCTTCGAGAGCTGGTAGCGCCGCACCCGCTTGAGGTCTATCCAGCGGTCCTCGCCAAGCAGGTAGAAGCCGAGATCGCGGATTTGGGGGCGGCCCGTCGATGGCCAGTAGATTTCGTTGATGATGCCGTGGCCGACCGTGACCCAAAGCCGGGCATTTCCCAGAGCGGTGGTGACGAAATCCTTGTCGCTGGATGCCCATGTCGGCGCGATTCCCGGCGCACCGAAAGCATGTCCGCTCATCACCGCACCTCACGCAGAAGACAATGATCGATCCGTCTCGCGTAGCACAAGGACCTTGCGCCGTCGCGCCAAATCCGAGGCGAGGTTGGCCGCTCGATAAGCTACACATTCGCGGTGGTCGCGCGGTTAGGATCGTACCGCTCCGGTTTCGGGCCGCGGAAGGGAAGGAAAGGCGTCTTGGCATCGACCTATGTCAGTGATCTGGTGAATTTCATCATCAGCCACGGGGCGCCCCTCGTCTTTCTGGCGATCGCTCTCGAATCGCTCGGCGCGCCGCTTCCCGGCGAGACCATGCTGATCGCGGTCGGCGCGGCGGTCGGCGTCCGCGGCGCCGACATCGTCTTCTGGTTCTTCGTCGCCTCTGCGGGAGCCTTTCTCGGCGACAATGTCGGCTATCTGCTCGGAAGGCGGTTCGGGCGGCTGGCGATCGCCAGGCTCGGCGCGCGCTTCGGGCTCACGGATGAGCGTCTTGACGGTTTCGAGCAGACCTTCAACCGCTACGGCCCCTTCATCGTCGTTGTCGCAAGATTCGTCGTCCCGTTGCGGCAGCTGAATGGCCTGATCGCCGGCAGCATGCACATGACCTGGTGGCATTTTGCACTGGCCAATGCGGTCGGCGCCGCGCTCTGGGTCGGTGTCTGGCTGTTTGTCTCATCACGCTTCACGGCGCTGCTGCGCCACCTCGACAGGCTTCATGGCGTTGGCATTGCCGCGATGGTGCTTGCGGCGGTTGCGATCTCCATATTGGTGGTCTTCGGCATCCGGCACGCCAGAAAGTCCCGTGGCGCGACGGGCCGCCGCGCCTGATGCGGCATCGCGGCGACCATGCATGCTACACTTCCCATGCAGCCGCGAGTCGCGAATTTTAGTCAAAAGCCGCGACCGGATGACGACCCGGCGTCATGAAGTCCATGTATTGGAGACGGCATGATGGACCAATCGACACCAGATCAGCCGGGCGCCGGCGCCGCGGCGGGCGGGACCCCGGGGACCGACCCGAAACGCGGGCTCGGTTCGGACGAGGCTGCGCGCCTCCTCGCCCAATATGGTCCCAACGCGATCGAGGAGAAGCACACCAGCCCGCTCCTCAAATTCCTCTCCTTCTTCTGGGGGCCGATCCCCTGGATGATCGAGGCGGCCGCGATCCTTTCGGCGGCGGTCCGGCATTGGGAGGATTTCGCGATCATCACCATCATGCTCGTGATCAACGCCGTCGTCGGTTTCTGGCAGGAGCACCAGGCCGACAACGCGATCGCGGCGCTGAAGAAGAACCTCGCGCTCAAGGCGCATGTCCTGCGCGACGGGACATGGCGGGATATCGCGGCGCGGGATCTGGTGCCGGGCGATGTGATCCTCATCCGGATCGGCAACGTCATTCCGGCCGATGTCACGCTGGTCGAGGGCGATTATCTCAGCGTCGACCAGTCGGCGCTGACCGGCGAGTCGCTGCCGGTCGACAAGGCGGCGGGCGATATCGCCTATTCCAGCTCCGTCGCCAAGATGGGGGAGATGAAGGCAATCGTCACCGCGACCGGCGGCGCGACCTATTTCGGCCGCACCGCAAAGCTCGTGGAGACCGCCGGCGCGACCTCCCATTTCCAGAAAGCCGTGCTGCGGATCGGCAATTTCCTGATCCTGATCACCCTGGCGCTGGTGGCGCTCATTCTGGTGGTCGCCCTGTTCCGGCACGATCCGCTGGTCGAGACCGTCCTCTTCGCGCTGATCCTGACGGTTGCGGCGATCCCCGTCGCGCTGCCTGCGGTCCTCTCGGTCACCATGGCCGTCGGCGCGGTGAAGCTGGCGAAGATGAAGGCGATCGTCTCACGGCTGGTGTCGATCGAGGAAATGGCGGGGATGGACATCCTCTGCTCCGACAAGACCGGCACGCTGACCAAGAACGAGCTCACCCTTGGTGACCCCATCGTCCTTGCCGGAAAGGCCGCGTCCGACGTCGTGCTGGCGGCGGCGCTTGCGTCGCAATCCGACAGCCCGGACGCGATCGACGGCGCTATCCTCAAGTCGCTTGGCGATCCGGCCGCCCTGAAGCCCTTCACGATCTCGAAATTCGTGCCTTTCGATCCGGTCAGCAAGCGGGCCGAGGCGGATGTCGAAGGGGAGGGCGGCAGGTTCCAGGTCGCCAAGGGCGCGCCGCAGGCGATCCTCGAGCTCGTCGGCGCGGATGGCACGCTCGGCGCCCGGGTGTCGGAGGAGACCGACAAGATGGCGGCGAAGGGCTATCGCACGCTCGGCGTCGCGCGCACCGATCCGTCAGGCAAATGGCAATATGTCGGCCTTCTGCCGCTGTTCGATCCGCCGAGGGACGATGCGCTCGCCACCATTCACGAGGCGCGGTCCATGGGCCTCGACGTGCGCATGGTGACGGGCGACCATGTCGCCATCGCCAAGGAGATCGCCGGAAAGCTGGACCTCGGAACCAGGATCATTGCCGCCGACGAGGCCTTCGACAAGGACGGGAACCGGCGCAGCGGGGCGGGGATCGAGGATGCCGACGGCTATGCCCAGGTCTTCCCCGAGCACAAATACAGGATCGTCAAGGAGCTGCAGGGAAGCGGGCATATCGTCGGGATGACCGGCGACGGCGTCAACGATGCGCCGGCGCTCAAGCAGGCCGATGTCGGGATCGCGGTGAGCGGCGCGACCGATGCGGCGCGCGCCGCGGCGGACCTGATCCTGACCGGGGTCGGGCTCTCGGTGATCACCCGCGCCATCGAGGAGGCGCGCAAGATCTTCGAGCGGATGAACAGCTATGCCGTCTTCCGCATCGCCGAGACCGTCCGCGTCCTCCTGTTCATGACGCTCTCGATCCTCGTCTTCAATTTCTATCCCGTGACCGCGGTGATGATCGTTCTGCTCGCCGTGCTGAACGACTTTCCGATCATGATGATCGCCTATGACAACGCGCCCGTCGCGCGGAAGCCGGTCAAGTGGGACATGCATCGCGTCCTGACGCTCAGCATCATCCTCGGCGTGATGGGCGTCTTCGCGAGCTTCGGCCTGTTCTGGATCGCCGAGGAATATCTGCATCTTCCCCGCGAGACGATCCAGACCCTGGTCTTCCTCAAGCTGCTGGTCGCCGGCCACCTGACG
The DNA here is from genome assembly GCF_020442045.1 of Bauldia sp. Taxonomy (GTDB): domain Bacteria; phylum Pseudomonadota; class Alphaproteobacteria; order Rhizobiales; family Kaistiaceae; genus Bauldia. The sequence goes on along the minus strand of NZ_JAGRLA010000059.1, from coordinate 58,644 downwards.
ATCTACCTGACCCGCAACACCGGCGCGATCTGGGATCGGCCCTGGCCGAGCTGGAAGCTGATCGTCGTGACCGAGACCACCCAGGTGCTCGGAACGCTTGCCGCGGTCTATGGCTGGCTCGTCGAGCCGATCGGCTGGAAATATGCCCTCGGCGTCTGGGCCTATGCGCTGATCTGGTTCCTGATCAACAGCGTGGTGAAGATCTACGCCTATCGCCTGATGCGGCGCGGACGCGACGACTGAGGCCGCCGGCCGGCGACGTCGACCCGCTGTCCCGGCGGCCATTCGTTCGCCGCGCGCGCCGGCCCGCTGCATGGCCGCCTGTCCGGCCGGCCCGGCAATGGCATCGACAATGACCTTGTTGCTTGGTTGCTTGTGACCCGGGATCTATCGCCGGCGGCGCTTGACTCCCGTGCGTCGAGCATATGATATTATGATAAGAGCGAAAGATACGGGGGCGTCTGCGTGACGGATCTGGCACTCGAACGGGATGTCTGGAGCATCGCCATGGCGCGCTCCGAGACGCATGGCCGCAACAGCCCCGTCAGCTCGACCAGGGGATTGGTGGGCAAGATCGTCCACGCCGTCGGGCTGAGGATCATCGGCGGCGAGCTGCCTCCCGGTACCGTCATGCCCAACGAGGCCGAATGGTGCGCGCAACTCGGCGTCAGCCGGACGGTGTTGCGCGAGGCGACAAAGATCCTGACCAGCAAGGGACTGGTTGAATCCCGGCCGAAGACCGGAACCCGGGTCCGGCCCTCGGAAAGCTGGAATCTCCTCGATCCCGATGTCCTCGGCTGGCAACTGGCCGAATTCCCCCGTGATCGTTTCGTACGCGAGATATTCGAACTGCGCCGGGCGATCGAGCCGTCCATCGTCGCGCTGGCCGCGACCCGGGCAGGCGAGGCGCAACTCGACGAGATGGCGGCGGCGCTGAAGGGGATGGAAGCGGCCGGCGACGACGGCCGGCTTTTCATCGACCCCGACACGCGGTTTCACATCGCTATCCTCAACGCCGTCGACAACGCCATGATGCGCTCGCTGAGCGCGGTCATCGAAACCGCGCTGACCACCACCATGTTCCTCTCGCTCGGCAACCCGCGCGGACAGCGCCACTCGGTGCCATTGCATCGGGCGGTGTATGATGCTCTCCGCGATCGCGACCCGGAGGCCGCACGGGCCGCGATGATCCGCCTTATCGATGATGCCGAGAGCGACGCTCGCAAGGCCCTCGATGTGCGGAAGCAGGGGAAGCGGGCCGCAACGAGGAAATCAGGACAATGACAAAACCGAAGCTACGCTCGCAGGGCTGGTTTGGCGGTACCGGCACGCATGCCACGATGCATCGCAGCTGGATGAAGAACGAGGGGCTGCCGCCGGATTCCTTCGACGGGCGTCCGGTAATCGGTATCTGCAACACATTTTCGGAGCTCACCCCCTGCAATGCCCATTTCCGCCAGATCGCGGAAAAGGTGCGGCGTGGTGTGCTGGAAGCCGGCGGGCTGCCGCTCGAATTCCCCGTCATGTCGCTCGGTGAATCCAATCTCCGCCCGACCGCGATGCTGTTCCGCAATCTGGCCAGCATGGATGTCGAGGAATCGATTCGCGGCAATCCGATCGACGGCGTCGTCCTGCTGGTCGGCTGCGACAAGACAACGCCTGCCCTGATGATGGGCGCGGCGAGCTGCGACCTGCCGACCATCGCGGTTTCCGGCGGCCCGATGCTGAACGGCCGCTTCCGCGGCGAGCAGCTCGGATCGGGCACCCACGTCTGGCGTTTCAGCGAGGACGTGAAGGTCGGCAAGATGTCGGTCGCGGACTTCATGGAGGCCGAAGCCGGCATGGCGCGGTCGCCGGGTCATTGCATGACCATGGGCACCGCCTCGACGATGGCATCGATGGTCGAGAGCCTCGGCATGGGTATGCCCGGCAATGCGGCGATCCCCGCGGTGGATTCGCGGCGTGCGGTGCTCGCCCAGCTCGCCGGCCGGCGCATCGTCGAGATGGTTCACGAGAACCTCGTCATGTCGAAGGTCCTGACGCGTCAGGCTTTTGAAAACGCCATTCGCGCAAATGCCGCGATCGGCGGCTCGACCAATGCCGTCATCCACTTGTTGGCCATCGCCGGGCGGGTCGGCGTCGACCTGACCCTGGACGACTGGGACAAGTTCGGCCGCGACGTTCCGACCATCGTCGACCTGATGCCGTCCGGCCGCTTCCTGATGGAGGAGTTCTATTACGCCGGCGGTCTGCCGGTGGTGCTTCGGATGCTCTCGGAAGCCGGGCTCCTCAACAAGGATGCGCTGACCGTCAACGGCCGCACCATCGGCGAGAACAACGCCGACGCCGAGAACTTCAACGAGGAGGTCATCCGCCCGTTCGACAAGGCGCTGACCAGGGACGGCGGCGTCATGATCCTGAGGGGCAACCTGGTGCCGGGCGGAGCGGTGATCAAGCCGTCCGCCGCGACCCCGGCCCTGATGCGGCATCGTGGCCGGGCGGTCGTCTTCGAGACCATCGAGCATTACCACGAACGGATCAACGACCCGGCTCTCGACATCGACGAGACCTGCGTCATGGTGCTGAAGAATTGCGGTCCGCGCGGTTATCCGGGAATGGCCGAGGTCGGCAACATGGGGCTGCCGCCGAAGGTCCTGAAGAAGGGCATTACCGACATGGTGCGCATCTCCGATGCGCGGATGAGCGGGACGGCCTATGGGACGGTGGTGCTCCATGCCGTGCCGGAGGCGGCGCTCGGCGGCCCGCTGGCGGTCGTCCGGGACGGCGACATGATCTCGCTCGACGCCGCCAACCGGAGCCTCTCGATCGAGTTGACCGACGAGCAGCTCGCGGAACGCCTGAAGGGGTGGGAGCCGCCGCCGCCGCCGATGACCGGTGGTTATCAGAAGCTCTATTTCGACCACGTTCTCCAGGCGGATCGCGGTTGCGACCTCGATTTCCTCCCCGGTACCCGCGGAGCCGCGGTGCCGCGCCACTCGCACTAGATACGCAAAGAGCCATGCAGGAAACCGACGCCAGATATCCTTCCCTCGAAGATCGCGTCGTCTTCGTCACCGGCGGCGGTTCGGGCATAGGCGAAAGCGTTGTCGAGCATTTCTGCGCGCAGGGCGCCAAGGTCACCTTCATCGACATCGCGAAGAAGGAATCCGAGGCGCTGGTGGAAAGGATATCCGGGCGCGGCCATTCCAGGCCGCGCTTCCTCGATGTCGACCTGCGGGACGTCACCGCCCTGCAGGAGGCGATCGCCATGACCGGCCGGGAGGACGGTCCGATCAAGGTGCTGGTCAACAACGCCGGCAACGACGATCGCCACGCGCTCGGCGACCTGACGGCCGACTACTGGGACGAGCGGATGGCGGTGAATCTCCGTCATCAGGTCTTCGCGGTGCAGGCCGTGCGGCCCCAGATGCGCGATTCCGGTGGCGGCTCGATCGTCAATCTCGGGTCGATCACCTGGATGGTCGGTGACGGCGACTGCATCGCCTATGTGACCGCCAAATCCGCCATCAACGGGATGACCCGCGGTCTGGCGCGCGAACTCGGACCCGAGCTCATCCGCGTCAACTGCGTGATGCCCGGCTGGATCATGACCAGGCGTCAGGTCGAGCTCTGGGTCACGCCCGAGGGCGAGCGCCAGATCGATGACCGACAGTGTCTGCCGGGGCGTCTGTTCCCGCCGGACATCGCCCGCATGGTGCTCTTCCTGGCTTCCGACGATAGCCGGATGTGCACCTCGCAGAACTACATCGTCGACGGCGGCTGGGTATAGGCCGATGGGAACCGGAAATTCCCGCAACGAGAACAGCCGGTCGGGTGGGGCGCGCCCCCGAACGACGGGGAGGGACTATGGGTATCAACCTGAAGAACAGGGAGTAGGACCATGAAGCTGATTGCTAAGAGCCTGTTTTCCGCGGCCATCGGGCTTTCCGCCCTGGCTGCGGTGCCGACACTCAGCCACGCCAAGGAACTCCGGATCCTGGCTTGGGAAGGGTATGCGGATCCCGACTGGGTCGCCGAGTTCGAGAAGGAGACAGGTGCCGACGTGAACGTGGTGTTCATCGGTACCGATGACGAGATCTGGGCGAAGATCAAGGGCAGCGAGGGCAAGGATTTCGACCTCTTCGCCGTCAACACCGCCCAGCTCCAGCGCTATCTCGATCTCGGCCTCGTCGAGCCCTATGACCTCGACAAGGTGCCGAACCAGAAGCAAACCCTGCCGCGCTTCCAGGACCTCACCAAGGTCACCGGCGTGATGCGCGACGGCAAGGTCTATGCGATCCCCTTCGCCTTCGATTCGATCGGTCTCATCTATGACACCGAGAAGGTGAAGACGCCGCCGGATTCCTGGGACGTGATGTGGGATCCGGAATATGCCGGCAAGGTGCTCGGCTACGACAATGGCGAGCATAACTTCACCATCGCCGCGCTGGATATGGGGATCGCGAATCCCTACCACTTGACCGACGAGCAGCTCTCCAAGGCCGAGGACAAGCTGATCGACCTGAAGCATAACCTGCTCAGCTTCTACACCACGGCCGACGAGGCGCTGCAGCTCTATCAGCACAATGACGTGGCGATCATCTTCGCCAACTACGGCCAGCAGCAGGTCAAGGCGATGCAGGATGCCGGCGCGCCGATCGCCTATGTGAACCCCAAGGAGGGCGCTCCCGCCTGGCTCGACACCTGGGCGATGACCACCGGCGTCCAGGACAAGGACCTCGCCGAGGCGTGGGTCAACTTCGTCCTGCAGAAGAAGATCGGCGAGCAGTTGTCGGAGCGGACCGGCTTCGGCAACACCTCGGCTCCCTTCTCGAGCGCCAATCCGGATGACAAGATCGTCTGGCTCGAGGATGTCGAGGACCCGACCAAGCGGGCCGACCTGTGGAACGAGGTCAAGGCTTCTCCGTGATCCTGGTTCCGACATGCGCGACCGCCGGGCACAGGATCGTCCGGCGGTCGTTTTGCGATAACATCCCTTCCTCGAATGCATCCGGCCCGGAATGACCGAGCAACCGAAAACGTTGGTCGAACTCAGCGGAGTCGCTAAGGTCTATGGCGGCGTCGAGGTTCTGCACGCCATCGATCTCGCCCTCCGCGATGGCGAGTTCATGACGGTCCTCGGGCCGAGCGGCTCGGGCAAGACGACCGTCCTCAGGCTGATCGGTGGCCTCGTTCAGCCGACCCGAGGCAAGGTCCTGCTCGACGGCAGAGACATTTCGGCGATGCCGATCAACCGCCGGCCGTTCAACACCGTCTTCCAGGATTATGCCCTGTTTCCGCACATGACCGTCGAGGCCAATGTCGGCTATGGCCTGAAGGTGCGCGGCGAGTCCCGGGCGAGAATTCGCGACCGGGTGATCGAGACGCTGCGGCTGGTGGCCCTGGAGGAATTCGCCGGGCGCTACCCGTCGCAGCTCAGCGGCGGCCAGCAGCAACGGGTTGCGCTCGCCCGCGCGATCATCTGCGAGCCGCGCCTCATTCTCCTCGACGAGCCGCTCGGCGCGCTGGATGCCGAGTTGCGACGGCAGATGCAGCGCTTCCTGAAGAACCTTCAGCGCGAGATCAGGACGACCTTTCTCTTCGTCACCCATGATCAGGAGGAAGCGGTCACCATGGCCGACAGGATCTGCGTGATGAACCACGGCCGGATCGAGCAGATCGGCTCACCGGAAGAGGTCTATTACCGGCCGGTCAACGAGTATGTCGCGCGCTTCTTTGGCGACAATAATCTCATCGACGTCGCCCTCGGCGAAGCCGGGGAGGAGGACCGGGAGCTGGTTTCGGACGTGGGAAGCTTCCGCTGCAGGCTTGAGGGCCGTTCCGCGGTTGGCGCTGCGACAAGGGACTCGCCCGGCAAGCTGCTCGTCAGGCCCGAGGCGGTCGTCATCGGTGAAGCGGCGAACGGCATGCGCAACCGGATGAAGGTGCGGGTCGAGGAGACCGGCTTCGTCGGGCCGGTTTCGCAGGTCACCGTCAGCGCGGCGGCGAAGCCCGAACTCAGGATCATGGTCAAGCTGCCGAGCCGGGCCGGAGGCATTCCGCTCGCCGTCGGCGACGAAACCGAGATCGGCTGGAGCGACCGAGAATGCCACGTGGTGACCGCATGAGCGCTGCCACCGAAACGGAGCGGGCGGCGGGCGAGGAAGGACTCGCGGCCTACCGCTTCATCCTGACGGTGCTCGCCTATGCCGTCCCGTTCGTCTTCATCCTGCTGCCGCTTATCCTCTTCCTGATCCAGAGCTTCTACTACGTCGAGGACGGCAACATCGTCCACCAATTGACGCTGCGGAATTACGAACGCTTCTTCGCCGGTCGCGGCTTCGTGCCGGTCTTCTTCAACACCATCCTGCTCTGCCTCGGCGTCGCGGCGATCACCGTCCTGTTCGGTTATCCGATCGCCTACCTGCTCGCGAGCCTCCGCGGCCGCCGCAAATACGTGATGATGGTGGTCTTCGTGGTGCCGCTGATGATGAGCTACATCATCAAGATCTACGCGATCCGCGCCATCCTCGGCGGCAACGGCTTTCTCAACCGCATCCTGCTCTATCTCGGCGTGGTCGACGAGCCGCTGACCTTCCTGATCTTCAACCTCAAGGCGGTGCTCGTCACCCTGTCGATCATTCTCCTGCCTTTCGCGGTCCTGCCGATCTTCATCGCGCTCGAGCGCATACCGCGTTCGGTGGTCGATGCCTCGGCCGATCTCGGCGCCTCCGCTTTCCAGAGCTTCCGCGACATCGTCTGGCCGCTCAGCGTCCAGGGCACCATCGTCGGCGCGACCTTCGTCTTCGTGCTGGCACTCGGGGACTTCATCACGCCCCAGATGGTCGGCGGGATGAGCGGCTTCACCTTTGGCCGCATCATCTACAGCCAGTTCGGATTCGCGTTCAACTGGCCCTTCGGCGCGGCCCTGTCGGTGATCCTCCTGGTCGTCGTGCTCGTCGCCATTGTCGGCACCGGCCTGATCACGCGGGCGAGGCACCAGCTATGATCCGCCTCCCGGCCGCCGCGACCGCTGTTCTCTTTCTCGTCGCCGGCTTCGTGCTGCTGGTCCTCTACGGGCCGCTCTTCGTCGCCGTCTTCTTCTCCTTCTTCAGCTTCGAGAACAACGCCGTGCAATGGGACAGCTTCTCCCTCGACGCCTACTGGTCGCTGATCCACGACGAGAGCATCATCGATTCGGTGCTGAATTCACTGCTGGTCGGCGGCGTCGCGATCGTCCTCGCGCTGGTCCTCGGGACGACGCTCGCCTTCTACTATAACGGCAGCCGCTCGCGTTTCCGCGAAGTCCTCCAGCTGGTCATCTTCCTGCCGTTCCTGATGCCGCCGATCATCACCGGCCTGTCGCTTCTGGTCTTCTTCCGGGAGGTGGATTTCCCGCGGTCGCTGGTCACGGTGATCATCGGTCACACCGTCTTCGTCCTGGCGCTGGCCTACCGGATCATCCTCGCCCGGCTGCAGACGCTTCGCACCAGCCTCGTCGAGGCGTCGCTCGACCTCGGCGCGAGCCGCTGGCAGACCTTCCGCTACGTGCTGGCGCCGAGCCTCATGTCGGCGATCGGCTCCGCCGCGATCCTCGCTTTCGCGCTGTCCTTCGACGAGACGCTGATCACGCTGCTGGTTACCGGAACCGAAAGCACCTTGCCGATGCGGCTCTGGGCGATGATGCGGCTGGGCTTCACCCCGGACATCAACGCCCTCGTCACCGTCATCCTGGTCGCTACGACCGTCCTCTCGCTGGTGGCGATCCGTTTCGTCAAGCTGCCGGACCAGAGCTGACGGGCGGGGTGCGACAGTCCCCGGCCAGGCGCAGGCGCCAGGCGGCCGCTCGTCTAACCGGCAACGTCGAGGCGTGCCACCGCGAAGGGCGGAAGCGTGACCGTCGTGCCGGCAAAGGGCTCCGCCCTGTCGGCGAAGTCGGGATCGCGCACCGCCTGCCCGAAGCCGTCCTCGTCAAGCATCATCAGGGTCGCCTTGCCCTTCCTGGCGAGACCGCGAAGCTGCACCTCGATCGTCTCGTCGCGCAGGTTGGCGAGCCAGACATGGGTGGTTCGTCCCTTCTTCCAGGCAAGCGTGCGTACCCGGCCGGTGTCGCTCGACCGGGCATCGATTTGCTTCGCCCCGGCGGCTTCGGCGATGCCGCGGATCACGTGATAGACCGGATAGACCTTCGCGCCGCGCGTGGTGTCGTAGAAGGGCTGCGGGTATTTCTGCTTCCGGTAGACGATGCCGAATTCGCCGACCGGCGAAGCCATCGTCACGGCCTCGATCCCGCCGCCCGCGACCTGGCTGAGATAGCCGAGATGCCAGGCCGCGCCGAACAGGCCGCGATGGCGCGGCTCGACGCGCGCCATGGTCACCCGCCCGCCATCGGGATTGGCGGTCACCGTCGCCCCGTAGGGATTGAAGCTGTTGCCGATATGGGAGGGGCCGATCCGGTACGGCGTCTTGCCGATGATCGCCTTGGCCGAATGGATGATGTGCTCGACCGATTCCAGCGTCTCCATCACCGACTGGTCGTCGGCCGCGTGGATCATTGCCGAGGTGGCATGGGTGATGAAGTCGAAGGTCTTGGCTGGCGGCCGCTTGCGATTGAGCTCGGTGAAGTTCGACAACATGCCGCCGCCGATCCGGACGTTCCGGAATGCCTTTCGCGCCGCCGCGGCGACCGCCTCGAAGCTCGGGACGCCTTCCGGGAAGGGCGTGCCGGGGGGATAGGACTTGAGGTCGGCGGCCGGCGTCACGACGACGGCCTGCGGCTTGAGCTTCGCGGCCCGCACCGCCTTGGCGGCCTCGCCGAGTTCCCTGGCCGGCGTGTCGATGCCCGGAATGATGATCTCGAGGACGATGCCGGCGCCGGTCTCCTTCGCGAGCCTGGCGTAGTCGGCAAGCGGCTTCCGCCAGCCCCGGACCCGCAGGTCGATGCGGCAGTTGAGATGCCGGACGCCCGCCGCCTTGACCAGTGGCGCGACACGCAGCGCCGCCCGCGCATCCTCCGGCAGCACGCTGAGGCCGACCTTCGGCATCTTGCCGGCCGGATCGCCCAGCTTGACGACGACCGGGCCCGACGGCGCTCCCGGTTCCCTGGGCAGCTTGCCGGAGAATTTCAGCGTCACCGTGTGGCGGATTTCCTCGCCCTTCGCGACTTCGTATGGATAAGGCAGCGAAAGCGGGCGGCTATAGGTCTTCAGTGAAGCATCCGTCCAGTTGCGATGGTCCTCGGTCTCCCAGGTATCGCCTTCCATCCGGATCTCCGCGGTGACGCCGCGCGAGGGTTCGTGCGTCATCCCGCGGACGAGGAGGAAGGGCTGGTCCGGAACGATTTCCGCCGGCACCCGGCGCCTCTTCTTCCTTCCGTCGGCGTGCTCCACGGTGATGGTCTTGCCGACCAGCCCCTTCAGCGGATGCAGGATGACGAAGCCGGTCCGCGAGGTCAGGAAGTCCCGGTCGGGTGCGCCGACGCTGACGCAGCGGAGCGTCCCGTCGGGGCTCCCGGTGAACTCGCCCCGCCAGGTGAAATCGCCATCGACGGTCGGGCAGCGGGCGGTGAAGGTGACCTTGAAGCCGTTCTTGCCTTCCCGGATGTCGAGGTCGCTGATCTCGGGATTGGCGGTGCTCCAGTTCCGGTCCCGGATGAGGAAGGCGATCGCACGGATCGCCTCCGCCTCGCCGATCCTTATCCAGCGAAGCTGGCCGTCCTCGAGAGTGGCGGACAGGGGACCGGCGGTCAGTACTCGTTGCTCCGGCGCCGGTTCCTCGGTGCCGAAAAGCTTGATCGCCCGTTCGTTCATGCCCGCCGCCTCGTATGCCGTTTCGTCAGCCGATCGCGTCAACGGCCCGTTTGGCCATCACCTTGACCAGGTTGGCGCGATATTCCGCCGACCCGTGGATATCCGAGAGGAGGCCGGAGGGATCAATGCTGACCGCATCGATCGCATCGGACGACGCCTTTCCCGACAACGCCTTCTCGATGTCGGCCGCCCGGAAGACGCCGTTGGCACCGGCGCCGGTGACAGCCACGCGAACGGCGCCGTCCTTCGCCGACGCGACGAAGACGCCGGTCAGGGCGTAGCGCGAGGCGGCGCTGTGGAACTTCTCGTAGGCCGCCTTTTTCGGAACCGGGAACGACACCTTGACGATGATTTCGCCCTCTTCCAGCGCCGTCGTGAACAAGCCGGTGAAGAAGTCGTCGGCTTCGATCTTCCGCTTGTCGGTATGGATGGTCGCGCCGAGCCCGAGCACCGCCGCCGGATAGTCGGCGCCGGGGTCGTTGTTGGCCAGCGAACCGCCGATGGTGCCGCGATTGCGGACCGCGGGATCGCCGATCATCCCGGCGAGCGCCGCCAGGGCCGGGATCGCCTTCCTCACGGCGTCCGACGACGCCACCTCATAGTGGGTGGTGGCAGCGCCGATCGTCACGGTGCCGCCCTTCTCGGAGATGCCTTTCAGCTCCGACAACCTGGACAGGTCGACGAGGTCGGAAGGCCCGGCAAGCCGGTGCTTCATGGTCGGGATCAGCGTGTGGCCGCCGGCGACGTAGCGACCGTCCTCCGCCTTGGAGAGAAGTTCGGCGGCCTCGGCGACGCTGCCGGGACGGTGATAGCGGGTCTGGTACATGATCGTCCTCCCTCCCTTAGGCGTTCTGTCCGGCGGATTGCAGCGCCCGCCAAATCTTCTCCGGCGTCGCCGGCATCGAGATGTCCTCGGTTCCGAGGGCATCGGTGATCGCGTTGATGATCGCCGGCGGCGAACCGATCGCCCCGGCCTCGCCGCAGCCCTTGAGGCCGAGCGGGTTGTTGGGGGTCGGCGTCTTCTGGAACGCATGGTCGAATGACTTCGGCAGGTCGTGGGCCCGCGGCATGCAGTAATCCATGTAGGAGCCGGCGATCAGCTGGCCGCTGCCGGGATCGTATTTCGCCTCTTCCAGCAGCGCCTGCCCGAGCCCGTGCATGACACCGCCATGCACCTGCCCCTCGACGATCATCGGATTGATCACGTTGCCGAAGTCGTCGACGGCGGTGAACTGCACCACTTCCGTCGTGCCGGTCGCCGGATCGATCTCCACCTCGCAGACAAAGGCGCCGGCGGGGTAGGTGAGGTCGGTCGGGTCGAAATAGGCCTTTTCGTCGAGGCCGGGCTCGATGTCCTTCGGCAGCTTGTGGAAGGTGTAGGCCGCCAGCGAGACGTCGGTCAGCGTCACCTTGCGATCGGTCCCCGAGACGGAAAACTCGCCGTTGGCGATCGTGATATCCTCCTCGGACGCTTCTAGCAGGTGGGCGGCGATCTTCTTGGCCTTGGCCTCGATCTTGTCGAGCGCGCGGTAGACCGCCGACGTGCCATTGCCAGCGGTTCGCGAGCCGTAAGTGCCCATCCCCTGCTGGACCTTGTCGGTATCGCCCTCGATCACCGAGACGGAGTCGATCGGGATACCGAAGCGGTCGGCCGCGATCTGGGCATAGGTGGTCTCGTGGCCCTGGCCGTGACCCAGCGTTCCGACCAGCACTTCCACCGTGCCGACGGGATTGACCTTGATCTCCGCCATCTCCCAGACGCCGACGCCGGCGCCAAGCGCTCCGCCCTCGGCCGAGGACGGCGCCACGCCACAGGCCTCGATATAGCAGGAAAGGCCGATGCCGCGCAGCTTGCCGCGCTTGGCCGCTTCCGCCTTGCGGGCCTCGAAATCATCCCACTTGGACGCGGCCAGAGCCTTGGTGAGCAGGCCGTCATAATTGCCGGAATCGTATTTCCACAGCACCGGCGTCTGGTAGGGGAACTCGCGAACGAAGTTCTTTCGCCGCAGCTCCGCCCGGTCGACCCCCAGCTCGCGCGCCGCCTTCTCGATCAGCCGCTCCAGCACATAGGTCGCCTCCGGCCGCCCCGCCCCGCGAACCGCGTCGACAGGGACGGTATTGGTGTAGACGGCGCGGACGTTCACATGGATGTTCGGGATGACGTATTGGCCCGACAGCAGCGGCGCATAGAGGTAGGTCGGGATCAGCGACGCGAAGAGCGACATGTAGCCCCCGAGATTGGCGATCGTGTCGACCTTCAGTCCGAGCATCCTGTAGTCGTCGTCAAATGCGATCTCGGCCGTCGTCACATGGTCGCGGCCATGGGCATCGGTCAGGAATGCCTCGTTCCGGCCCGATACCCATTTCACCGGCTTGCCGGCTTGCTTGGCCGCCCACAGGCAGACCACCTCCTCCGAATAGGTGAAGATCTTCGAGCCGAAGCCGCCACCGACGTCGGGCGCGATGATCCTGAGCTTGTGTTCGGGGGCGACGTTGATGAAGGCGGAGAGCACCACCCGCAGGAGATGCGGGTTCTGGGTCGTGTTCCACAATGTGAAATGCCCGTCCGACGACCGGTAGTCGGCGACCACCGCCCGTGCCTCCATGGCGCTCGGCACGACACGGTTGTTGACCAGGTCGATCTTGACGACGTGCTTGGCGGACTTGATCGCGTTGTCGGTGGCGGCCGCGTCGCCGAGCTCCCAGTCGAAGATGAGGTTGCTGGGTGCCCGGCCGTGCTCCCAGACCGAGGAATCCGCCTCGAATTCGTGGATAGCCGGTGCGTCGGGCTTCAGCGCGTCGACGGGATTCGTAACCGCGGGGAGGGTTTCGTAATCGATCTGGACGGCTTCGGCGGCATCCTCGGCCTGGTCGCGGCTGCGCGCCACGACGGCGACGATCGGCTGGCCGACAAAGCGCACCTTGCCGATCGCCAGCGGCGGGTAGGGGCCCATCCGCATGCCCGAGCCGTTCTTGGAGGTGATCGCCCAGCCGCAGATCAGATGGTTGATGCCACCGGCCTCGAGCTCCTCTCCCGTATGGATGGCGACGACGCCGGGCATCTTGCTCGCCTCTGACAGATCGACCGATTTGATATGCGCGTGGGCGTGCGGCGAGCGCACGAAGACCGCATGAAGCTGACCGGCGAGGTTGACGTCCCCGGTATAGGTGCCCTGTCCTGTCGTGAAGCGTCGATCTTCCTTGCGCGGAACGCTCGCGCCGATTCCGTCGTTTGCCATGATATTCCTCCCCTGGGCGTCCGTCGGCCGGAGCCCGTAATCCTGATTACATCCGCGCCGCGCCGGCCTTGATGGCCTTCACGATGTTTACGTAGCCTGTGCAACGGCAGATGTTGCCCTCCAGCTCGCTTCGGATCGTCTCGTCGTCGAGGTCCTTGCCAAGCCGGCGAACCATGTCGACACCGGCCATGATCATGCCGGGCGTGCAAAAGCCGCACTGGAGACCGTGGTTTTCGTTGAACGCGGCCTGCATCGGATGAAGGTCGCCGTCCTTCGCCAGCCCTTCTATCGTCTGGATCTCCGAGCCATCCGCCTGCACCGCGAGGGTCGTGCACGACTTCGTCGCGACCCCGTCGATCAGGACGAGACAGGCACCGCACTGCGACGTGTCGCAGGCGACATGGGTGCCGGTCAGAGCGAGCTGGTCGCGAAGCACCTCCACGAGCAGTGTGCGGTCCTCCGTCTCGACCGAGACGGGATCCCCGTTCACCGTCATTCCCACCGTTGTCATTGAAACCTCCCGTTGTCGATTCTTCTCAGGCTATCCCGAGTTTGGCCAAAGGTCGATTGACCGTCGACATCAGTCAAGATACCATAATCTGGCATTACAGGTATACCAATGTCCGGAACGGTGGTTCGCCAGCGCAAGCTCTACGAAGAAGTCGCGAAGCGACTGGAGCAGCGCATTGCCGACGGCGATTTCGCACCAAGCGACCCGCTTCCCTCCGAGCGCGAACTGATGGAAGCCTATGGCGTCGGCCGCCCGGCGATCCGCGAGGCGCTCTTCCATCTGCAAAATCTCGGCCTCGTCGAATTGCGGTCCGGAACCCGCGCCCGGGTCACGCGGCCGACGCCCAGGTCCGTCGTCGACGGGCTTTCGATCACCGCGCGGCACATGCTCGCCGCGCCGGACGGCATCCGGAATTTCCAGGGCGTCCGGGTCTTCTTCGAGACGGGGCTGGCGCGACATGCGGCTCTCCATGCCACCGAGCAGGATCTTGCGGATTTCGAGGCTGCGCTTGAGGACAATCGCGAGTCGATCGGCGATTTCGGCCGTTTCGAGCGCACCGACGTGGCGTTCCACTACGTCCTCGCGGAGATCCCGCGGAACCCGATCTTCACGGCGATCCACGCCGCCTTTGCCGAATGGCTGCTCGAGCAGCGCCAGACGACGCTGGCGCCCGGCGTCGACGTCATTTCCTACAAGGCTCATCGCGCGATCTTCGAGGCGGTGGCGGCCCGCGATGCCGATCGCGCCGATCAGGCGATGCGCGAGCATCTCGAATTCGTCGCGCTGCGCTACGCCGACGTCAGCGAGGCACGCTGATGTCCGGTTATGTGGTCATCGTCGATTTCGTGCTGAAGCCGGGCAAGCGCGCTGAATTCCGGACGATGATCGACAGCAACGCGCGTGCCTCCTTCACCAATGAAGAGGGCTGCCGGCGGTTCGACGTGCTGGAGCCCTCGGGCGAGGCCGACCGGATCCTGCTCTACGAAATCTACACCGATCGCGCCGCTTTCGAGGCGCATATCGAGACCGGGCACTTCCGTCACTTCGATCGGGCAAGCGCGGATCTGGTTCTGAAGAAGTCCTTTGTCGAGTGCAGCCTCGTGGTGGAGGCCGCATAGGTTCGATCGCCTGCGGCCGGAGAGCCGGGGCGGGGAAGAAGGGGGGAGATGGATTGATGGCAAGCCGGAGCCGCGAGGCGACAGCCGGTGTGATGGTGTCGGGAGTCGTCTGATCGTGCCGTCGCTTCCATCACGGCTGCGGGCGTGATCCGATGAGCGAGCGTATCCACGCGCGTTACATTGTCGAGACGGCCGACGAGCCGCGCCGTGCCGTCGAGGTGATGGCCGGAGAGCAGTCGTCCGGGACGTTCGTCGCCGTGCCGGGCGAGACCGCCGACATCCGCGAGCGGTCCGGAGCGCGGATCGAAAGCCTGACCGTGGTCGAGGATGTCGACGCGCCCAGCCTGCCCGGCGCGCGAGCCGGCAGGATCTACCATCGCTGCGCGGTCGAACTGTCCTGGCCGCTCGAAAATCTCGGCCCGTCGCTGCCCAATCTGGTGGCGACCGTGGCCGGCAATCTCTTCGAGCTCAAGCAGTTCTCGGGTCTGCGGATTGTCGACATCGACCTGCCGCGGGCCTTCGCCACGCGCTACGAAGGACCGCAATTCGGCATCGAAGGCACGCGGCGCCTGTCCGGCGTCGCCGACGGTCCTCTGATCGGCACCATCGTCAAGCCGAGCGTGGGGCTGACGCCGGAGGCGACGGCCGATCTGGTCGATACGCTCGCCGGTGCCGGAATCGACTTCATCAAGGATGACGAGCTCCAGTCCGACGGGCCGGCCTGTCCTTTCGAGGCGCGCGCCCGGATGGTGATGGCGGTGATCGACCGCCATGCCGACCGGACCGGCAAGAAGGTGATGTTCGCCTTCAATGTGACCGGTGACCTCGACGAGATGCGCCGCCGTCACGACCTGGTCCTGTCGCTCGGCGGCACATGCGTCATGGCCAGCCTCAACTCGGTGGGACTGGTGGGAATGATCGAGCTTCGCCGTCACGCCGCGCTGCCGATCCACGCCCATCGCAACGGCTGGGGCTACCTGTCGCGCGCCCCGATGCTCGGCTGGGATTACCCCGCCTGGTCCAAGCTGTGGCGGCTTGCAGGCGCCGACCACATGCATGTCAACGGCATCCGCAACAAGTTCTGCGAGGAAGACGCCAGCGTCGTTCGTTCGGCGAAGAGCCTGCTGGCGCCGATGTTCCCCGACAAGCCCTGTGTCGCCATGCCGGTCTTCAGTTCGGGGCAGACCGCCGCGCAGGCCGCCGACACTTGGCGGGCGCTCGGCGGCACCGACCTGATCTATGCCGCCGGTGGCGGCATCATGGCCCATCCGGACGGAATTGCGGCCGGCGTGCGGGGGCTTCGGCAGGCCTGGGAAGCGGCCGCTTCGGGAATCGATGCCGAGGCCTATGCGAAGACCCATCCGGAATTCCGCGTCGCGCTGGAGGCACTCGCCCGATGAGCCTGCCGGCCGATCACCTCGTCGCCTTCTACGGCGACGACTTCACCGGCTCCGCGGCCGTCATGGAGGTCTTGACCTTCGCCGGGCTGCCCACCGTCCTGTTCCTCGGCCCTCCGACCGGCGAGGACATCGGCCGGTTCGCGGGATATCGCGGCATCGGCGTCGCGGGCCTGGCGCGTTCGCGCAGTCCCTCGTGGATGGAGGAACACCTCCCGGCGATCTTCGGGACGCTTGAGCCGATCGGTGCCCCGATCACCCACTACAAGGTGTGCTCGACCTTCGATTCCGCGCCGCATGTCGGCTCGATCGGCAAGGCGATCGATCTTGCGGCGCCGATCCTCGGCGGTGCCTGGCACCCGCTGCTGGTCGCTGCGCCGCCCATCCATCGCTACCAGGCCTTCGGCAATCTCTTCGCCACGGTCGAGGGTGTCGGCTACCGGCTCGACCGTCATCCGGCGGTATCCCGGCATCCGACGACGCCGATGGACGAAGCCGACGTCCGCCTGCACCTCGCCAGGCAGACCGACCGCAGCATCGGGCTCGTCGATTTCCTGTCGCTTGCGAGCGGCGACAGCGATGATGCCCTCAGGCGGGAGGTCTCGGGCGGAGCGGAGATCGTCGCCATCGACGTCCTCGACGAGGACAGCCTCGCCGAGGCCGGTCGGTTGATCTGGGAGAACCGCGGCGAAAGGCTGTTGGCGATCGGCAGCCAGGGGGTCGAATATGCATTGATCGCCCATTGGCGAAAGGCCGGCCTGATCGGTGAGGCACCGCCGCCGCGGAGCGCCGGCGCGGAGCGCATCGCCGCCGTCTCGGGTTCGTGTTCGCCGGTCACCGGTCGCCAGATCGAATGGGCGGAGATCAACGGCTTCGCCGGAATACGTCTCGAGGCCGAGGCGGCGGTCGACGAAACCCGCTGGCGCGCCGCCATCGACCGGGCGGTCGAGCAGGCGCTGACCGTGCTCCACAAGGGAGCGGCACCGCTCGTCTTCACCGCAAGGGGCGCCGACGACGCGGCCATCCCCGCGCTCAAGCAGGCAGTTCTCCGCTCGGGCGAGACCGAGGAGGACATCAACGCCCGCATCGGACACGGCCTTGGCACCATATTGAAGGCCGTCGTCACCAGCGGAGATGTCCGGCGCATCGCGATTGCCGGCGGCGACACATCGGGCCACGCATTGGCGGGAATGGGCGTCGACGCGCTGGAAGCGGAGGTCGAGCTTGCGCCGGCCTGCGCCATAAGCCGGGGGCGCTCCGGCGAACCGGCGCTCGACGGAATAGAGATCGCATTGAAGGGCGGGCAGATGGGGCCCGTCGACTTCTTCGGAATGGTCGAAAACGGTCGGCCACTGCATATGGGAGGACGTCAGTGACGCAAACGATCGCCCTGCTCGGCGCGGGCGGAAAGATGGGCGTCCGGCTCGCCACCAACCTTGAAGGCGAACCCTATGACGTCCTTCATGTCGAGGTCAGCGAGGCCGGCCGGCAGCGCCTCAAGGAAGCCACCGGCGTCGAATGCGTCGAGATGGGACAGGCATTGGGCAGCGCGGACGTCGTCCTGATGGCCGTGCCGGACGCCCTGATCGGCAAGATCGCCCACGGCTTCATCGATCAGGTCCGGCCCGGTACCGGCATCATCATGCTGGATGCCGCCGCGCCCCATGCCGGCGAGTTGCCGAAGCGCGACGACGTCACCTATTTCGTGACGCATCCCTGCCATCCCTCGATCTTCCGCTACGAGCCGACGCGCGAGGCGCAGAAGGATTATTTCGGCGGCGTCCTTGCCATGCAGGCGATTGTTTGCGCCCTGATGCAGGGCCCCGATGCCGACTATGCTCGGTGCGAAGCGATCGCGAAGGCGATCTACAAGCCGGTCAGCCGGTCCCATCGGGTGACGGTGGAAGACATGGCCATTCTCGAACCGGCGATGTCGGAGACGATCGCCGCCACCTTGATCACCGCGCTTCGCGAGGCGACGGACGCGGTCGTCGCCAGGGGCGTGCCGGCCGAGGCGGCCAGGGATTTCATGCTCGGACATATCGGCATCGAGATGGGGATCATCTTCGAGGATTTCCCGGGCCGGTTCTCCGATGGCGCGCTCTACGCCATCGAGAAGGCGAAGCCGAAGCTTCTCAGGGATGACTGGCTCAAGGTGCTTGAGCCGGACGAGGTGATGGCCAGCGTCAGGGAAATCTGCAATCCGGGAGGAAAGGCGTCATGAGGGCCCGAGTTGGTGCCGTCCTGGATCGCCCGGGGCTCCGGCTCGGGCACTATGTCGGCGAGTTCGTCACCCCCGGCATCGGATACATCCTGAAGGAAGCCGGCGCCGAATATGTCTTCTTCGACATGGAGCACAGCGGCAATTCCTTCGAGAGCCTGAACCGCGCGCTCCGCTACTTCGAGGCAGCCGACGTCCCGGTTCTCGTGCGGGTTCCCTCCGACTCCTACGATCACATCGCCCGCGCCCTCGACATCGGCGCCCAGGCCATCATCATCCCGATGCTCGGTTCGGTGGAGCAGGCGAGGTCGGTCATCGAAAAGATGAAATATACCCCGATCGGCAAGCGGGGCCTGGCTCCGGCGCTCGGCAACGATCGCTACCACATGGGGCCGGTGGTGGAGGGCCTTGCCGCCGCCAACGAGCGCAACCGGCTGATCGCCCTGATCGAGACCGCCGAGGGCGTCGAGAATGTCGACGGCATTGCCGCGCTCGAGGGGGTCGACGCCCTCTGGGTCGGGCACATGGACCTCACCGCCAGCATGGGGATTCCGGGACAATTCGATCATCCCGACTACAAGGCCGCCCTCAACAAGGTCCTCGAAGCCGGCAAGCGGCACGGGAAGGGGCTGGGGCGGATGGTCACCGACATCGCCTCCGGCGTCGCGCTCGCCGGGGAGGGATGGGACCTGATCGTCTATCACGGCGACGTCTGGCTGCTGCAGGTCGCGCTGCGCCAGGGGCTGGACGGCATCCGGTCCGGCGTTGGAGGCGGGACATGACGGACGTCTTCCGCGTCGCGCTCTCGGGCGATTTCAACAAGGCCGACGGGGCGCCGACCTTTCCCGACTTCGACCTCGATCCGTTGCGGGACGAACCGAATGTCGAGCTGCGGTTCCTGGAATCGGAGGACACGCTGAGTGGCCGGCAGCTCGAGGATTTCGACGCGCTCATCCTCCTCGCCCATCGCTTCGCCCGGCAAAGCGTGCCGGAGAGCGGGCGGCTGACGGTCGTTGCCCGGTTCGGCGTCGGCTACGATACGGTCGATGTCGATGCCTGCACCGATGCCGGCATCGCGCTGGTCATCACGCCGGACGGCGTGCGCCGGCCGGTCGCCGTGTCGATCATGACCTTCATGCTCGCCCTGACCGGCAAGCTCAAGGTCAAGGATCAGCTGACCCGCCAGGCGGCGGCAGGATTTGCGAAGCGCTCGGATCACATGGGCGTCGGCCTCGTCGGCCGCACGCTCGGGTCGCTCGGCATCGGCAATATCGGCGCCGAGCTCTATCGCCTGGCGATGCCCTTCGACATGAAATACATCGCCCATGATCCCTATGCCGACAAGGCGGTCGCCGCCGAGCTCGGCATCGAGCTCGTCGGCCTGGAGGAGCTCTTCCGTCGCGCGGACGTCCTTTCGGTGAGCTGTCCGCTGAGCGAGGCGACGCGGCACATCGTCAATGCCAAGCATCTCGCGCTGATGAAGCCCACCGCCTATCTGATCAACACCGCGCGCGGTCCGATCGTCGACCAGAAGGCGCTGACCAGGGTCCTCCAGGAAGGACGGATCGCGGGCGCCGGCCTCGACGTGCTCGAAACCGAGCCGCCGGATGCCGACGATCCGATCCTGAAGCTCGACAACGTCCTGCTCGCGCCGCACGCGCTTTGCTGGACGGACCAGTGCTTTGCCGGCAACGGCGCCGCCGATGTCAGGGCAGTGCTCGACGTGATGCATGGTCGCGAACCGCGGGGCGTCGTCAATCGCGACATCCTCGCGACCGAGGGTTGGAAGAGGCGGCTCGCCGACTATGGCAGCCGTTTCGGAAGTTGAGGAGAATCGGTGACTTCCGGCCGGCGGAAGATCGGAAGGATGGTTCGGCAACCGGCGGAGGCTCGCAGACGCGGGATGCGTATGGCTTGGGTTTGGGTTGCATTTGACAGATGGGAGGCTCGGCCCGTTAGATCGGGCCAAGCGACGCAGGGAGGGACCACACAGGTCCTATTTCGAGGAACGACCATGGTCCGCGCAAGGACCGGTCGCTAAAGGGAGGAACAGCGACGATGGATGACAGGGAAAGACGTGATTTCGAGGCGGGCCTTAGCGAAGAGGTCGATGCCTGGCTGCGGGGAGAACCGACCCGCCGCGACTTCATCAAGCGTTTCGGTCAGGCGACCGGCATGCTCGCCATATCCGGATCGGCGCTTTCGCCGTTCGTGAACTCCGCTCTCGCGCAAGCCAAGATGGAGCTCGAGAACCCGGACACGCCGCTCGGCAAGGCCCAGTTGGCCGCCTACAAGGCCTCCACCGAAGGGCCGATGGATGGCTCGGCCTATCGGGCTGTCGAAGCCGCCAAGCAATTCGCCGGCGCGAACCTCAACATGACCTACGAGGCGGGCCTGCAGGCGCTCGATCCGCGCAACTTCTCCGGTCCGCTCTGGGACGAGCTGACCGGCATCAAGTCGACGGTGGTCGAGCTGCCGCCGCCGGACATGTACTCGAAGCCGATCGCCGAGCATATCGCCGGCTCCGGCGCCTATGACGTCCTCGACCTGCAGCCGCAGTGGACTCCGGCGCTCGCCGACGGTGGCGTGATTGCCCCGCTCGACGACTTCATCGCCAAGTACATGAACATGGCGGATCTCGACGACTATCATCCGCTCTACAAGGCCCTGCCCACCTACAAGGGCAAGATCTGGGGCTTCTTCGATGACGGCGACATGTTCGCCCTCTACTACCGCAAGGACATCTTCGATGATCCGAAGCTGAGGGAGGCTTACCAGGCCAAGTTCGACAAGCCGCTCGAAGTGCCGAAGAGCTGGGAGGATTACGTCCAGGTCGCCCAGTTCATCACCGACCAGATGGCGCCGAATGTCTATGGTGCGGGACACTTCCGCAAGGCGGCATCGCCCGGCAACCAGTTCGACTTCATGCAGCAATACCGGTCGAATGGCGGCGTCTTCTTCGACGAGAATATGAAGGCGGCGCTGGCCTCGGATGCCGGCGTCAAGACGCTGGAGAACATGAAGGCTGCGAATGCGGCGTCGATTCCGGGCAACGACGAGCTTGACGCGGTGTCGTTGTGGGTCGCCTGGCTGCAGGGCAAGGTCGCGATGATCTATTCGTGGCCGCCGACCGGTCGCATGAGCGCCGGTTACTCGCAGAGCGACAAGGCGATCAGCTTCATCCCGCAGTCCTCGATCGCGGGGAAGGTGGGTTATGCGATCGTTCCCGGCGGGCATCCGGAGCACGCCTTCGGGTTCAACAAGGCGATCGCCGCGGATTCGGCCAACCTGGAGGCGGCCTATCTGTTCATCCAGTGGGCCTGCTCGCCGCCGGTATCGCTGGCCCGGTGCATGCTCCCCTACGCGCTGCGTGATCCCTATCGGATCTCGCACTTCAAGTCGGAGCTCTACGGCGAACTCTTCCCGAGCGCGCCGGAATACCTGGCCAACCTCAATGCCTCGGCCAATGTCGGTCTGCTCGATCCGATCATGCCTGGAGCGCAGGACTATCAGCTGACGCTCGACCGCATGTGCACGTCCGTATGGGCCGGCACCGACCCGATGGAGGCGCTGAAGACCGCCGCGGCGGAGTGGGATGCCACCACCGAGAACCTCGGTGCGGACAAGCAGAAGGCGTTCTACGAGGAGTTCCTCAAGCTGCCGGGTTCGACCGTCGGAAACACGGTCGAGGCCCTGGGCATGGCGGTGAAGCTCTAGTTGGCGCCGGCCGGGCCGCCGCCGAGAGCGGCGGCCCTTCCGCATTTCTCCGCCGCCGGAGCGTCGGCCCCGGCGGCGACCCCGGATAGGCAAGTCACGAAAGGCCACCCGCGACATGGCTGACGTCGCCCTTGGCGAGACTCCCCCGAGCATTCCGCGCAGGAACCTTCCCTCCGCGAGCCGCAGCGACAGGCGCTTCAAATGGCTGCTCGTCGCGCCGGCGGCGCTGCTCATCCTGGCGATCTCGATCTACCCGCTGATCTTCTCGATCTGGGTTCTCTTCGTTAATTACGACTTCCAGATTCCGGGACACGCCTTTGTCGGCCTGAAGAATTTCGAGCAGGTGGTCTCGGATCCGGTCGCCCGCTATTCGCTGCTCGTCACCGTCGTCCTGACGGTCTCCAACGTATTGATCGAGCTGCTGCTCGGCCTGGCGGTGGCCATGGTGATGGCCCGCTCCTTCAGAGGCCGGGGATTGATCATCTCGATCCTCATCGTGCCGCTCTTCATCAGCCCGGTTGTCGTCGGACAGGCCTGGGCGCTGCTCCTCCAGCGGCCCTTCGGACCGACCAATTACCTGCTTGGCCAGTTGCTCGGGCAGGAGGTGACGATCGGCTGGCTGACCCAGTTCCCCTACAACTTCATCGCGCTCGTGCTCGCTGATGTCTGGCAGTGGACGCCCTTCATGTTCGTCATCCTGCTGGCCGGCCTGACGGCGATCCCGCCCCATGTCTACGAGGCGGCGGAGCTCGACGGTGTCGGGGCGTGGCAGACCTTCTGGCACATCACCATCCCCTACATCTCGCCGATGATCCTGCTGGCGGTCACCTTCCGGCTGCTCGACGCGATCCGTCTCTTCGACACGATCTTCATCATGACCGGCGGCGGGCCCGGCACGCAGACCTATACCGCGTCCTTCTATCTCTACACGATCGGCTTTGCGCAGTTCCATCTGTCGCGGGCGACGGCCGGTTCCTGGATCTTCCTGATCCTGACGCTGCTGGTGATCATCTTCCTTGTCCGGCGTCTGCTGAAACCGGAGGCGAATTGACGATGGCTGCCTGGACCAGACGCCGAAGGATCCCGGTCAGCCGCATCGTCGTCCTGACCCTTTTCCTGATCTTCGTGCTGGCGCCGCTTTACTGGGTGTTCGTCACCTCGATCAAGCCGAGCGACGATTACCTCGCCGTGCCGCCGGTGTGGTTCCCGGACCATCCGACGATGGTGCATTTCACCGCGGCGCTCTTCGACTATCGCGGGCTGCAGGGGCTGGTGAACAGCCTCATCATTTCGATCTCGGCGACGGCCCTGTCGTGTCTCGTCGGCACGCTGATGGCCTACAGCCTCGCCCGCTTCAACACCGGCGGCCAGCACCTGTCCTTCTGGGTCCTGTCGCAGCGCTTCCTGCCGCCGATCGCCATCATCCTGCCGCTCTTCCTGAACTACCGGCTGATCGGATTGCAGGACACCCATATCGGCATGATCCTCGCCTATACGGTGTTCACGCTGCCGGTCGGCGTCTGGATGATGTACGCCTATTTCCGGCAGATGCCGCGCTCGCTGGAGGAGGCCGCGCTGGTCGACGGCTGTACGCGCTGGGGGGCGATGTGGAGCGTCGGCATTCCGCTCGCCGCGCCCGGCATCGTCGCGGCCGCGGTCTTCATCTTCATCGCGTGCTGGACGGAGTTCTTCTTTGCTCTGGTGCTGACCAGCCGCAATGCCTTCACCTTGCCCACCGTCTTTCGCTCGTTCCTGAGCTTCCAGGGGGCGCAGTACGGGGAGGCCAGCGCGCTCGCCATCGTCTCGCTGGTCCCGTCGATCATTCTCGGTGTCCTGGTCCAGAAACATCTCGTTCGCGGACTGACGCTCGGCGCCATCCGCGGCTAGGGGAATTGGATAATGGCGGAAGTCAAAATCAAGCGGCTCCACAAGCGCTACGGTAATTTCGAGGCCGTTCGCGGAATCGATCTCGACATACCCGACGGCGAATTCACCGTCCTGGTCGGCCCGTCGGGCTGCGGCAAGAGTACGCTGCTGCGGACCATCGCCGGCCTCGAGCAGATCAGCGGCGGCGAGATTCAGATCGGCGGCGACGTCGTCAACGACATGCGCCCGCGTGACCGTGATGTGGCGATGGTCTTCCAGGACTACGCTCTCTATCCGCATATGACGGTCGGCAAGAATATCGGCTTCGGGCTGAAGGCGCGGAAGATGCCGCCGGCGGAGATCGCGTCGCGCGTCTCCGGCGCCGCCCAGATGCTCGGTATCACCAGCCTGATGGACCGCTATCCGCGCCAGATCTCGGGTGGCCAGCGCCAGCGTGTCGCCATCGGCCGCGCCATCGTCCGCAATCCGCGGCTTTTCCTGTTCGACGAGCCGCTCTCGAATCTCGACGCCCAGCTTCGCGACGAGATGCGCGGCGAGATCAAGCGCCTGCATCAGGAAATCTCGACGACGATGATCTACGTAACCCACGATCAGATCGAGGCGATGACGCTCGCCGACCGCATCGTCCTGATGCGCGACGGCGTGATCGAGCAGGAGGGCGCGCCGCTCGACCTGTTCGAACGGCCGGCGACGATGTTCGTCGCCGGCTTCCTCGGATCGCCCAAGATGACCTTCCTGCCGGGCAGGCTGGCGCGTGGCGGAGATGGTGCCGCGATCGTTCTCGGCGAGGGTAGCACCACCGTGCCGCTGCCGGCCGATCGCGCCCTCGACGGTATCGGCGACGGCGCGCCGGTGGTTCTCGGCGTCCGCCCGGAGCACGTCATGCGGGCGCGTGAGGACGCCGCGATGCCCGGACATGTCCGCATGCAGGCGACCATCGATCTCCTGCAGCCGACCGGGTCGCGCAGCTACGCCACCTTCCGCATCGCCGGCACGCCGATCGTGGCGGAGCTGGAAGCCCATGACGTCAGCCGTCCGGGCGAGGCGATCGAGGTCGATCTCAACCTCAATCGCGCCGCGCTGTTCGACGCCGCGACCGAAAGGGCGATCTGAGCGGCGGCCCCGTCCTTCGCGACGGCGGCGATCAGGCCGGGGCGGCTCGAACGGTCTCGATATCCTTGCGCAGGGCCTCCGCTTCCGGCGCTTCGAGCGCGCCGAAGGCGAGGCGGCAGCGGAACTCGCCCTGCGGGTCCAGCATCAGCACGTTGCCCTTGGCCTTTTCGGCGACGTAGCCGTTGGCGCCGGCCGTCGCCGGCAGGAAGATGCCGACCGCATCCTGGTCCCCCGTCCGGGTCATCCAGCGGACGCCCTTGCCGAGCTCGCCCGGCCGGTGGCTGACGAAATCCGCCGATCCGTCCGGATGGAGCTGCATGCTGTGTGCCCAGCCGGCTGCGTCGGAGGGAAATGCCAGCGTCATCACCAGCTCCGGGTCGATCGCGCGGCCGGCGGCCATCGTCCGGTGCGTTGCCGGGTCGCGCTGGACGTCATCGATCAGGCCGAGAAACGCGTCGGACGGGGCGAAGTTGGACGGCAGGGTCGTGCGGAAACCGATGTGGTCGGTGTCGTCCGGCACCGCGTCGATCAGCACCGCGCCATCGACCGGTCGAAAATTGATGTGGGCGAGATACATCAGCTCCATCGGCGTGTGCTTGAGGTTGCGGATCGAGAGGTCGAGGGTGATCCGGCTGCTCTCCGCCCCGAGGCGCATCGTCGGCTGGGCGACATAGTTATGCGCGAAGGCGACCGTATGCTGATAGCGGCCGGTCAACTCCATGAACGGGCCATCCTCGTCCTCGCCGACCACCAGCGCCGCGTCACGGTAAGGCGCGTTGGGCAATTCGCCGTGGAGCGGATGGGTGTCTTCCGGCCCCGGATTGCCCATCGCGGTCGCGCCGCAATGGAGGAAGAAGCCGCCGTAGTTCATCAGGTAGTCGCGCGTCGGGATCGGTTCGCTGAACATCGAGCGCATGGTCAGCGTCCGTCCGCGAAACACCGCGTCCCAGATCTGCTGGCCATGGAAGGGGAGGAGGTCGATATGCCCGACCGCGTTGGCGATGCGGAGGCCGGCCACACCGCTGTCATAGAGGAATGTCGAGGCGGTCAGCCCTCCGAACCGGGCGAGGACGCGCTCCTTCTCGGTGAACTGGTTGGGCCGGAGTGTGACGACGACGGGATCGGAGGGCATCTTCTCACCTGTTTCCTGTTCTTGCGACTTCGCGTGTCCAGCCGCGATTCTGGATCGAGTCCCGCAGTGTCGCCCATTCGCCGGATCGGTGCCAGCGTCACCGCTTCTTGACGGGCTGGATGTGATGAATTATAGAAATCGTCACAAGTCACATGATCGCTTGCTGGACTCATGAACGCGCCTGCCAGGACAACCGCGGAAGAAACCCGCGCCAGGATCATCGAAACGGCCGAGGCGCTCTTCCGGCGGCTCGGATTCGCCAAGACGGCGGTTGCCGATATTGCCGGCGAGCTCGGCATGTCGCCTGCGAATGTCTATCGCTTCTTCCCGTCCAAGCACGCGATTGTCGAGGCGATCTGCGTCCGCTGCCTGGGCGAGCTCGACGAGACGGTCTGGGCGGTTGCCCGCTCGCGCGGCTCGGCCGCCAACAGGCTGGACCGGCTCTTCCATGGGGTGCTGCGCTACCATCGGGACAACTTCGTCGAGGAAAAGCGGGTCCATGACATCGTCCTGATCGCCATCGACGAGGACTGGGATGCGATCATGGCCCACAAGGAGACGGTGAGGACGACCGTCGAGCTGATCCTGCGGGACGGGATCGACAACGGCGAGTTCGAAGCGGTCGATCCCAAGGAAACCTCCCGCCTTCTCATGCGGGCGATGGTCGGTTTCTGCCATCCGGTCCTGGTGGCGAAGGGGATGGCCGAAGATATCGACCTCATGGCCGAATCCTCGGCGACGTTGCAGCTCATTCTGCAGGGCATCATCAAGAGGACCTGATCCGATGACCGGTCGTCCCGTGCAGTCGCGCGTCCAGAATGTGATGATTATCAAAAATCGTCACGAATCATGTTTCAGCCCGGATGAGGAAGACAGGTCATGACCGCGATCTCCAGGTCCTTGCCGCTGCTTGTCGGACTGCTCTTCCTCGCCGGCTGTGAAGCGGCCACCAGCCCGGTCGAGGTGCCGCCGCGGCCGGTCCGGACCCAGGCCGTCGCCTTCGAGGATGCCTCGACCCATCGCGACTTTGTCGGGGTCGTGGCGCCGCGGACCGAGTCGGATCTCGCCTTCCGGGTCGCCGGCAAGATGACGACCCGTCTGGTCGATGTCGGCGATCGGGTGGAGGCCGGCGCGGTGATCGCCCGGCTCGACGCGCAAGACCTCGATCTTCAGCTGCGCAGCGCCGAAGCGGAATTCACCGCCGCGAAATCGAACCTCGCCCAGGCGACGGTCGATCTCGATCGCGTCGGGAAGCTGAAGGCGAGGGGACACGCGACGGCGGCCGAGTTCGATCGCCAGTCGCTGGTCCGCGATGAAGCGGATGCCCGGCTCGAGCGCGCCGGGCGGGCGCTCGATCTTGCCCGGCGCCAGGCCGGCTATGCCGAGCTCAGGACCGATGCCGCCGGCGTGATAACCGCGACGGCCGCCGAGCCGGGGCAGGTGGTGGCCGTCGGCCAGCCGGTCGCGACCCTCGCCCGCCTCGGCGCCAGCGAGGTGGTCATCGCCGTGCCGGAGGACTGGCTCGCCGAAGTCCGCGACGCGAAGGCGATGGTTTCCCTGTGGTCGGATCGCGACAGGCAGCTTCCGGCGACGCTTCGCGAGCTGTCGCCCCAGGCCGATGCCGCGACACGAACCTATGCCGCCCGCTTCACGATCGAAGGCGCGGACGAGAGTGTCGCCTTCGGCATGACCGCGACGGTCACCCTGACCCGCGAGGGCGGCGCGCCGGTCGCGCCCCTGCCGCTCGCCGCGATCCTCAACCGGGGCGACGGCCCTTCGGTCTTCGTCGTCAACGATACCGATACGCTGGCCCTCAAGCCGGTGCGTGTCGCGGCCTTCACGGAAGACTCGGCGCTGGTGACGGCGGGTGTGAGGGAGGGCGACCGGGTCGTCACCCTCGGTGTCCAGAAGCTCGAGCCCGGCGAGGTCGTGCGGACCACCGCGTTGCGCTGACCATTGGATGATGGAGTGACGGGGATGCAGCGTTTCAACCTGTCGGCCTGGGCGATCGGCCACCAGACCCTCGTGCTGTTCATGATCATCGTGCTGGCCGGCGCCGGGCTTTATTCCTACCTCAATCTCGGCCGCGCCGAGGACCCGTCCTTCACCATCAAGACGATGGTGGTCAACGTCGCCTGGCCGGGCGCCACCGCCGGGGAGATGGAGAGCCAGGTCGCGGACCCGATCGAGAAGAAGCTCCAGGAGCTTCCCTATCTCGACCGGATCGAAAGCTATTCCCGGCCCGGCATCACCTTCATTCGCGTCAACCTCGGCGACGCGACGCCGCCGGGCGAGGTCAAGGACCTCTGGTACGAGGTCCGCAAGAAGGTCGGCGACATCCGCGGCAGCCTTCCCGCCGGCATCGTCGGACCGGGCTTCAACGACGAATTCGGCGACGTCTATTCCGCGCTCTACATGCTGTCCGCCGACGGCATGTCGCCGGCCGATCTCAAGGATGTCGCCGAGGACATGCGCCAGCGTCTGCTCAGGGTGGCCGACGTCAACAAGGTCGACGTCATCGGCGCCCAGCCGGAGCGCATCTATGTCGAATTCAGCCACGCCCGGCTTGCCACGCTCGGCATCACCCCGGATCAGATATTCGCCAGCGTCGCCGGCCAGAACGCGGTGGTGCCGGGGGGATCGGTGGATACCGCCGCCGACCGCATCGCGCTCCGGGTCACCGGCGCCTTCACCGGGACCGAGGCGATCGCCGCCGTGCCGGTCGCCGCCAATGGCCGGACCTTCCGCCTCGGCGATATCGCGACCGTCAGGCGCGGCTACCAGGACCCGTCGGACTTCATCATCCGCGAAGGCGGCCGGCCGGCGATCGGCATCGGCGTGTCGATGCAGGAGGGCGCCAACATCATCACCCTCGGCGAGCATCTCGACGCGGCGATGTCGGCGATCATGGCCGACCTGCCGATCGGCATCGACGTTGTCCAGATCGCCGACCAGCCGCATATCGTCGACGAATCCGTTTCCGAGTTCTTCCAGGTCTTCGTCGAGGCGCTGGTCATCGTCCTGGTGGTCAGCTTCCTGTCGCTCGGCTGGCGCACCGGACTGGTCGTCGCCCTGTCGGTGCCACTGGTCCTCGCCATCGTCTTCATCGTCATGTACATCGCCGGGCTCGACCTGCACCGGATCACGCTCGGCTCGCTGATCATCGCACTCGGCCTCCTCGTCGACGACGCGATCATCGCCATCGAGATGATGGTGGTGAAGATGGAGCAGGGCTGGGACCGCGGCCGCGCCGCGACCTTCGCCTGGACCTCGACCGCCTTTCCGATGCTGACCGGCACGCTGGTCACCGCGGCGGGTTTCGTTCCGGTCGGCTTCGCCCGCTCGAGCTCGGGCGAATATGCCGGCGGCATCTTCTGGGTGGTCGGCCTGTCGCTGATCGCCTCGTGGATCGTCGCCGTCGTCTTCACGCCCTATCTCGGCCTGAAGCTCCTGCCGGACTTCAAGGCGAGGGGCAGCCACGCGGATCCGGAGGCGATCTACGACACGCGCATCTATCGCGCGCTCCGCCGGGTCATCGCCTTCTGCGTTTCGTGGCGGAAGACGGTGGTGGCGCTGGCCGTCCTGATGTTCGTCACGTCGCTCGGCGCCTTCGGTCTCGTCCAGCAGCAGTTCTTCCCGACCTCGACCCGCACCGAGCTCTTCTTCCAGCTTCGCCTGCCGGAGGGCTCGGCGATCGGCGCCACCGATGCGGCGGCGAAGGAGGCGGAGGCGCTTCTGGCCGGCGATCCCGACATCGACACCTACACGACCTATGTCGGCCAGGGTTCGCCGCGTTTCTGGCTCGGCCTCAACCCGGTCCTGCCCAACGCCAATTTCGCCGAGATCGTCATCGTCACCAGGGACCTCGAAGCCCGCGAACGGGTGAAGGCGCGCCTCGAGGCGGCGCTTGCCGAAGGCGCCGTACCGGCGTCAAGGTCCCGTGTCGACCGCTTCGTCTTCGGTCCGCCGGTCGGCTTTCCCGTCCAGTTCCGGGTCGTCGGCCCCGATCCCCACACCATCCGTGGCATTGCCGAGAAGGTGCGGATGGTGATGGCCGAGAACCCGAAGCTGATCGATCCGCATCTCGACTGGAGCGAGCAGGTCAAGTCGATTCGCCTGGAAGTGGATCAGGATCGCGCCCGCGCCCTGGGGCTCACGCCGCAGGATGTCGCCCGGTCGCTGCAGACGCTGCTCTCCGGCTACACCGTCACCCGGCTCCGCGAGGGCACGGAGCAGATCGACGTGGTCGCCCGCGCGGTTCCCGAGGAGCGCCTCAGTCTCGACGGTCTGCCCGCCCTGACGATCACCAGCCGGAATGGCGTCGCCGTGCCGCTCTCCCAGATCGCGCATCTCGCCTATGGCTACGAGGAGCCGATCCTCTGGCGCCGCGACCGCGACCTCGTGCTGACCGCGCGCGCCGACATCATCGATGGCGTCCAGGCACCCGATGTCAGCGCGGAAATCCTGCCCAGGCTGCAGCCGATCATGGCATCGCTTCCCGCCGGCTATCGCATCGAGGCGGGCGGTTCGATCGAGGAGAGCGCCAAGGCCAACAAGGCGCTGGTCGCCGTCTTCCCGATCATGGCGATCGCCATGCTGTCGCTGCTGATGATCCAGCTCCAGAGCTTCTCGCGGCTGGCGCTGGTCTTCGTCACCGCGCCGCTTGGCGTCATCGGCGCGACCGCAGCGCTTCTCATCTCCAATCGGCCCTTCGGCTTCGTCGCGCTGCTCGGCCTGATCGCGCTTGCCGGCATGATCATGCGCAACACCGTTATCCTTGTCGACCAGATCGACCGGGACATCGAGGCCGGCAGCAGCCGCTATGATGCGATCCTAGACGCGACGGTCCGCCGGGCCCGCCCGGTTCTGCTCACCGCCGCGGCGGCGATCCTCGGCATGGTGCCGCTCTCCTCCAGCATCTTCTGGGGGCCGATGGCGGTTGCCATCATGGGCGGGCTCTTCGTCGCGACCGTCCTCACCCTGCTGGTCGTCCCGGCGCTCTATGCCCTGTGGTTCCGGGTTCGCAAAGAGCGCGACAAGCCGGCATTGATGAGCGAACCCGTGGTCCCCGAAATCCTGCCCGCCGCGGCGGAATAGGGAATTCAGTTCCGCCGGTAGACCGTCTCGCCTTCCTTGATCGTCTCCTCGAGCGTGATCTCGGCGAGCTTGTCGCGATCGGCGGTCAGCGGATTATCGTCGAGCAGGACGAAATCGGCGAGTTTGCCGACTTCGATCGAGCCTTTGGTGTCTTCCTCGAAATGCTGGTAGGCGGGCCACAAGGTCATCGCCTTCAACGCGATCGGCACCGGTACGCAATGGTGCGAACCGAGGATGTCGCCCGAACGCGTGCGTCGCGTCACCGTCGCCGACAGGACGCGCATCGCATCGGGATTGGCGACCGGCGCGTCGTGATGCGTCGTGAAGATCATGTCGCGCTGCATGCACCAGCCGGTCGGCGAGATATTCTCCGCGCGTTCGGGGCCGAGCACCGAGTCGCGATGCCAGTCGCCCCAGTAGAAGGTGTGCATCGGGAACAGCGCCGGAATGATGCCGAGCGCCTTCATGGCGTCGAGCTGATCGGTGCGGAGCGTCTGGCCGTGGATGAGGACATTCCTGCGCCCGTTCAGCGCCCCATGTTTCCTCGCGGCCTCCCGCAGGGCCGCGATATAGACATCCGCCGCCGCGTCGCCGTTGCAGTGGCAAAGCACCTGCCAGCCGTTCGCCACGGCAGTGTCGACCGCATCCATGAGCGCTTCATTCGGCATCGCCGGATAGCCGACATAGTCGGGTCCCTTGCCTTGCGGCGGAACGAAATAGGGGCGGGAGAGCCACGCCGTCTTTCCCTGCGGCGACCCGTCGGCGACCAGCTTGGTGCCGCCCATCCGGTAATGGTTCCGGTAGTCGCGCGAGAGCCATGGAGATTGGATGACGTCCTTGAACTGGAAGAACTCGGGATAGTTCAGGACGTCGATGGCAAATCCGCCTTGCTCCGCGACTTCCAGCAGGAGCGGGCTGAACACCGCGGCTTCCTGGGCGGTGGTGTAGCCGAACCTGGCCTCGAAGGCGGCACCGTCCTTGATCATCGTCATGACGGCGTCCCTGTCGAGCTTGGCGAGCAACTTGAGGAGCACCGCGACATGGGCGCTCTCCTCCAGCACGCCATTGGGCTCGTTGCTGCCCGGCCTCCGCCGGAATACGCCGCCGATCGGGTCTGCGGTATCCGCGGTTATCCCCGCGAATTCGAGCGCTTTCGAATTGCAGCAGCCGAGATGCGAGGACTGGTGGATGAGATAGATCGGCAGCTCGGTGGAGACCGCGTCGAGATCGTCACGGGTCGGATGGCGCTGCTCCGTCAACTGGGAATCGTCGTAGCCGAAACCCATGATCAGTTGATAGCGATCGACCGTCTGTTTGTTCCTGGCCCACCAGTCGCGGAGGATTCGCTGCAGGGCGGCGATGTCGGTGCCGTCCCCGTCGGGTGGCGGCAGCAGATTGGCGGAGTTCGCCTGCAGGCCGACCAGCATCACGTGGCTGTGGGGATCGAAGAAGCCGGGAAGCATGGTGCGGCCGTCGAGATCGATCAGTTCGGCCGCCCCCTGCTTTTTCGATTCGATCTCGTCGCGTGTGCCGACCGCAAGAATGCGCCCGTCGCGTACCAGAACGGCCTCGGCGCTTGGAAGGGCGTCATCGACGGTGATGATCGGACCACCGGTGAAGATCTTGTCGCCGGTGCCTTGTGCCCGGGCCTCCGAGCAGAAGAAGTCGCTCGATGCGACGCCCGCCGACAAGGCAGCCGCGCCGGCGCCTTTCAGGAGCGTGCGCCGGCTCATACCAATGCTTCCGAATATCGCACTTCCCATTTCACAGGCCATGCACATGGCGATCCTCCCTGGCGAATGGGTGCCTGTATCAGGCTCGATACTAACGATTGCATGTGCAGACTCGGCGACAAAATCCGGCCCCGCCGATTCCGCAGCGAGCGTCGCGTGCCTGTGAGGGTGGGAAATCAGTGGGCGCCGCCTTGAGGCAGGCGCCCGGGATCGATCCTGGCGATCGATGTGAATGGTACAGCCGGCTGGGCTCGAACCAGCGACCTACGGATCCACAATCCGGCGCTCTACCAACTGAGCTACGGCTGCACGTTTGTGGCCGGAACCTAGAAGCAAAGCCGCGCCGGTTCAAGGGCAATCGCGCGGCCGGCGGGCGCGGTCCCCTGGCCGGCCCGGCTCACTCCGATCCGAAGGCGAAAGCGTTCCTCAGGTCGCCGAACTGGGTCCGGATTCCGGGCAGCAGCTCCAGCCCGAACCGCTTGGAGATGAAGGCGAGGATCGAGGTGGTGTCGTAGGTCGTGTGGTCGACGAAGCCCTTCTTGGCGAAGGGCGAGACGATCACCGTCGGGATGCGCGAGCCCGGTCCCCAGCGATCGCCCGCCGGCGGCGGTGCCGGGTCCCAGAATCCGCCATTCTCGTCATGGGTCAGGATGATCGCCATGTGGTCCCATTGCGGGCTGCGTTGCAGGGTGTTGATGATTGTCCCGGCGATCAGGTCGCCCGCCGACATGGTGCTCTCGCCCGGATGCTTGTTATGCTTGCCGTCCGGCTTGAGGAAGACCACCGCCGGCAGCGTCCCCGCCGCTGCCTCGTCCCAGAATTCCTCCATGTCCTTCAGGTGCTTGTCGCGGGCCTCGGTGCCCGGCGCGTATTTGGCGAAATAGTTGTAGGGCTGGTGGTGGGGCTGGAAGTCGACCGCGCCGGCGGTGTTGTAGATGACGCCGCGATAGGCCAGTGCGATGTCCCAGCCCTGCGCGTACCACGCCCAGTCGATGCCCTTGTCCGACAGCTGGTCGCCGATCGTCGGCTCGGTCTGCGGGGGGAGAGGATGCCCGGCCGGGTCGGCGAGCGCCGGGTCGCCGCCCTTGGCCGGCGGGATGCCGCTTGGCTGGTAGGACGGCTGGACGGTGTTGATGACGTGGCCGTCCGGCGTCACCGAGCCGTCCTGCACCCAGATAGGCGGCCCGTCCAGCGCGGATTTCGGCGAGTCCGGCGCGAGCTTCAGGTTGCCCTCGGCGTCGACCACCGCCCGCATGCTCTCCGGCGCGTCGGGAAACAGCGGCGAGCAGGCGCAGGCGAGGTAGAAGTGGTTGAAGTTCGAGCCGCCGAAGGCGCCCATGAAGAACTGGTCGGCGAGGGTATAGTCCCGCGCGAGCTGGTAGAGATGCGTGCCTGGTCCACCGTAATTCCCCATCGCCAGCGATCCGACATCGGTCCAGGCGACGAACATGTCGTTCTTGCCGCCGTTGATCTGCATCCGGTTCTGGTAATAGCGGTGGACCGGCACCTCGGTCAGGATGTCCGCCGGCTTGTTGTAGGGCGGCGCGTCGATCCGGAAGGGCGCGTTCGGCATCGTCAGCGGATAGGCGGGGTCGGCGACCGGCGGGTTGAGCTTGCCGCGGTCCGGCCGTCCGGAATCCGGCTTCCACACCGCCGGCAGCTCGGCCAGCACCGACCCGTCGCGGTCGCGCTGGACCACGGATGCCTCGGGCGCCTCCGCGATGCCCGAAGCGCCCGGATAGTCGGGGAGCAGGTGAACGAAGCTGCGATTCTCGGAGTAGATGACGACGATCGTCTCGATCGCGTCGAAAGCCTCGGGAAGGGGGCCATCCTCCGCATGGGCCGGTCCCAGCCAGGCCCCCGCGCATGCCACCGCCACGATCAGCCGCTTCATCGCGCTCGCGCCTCCTTCCGCTCTGCCTCGTGACACTAGAGCAGCTACGGCGGAAAAGAGGAACCTCCGATATCCGCCCGCTCGCTGGCGACCGGCTCGATTCGACGGCGATGATGGACGAGACGCTCTGAGGCGGCCTCAAAGAGAAACGGCCCAGATCGATGGGATCCGGGCCGTTTCTTGTATTCCGTGGAAGAGTCGGTCAGGCGACCTTCAGTTCCTTGAAAGTCTTCTCGACGTGCTCGGTCACCGGCTTGGTGGTGTCGGTGAAGAGCTTCTGGGCGGTTTCCTGGAAATCCTTGAACTGGGCGGCCGTCGCGTCGAACTGCTGGCGGGCGAAGGCGGTCTGCAATTCGATGACCTCGGCAAAGGTCTTCGCGCCGAACAGATCCTTGGCGAAGGCGAAGGTCGCGTCGCTGTTCGCCTTGGCAAGGTCAAGGGCCTTGGTGCCGAGGGTGAAGGCGCCTTCGCGGGCGGTCTCGTAGGTATCCTCGACGAGGTCGGTGGTCTCCTCGGCCGTGCTCTTCATCTTGGCGTAGGCGTCACGTGCCTGGGCGATGCCTTTCTCGGCGAAATCGCGGGCGGCCGCCGGCACGTCGAAAGACGGCGCGTTGACGGTGAAGGCTTCGAAGGGGTTCGGCATGGTCGGGGCTGCTTTGCTCGTTTTCGTGGTCTTGCTGGCGGTGGCCATGAGTGTTGCTCCAGTGGCTGAAACGGTTCGGGGAGGCAGCATGCGACCTGTTCGCAGGCGCGCTCCTTGAATGGCCACAACATAGGGAAGTCTTTTGTGCGTTGCAACAAAATTATTGCAACGCACAAAATATTTTGGCCGCCACCGCCGGTCGGCTAGCGTTGGGCCTTCTTCGCCGCTTCGGCGCCAGCGCGTTCGACCATCGCGCCGATACTCTTGCCCTGATCCGCGAAGGCTTTCATTTGTTTGGTGAAATACTCCTTCTGCAGGGCCGCGATCTCCTCGGCGGTGCGGGCCTGGACGAGTCGCTGAGCGAGCTCGAAGGAAGCCGAGACATTCTCCTCGACGAAGGCGAATGCCTGGCGGTTCACTTCGGCGGCTCCTTCCTGCACGGTACGGGTCGAGCTCTCCGCCTTCGCGATCGCCTGCTGCGTCGCGTCGAGATATTGTTCGAGGGCCTTCTTGGCCTCGGCGACACTCTTGTCCGTGATTTCCCGGATCTGGTCGGGGATATCGAAGGGTGTGCGCTGCATGATCGTTGTTCCTTGTTGCGGTTTCCTGCCTGCCCCCGAAGGATAGGCCTTCCGTTATCGGACGCCAAACGGTGGCATTAACCAGGACCCGAGGAAAGCGGTGATCAGGCGCCGGATTGCGTGGACCGCTCCCGATCCCCACTGTATTAACGGTTGATTAAGCACGAAGGACAGTTGGCGCGGCGGGCGACATCTGACTTATCGATGGGGCGGAACGCCGGATGAACGGCAAGACGCATGCTTTTCTGGACCTTTCCGCCGTTCCGGCGGTTGGCGCGGTCCTGCTCGATCCCCGGCCCGCCTTCGTCTTTCGCGGCGATGGCAGCGGCATCCTTTGGGCAAACGCCGCGGGTGCCGCCTTTTTCGGCGAAGACCGCATGGGCGGCTTGCTGGAGCGCCGCTTCGCGCCCTCCAGCCCGACCGCCCGCAGCCTTGCCCGGCTGGCGAAGGCGCTTCCCCTCGATCACCAGCGGATAGAGATCCTGCGCTTCAATTTCGGCGTTCGCCAGGTGGCGCTGCCATCGGCCTGCCAGCGGCTCGACCTCGGCAACGGCGCGCGCGGCGTGCTCGCCGTCGGCTCGATCGGCGCCAGCCGCGAGTCGCTTTCGACCCGCTCCGAGCGTCTTGCCGACGCGATTGCCGCGGATGATTGCCTGGTGGCCGTCCTCGACGCCGGCGCGCGGGTCCTTGGCGCGTCCGGCGGATTCGATGTGCTCGCCCCGGAGTCACAGGCGATCGACCGGCTGGTCGACGAAGCCGGCCGGGGCCGGCATCCGGTGGTCCGGACCCGGCTTGTCGTCGACGGTGGTTCGCGTCCGGCCGGCGTCGCGCGCGTCACGGTCGGCAGCGACGACATCTTCCTGTTGATCGTCGGGCCGGAAGAGGTGCGTCCTCCGGTGTCGGCGCCGGCCCAAGCGGCTGCGCATCCTTCGTCCCCGAGGCCGCCGGCTCCCGTCGCGGCGCCGCCGCCCTTCGTCGACGGGCAGCAGGAGGGTGTTCCGGAGGCGGTGCTTGCGCCGGCCGACGGCACGACGGTCCGGCCGGTCGCCGAGGCGGTGTCGCCCGTCGCGGAGGCCCCGGTCGAGGCGGCCCCGGTGGCCGCGCCGCCGCCGCGGATGTCTCCGACTCGGCGCTTCCTCTGGCGAAGCGATGCCGATGGTGCCTTCCTCTTCGTTTCAGGCGCGCTTGCCGCGGATGTCGGCGGGTCGAATGCTCCGGCGATCGGCGAGACATGGCGGGACCTTGCCGCGCGGCTACCCCTCGATGGCGACGGCGCGCTCGCCGATGCGCTTGCCGGCCTCGCCCGGTTTGGCGTCACCATTCGCTGGCCGCTTGCCGGTGAGCCGGAGGCGGTCGCCGTCGACCTGACCGGCATTCCCGATTTCTCGCGCGATGGCGTCTTCCAGGGCTATCGCGGCTTCGGCGTGATCCGCCTCGATGATCGTCGTCCTGTCGAAGCTCCGTCGATCCCCGAGGTGCCTGCGCCTTCGGACGAAGCGGCCGGTGAGCCGGTCGCGGTCCCTGGACAGCCGGCCGATGTGGTCGAGGAAGCGCCGGCGCCCGCCGCCGCGACCCGCCAGCCGCCGAATTGCGACCTCGACGAATTCGCGCGCCAATCGATCGAAGGGGGCGGGGAGACGGATCGGCCCGAACCCGTCGAGCCGGCCCCTGACCTTCCCGCCGAAGCGGCCAGGCCGTCGGAGCCCGGTAGGGCCGCGGAAGCTTCGCCGCAGGCGGGCCGCGAGGAGCCGCGGGAATCCAACGTCGTTCATCTCGGCAAGACCCCGACCCGCATCCTGCCGAAGCGATTGTCCGGATCGGAGCAGGATGCGTTCCGACGCATTGCCGAGGCGCTTGGCGTCGAGGAGGAGGCGCCCGCGCCGGAGCCTGCGCCGGATGCCGATGACCGCCGGAAGGTGCCGCGTCCCGCTGCGGCCGACGTCGAGACGCCGCTCCTCAACAAGCTGCCGGTCGGCATCGCCATCTACCGTGACGCTCGCACCCTCTTTGCCAATCGCACCTTGCTCGACCTTCTCGGCTACGCGTCGCTCGACGCATTTCTTGCCGCCGGTGGCGCCGAGGCGATCTTCCCCGACAGCCGGGACTGGTCCGTCGGCACGCTGAGCGGCGGGATGCTGCGGGCCGCTCGCGGTGACGGGTCGGACGTCGCCGTCGACGCCAAGCTCCACGCCGTGACATGGGCGGGATCGACGGCGCTGATGCTCTCGCTGGTCGAGGCGGCCCCGGAGCCGGCCCCCGTCGAGGTAGCGGCGAAGCCTCCCGCCGAGCCGCCGGCGCAGGTCGAGGTTGAGCCGCGTATCCGCGAGCTCGAGGCGATGCTCGATACCGCGACGGACGGAGTCGTGGTGATCGATTCCGAAAGCCGGGTCGAGCGCATGAACCGCGCGGCCGAAGCGTTGTTCGGTGTCGAGGCCGGCGAGGTGGCGGGCCAGCCCTTCACCGAGCTCCTCGCCGAGGAGAGCCGCAAGCCGGCGCGGGACTATCTCGATGGCCTCGCTTCCAACGGCGTCGCCAGCGTTCTCAACGACGGTCGCGAGGTGATCGGCCGCGTGCCGCGCGGCGGCCTCATCCCGATGTTCATGACGATCGGCAGGCTGACCGACTCCGGCAGATATTGCGCCGTCCTTCGCGACATCACCCACTGGAAGAATGTCGAGGAGGAGCTGGTGGCCGCGCGCCATGCCGCCGAAGCCGCCAACGTCCAGAAGTCCGAGTTCCTTGCCAGGATCAGCCATGAGATCCGCACGCCGCTGAACGCCATCATCGGCTTTTCCGAAGTGATGATGGCCGAACGGTTCGGCCCGGTCGGCAACGAGCGCTATCGCAGCTATCTCAAGGATATCCATCTGTCCGGCGAACACCTGATGAGCCTGATCAATGACCTCCTCGACCTGTCGAAGGTCGAGGCGGGCAAGCTCGATCTCAACTTCGAGTCGGTCGCGGTCAATGCCGTCATCCAGGAATGCGTCGCGCTGATGCAGCCGCAGGCCAACCGCGAGCGGATCATTATCCGCACGTCCCTGTCGTCGACCCTGCCGAACGTCGTCGCCGACCTGCGCTCGCTTCGCCAGATCCTGCTCAACCTCCTGTCCAACGCGATCAAGTTCACCAAGGCCGGCGGCCAGGTCATCGTCGCGACCGCGATGGAGGATAGTGGCGAGGTGGTGATCCGTATTCGCGACACCGGGATCGGCATGGACGAGAAGGATATCGAGACCGCGATGAAGCCGTTCCGGCAGGTTGCGACGTCGGGCCGGACCGGCGAGGGGACCGGTCTCGGCCTGCCCCTGACCAAGGCGCTGGTCGAGGCGAACCGCGCCTCATTCGCCATCGACAGCGTGCCGGCCCAGGGTACGCTGGTCCGCATCACCTTCCCGACGACGCGCGTGCTGGCGGGGTAGAAGTGGTCCGCCTCGTCCTTGGGCTGATGGCGATGGTGGTCGCCACCGGCTTCGCCTTTGCCGGTACCTGGCAGACCTACGTCAACGAACGGTTCGGCACCACCGCCGACGTGCCGGCCGATTGGCGGCCGGGCGAGCCGCCGGCCAACGGCGACGGCTTGCGATTCACCTCGCCGGACGGAACCGCGTCCGTCGCCGTCTTCGGCAGCCTCCAGACCTTCGATACCATCGACGAGGCGATTGCCATCTACGAGACGCCGGAGGACGGCGCGACGATCACCTATCGTCGGCGCGACGATCGCGGGCTGGTCGTCTCGGGCACCAGGGGTGACCGCATCTTCTATCGCCGCTGGCTGCTCTCCTGCGGCGACGCCGTCTGGAACGGTCTTTCGATCGAATATCCCGCCGCCGGGAAGCAAGCCTACGACCCGCTGGTCACGCACATGTCGCGAAGCCTGCGGGCGGGGACCGGCTGGCAGGTCGAGGACTGCCCGGATTGAGGCTGAAGCATTCGCGCTAGCCGGCGCTGCCCACCGTCCCCTTTCGCCGCAGCGCCCTTTCAGCAGTCCGGGCGGGACCACCGACTCGGCGAGTTCGGAGGGATCGGTGCCAGGCGCCATCGGCGAAAAGGCGGAAAGGGCCGTAACGTGCGGCCCTTTCGGAAATCCTTCCGGATCAGCGATCAGCGCGCCAGTCGCAGTTTCTGGATCGAATTGCCGATGTCCTCGAAGGCCGCGACCATCTTCGAGACGTCGTTGACCTCGTAGTAATAGTCGGGCTGGGTGGCACAGGCTTTCATCACCGGATCGCTGGGCATGCCGTTATTCGTCTCGACACGGACGGTGTAGATGACGATCCCTTTCGCCTTCATCGCCGTGCATATCTCGGACAACTTGTCGTCGCGCGCCGCTGTCCGCGCCGATTTGTTCTTGTTGTCGGCGGGGACGCCCATCTTCTCCTGCCACACGTAGCCAAGTCCGGAATAGATGGATTCGTTGAGTTCGTTGCCGGTCTGGTTCTCGTTGTTGCCGTCGGTCATCAGGACCATGATCTTGGTCCAGTCTTCCGTGCCATAGGCGACGCCGTCCCCGAACGGCCCCTTGTCCGACAGGACGTTCCATCCCCAGCTTGCGCCGATCGGGATGTCGGTATTGCCGTTGGCGATCATCTTGTTGATCGCCGTCTTGGCTTCCGCGGTGTTGGTGGTCAACCGCATGATCGGCGCCATCTCGCAGCCCGAGTTGGGACCATAGTCGTATTTGAGGCTGTCCGTCGTGCCCTCATAGGGCGTCGGTGACCCGGCATATTTGAGGATGTCGCCCTCGAGGAGCCGGTAATCGGGCAGTGTCAGCGCGTCGTTGAGACCCTTGGTGGCGAGATCGGCCTTGATTGTGCCGAGCGGCGTGTCGTCGAGATAGCTGTTGTTGTAGTCGTAGGGCGGGCTGGTGCCGTTGTTCTTCTTGCCGTTGTCGCCCTCGCCCGCAATCCCCGGTTCGTCCGGTGCGAAGAACGGCACATAGAGCGTGTTCGGCTTCGCGCTGTCGGCCGGCGTCTCGCTCGCCTCGTAGCCGAAACGTGTCTCCACGCAGCCGCCCCAGGTGGTGCCCATCGCCTTGAACAGGTCGAGGCGGTTGACCTCCTGGCCGAGGAACAGGCTCTTCGCCGAATCCGACTTGCCGTCCTTGTCGAGCCAGGCGGCGTCCTTGTAGTTGGGACCGACATTCACGGTCTGCGAGAAGGGTACCAGCCCGATCTTCAGGTCGCTGGGGTCGAGGACCGCCTTCGCCAGGGTATCGACCAATGCCTCGGCCGCGTCCTTGAGTTTGCCGATCTTGTTCTTGGTCGCCATGGATCCGGTGTTGTCGAGCACCATCGCCACCTCGACCTTGCCCACCGCGCTGACGATTTCGGAGGTGACGCTGATCGGGATCGACTGGACTCCGAGCACCTTGGCGATGGTGGTGTCGATCGCGCCGGAGACGGTGGCGGTGATCTTGCCGCCCTTTTGCTGGACGACGGAGTCGAGCTTCCAGTTGCCTTGATAGGTCGGCTTGATATGTGTCTCCAGCCACTTGTTCACCGTGTCAAAGGCCTGCTGGTCAGACATCGGCGGCTGGCTGCCGACCGCCAGGAGTCCGGCGTCGATCGCCGCCGCGACCTCGGCGCGGAGGTTGCTGACGCGCGTATAGTCGATGAGGGCGCCGACGGCGCCGAAGAGGGGGATCAGCGCCAGGGCAAAAACCACCGCGACGTTGCCGCTCTCGTCACGGGCTAAACGGTTGAAGATGGCCATTGCTCGTACTCCCGGCTGGCGAATGCCGCCTGTAAATCTGCCAGAAGGTCGAGCTTATCCAGTTAACAGGTAGTTATTTCACTGAAGACAATTGTTATTTCCTGAATAATGAATTGATTCGATACCCCGGTTTTCATTGTAATAAGATACCTTGTATTAAACTTAACGCCCCGCCGGCGGCTCGGGCCAGGCCGGTTCCTATTCGGACAGCTCCTGTCGGTCCTTGAAAAACGCCAGGGCTTCCGGATTGGCGAGGGCGTCGACATTCTTCACCGGGCGGCCATGAACCACCTCGCGGACCGCCAGTTCGACGATCTTGCCGGACTTCGTGCGCGGGATGTCGCGGACCGCCACCACCCGGGCGGGAACGTGACGCGGCGTCGCGCCGCGCCGGATCACCGACTTGATCCGGCCGATCAGCTCCTCGTCGAGGTCGACACCCTCCTTCAGCCGGACGAAGAGCACGATGCGGACGTCGCCATCCCAGTCCTGGCCAATGGCCAGGGCTTCGGTCACTTCGGGGATTGTCTCGACCTGGGCATAGATCTCCGCCGTGCCGATCCGCACGCCGCCCGGGTTGAGGGTGGCGTCCGACCGGCCATGGATGATCATGCCGCCATGCGCGGTCCATTCGGCGAAATCGCCATGACACCAGATTCCGGGGAAGCGTTCGAAATAGGCTGCGCGGTATCTGGCCCCCTCGGGGTCGTTCCAGAAACCGATCGGCATCGAAGGGAACGGCCGGGTGCAGACCAGTTCGCCCTTGCCGGAAGGCAGCGGCTTGCCGTCCTCGTCGTAGACGTCCATCGCCATGCCGAGCCCCGGCCCCTGGATCTCGCCGCGCCAGACCGGCTTGTTCGGGATGCCGAGGACGAAACAGGAGACGATGTCCGTTCCGCCCGAGATGGAGGCCAGGTGGATGTCGGGCTTGATCGCCTGATAGACGAAATCGAAGCTTTCGGGCGCCAGCGGCGATCCGGTCGACATCATCATCCGGACGCGCGACAGGTCGAAACGGTCGATCGGCCTCAGGCCGGATTTCTTCACCGCATCGATATATTTGGCGGAGGTCCCGAAGACGTTCATCCGCTCCGCCACGGCATAGTCGAACAGCACGTCCGGCCCGGGATGGAACGGCGAGCCGTCGTAGAGCAGCAGCGTCGCGCCGAGACCGAGGCCGGAGACCAGCCAGTTCCACATCATCCAGCCGCAGGTGGTGAAGTAGAAGACCCGTTCGTCCCGCACGACGCTGCTTTGCAGATGGTGTTCCTTCAGGTGCTGGAGCAGCGTTCCGCCTGCCGAATGGACAATGCATTTCGGCACGCCGGTCGTGCCCGAGGAAAAGAGGATGTAGAGCGGGTGCGAGAACGGGAGCCTGACGAAGTCCACCGCGGCGGCCGCGAAGGGGGCGATCGTGTCGGCCAGGCTTTTTGCGTTTGGCAGGGCCGCGGCGACGGCTTCCGCGCGCCCGAGATAGGGGACGACGATCACCGCCGGGGCGCCGGGGAGGCCGGCGACGATTTCGCCGAGCTTCTCCGACACGTCGATCGTCTTGCCGGCATAGTAATAGCCGTCGCAGGCGATCAGCACCTTCGGCGCGATCTGGCCGAAACGGTCGAGGGCGCCCCGTGAACCGAAGTCGGGCGATGCCGACGACCATACGGCGCCGATCGAGGCCACGGCCAGCATCGCGGCGATGGTCTCCGGCATGTTCGGCATCAGCGCCGCGACGCGATCGCCGGGCTCGACGCCGAGGTCGCGCAGGGCCTGCTGCA
This sequence comes from Bauldia sp., assembly GCF_020442045.1. GTDB lineage: Bacteria > Pseudomonadota > Alphaproteobacteria > Rhizobiales > Kaistiaceae > Bauldia. The sequence continues at coordinate 15,062 of NZ_JAGRLA010000059.1, read as the reverse complement.
GCCGCGACACCAGCTCATTCAGCTCGCGCCAGCTCAGCCGCGTCGCGACACGGTCCTCGCCGCGGAAGACGAGGGCGTCCGCATCGTCGTCGCGACGCAGCAGGTTCTCGGCGAAATTGAGCCGCGCATCGGGGAAGAAGCGGCCGCCGGGCATGCGGTCGAGATCGAGCGAGTGGCGTTCGCCCTTGTCGCCCACCACGTCGCAGAAATCCCACAACAGGTCCCAGAAAGCCGCCGGGTCCTCGACCGACCAGCCGTGCAGCGAATCGTAGCCGGCCAGGCGGCGGCCGGCGCGGCGTTCCGCCTCCGCGGCAAAACGGGTGATCGGCAGCGCCTCGATCCCGGCAGGTGTCCAGAGTGGTTGATCGTCCGTCGCGGCCAAGATATCCGGCTCCCTCAAATAACGATTGCGCGGCCATCGGGTTTGCGCAAGGCGACCAGAAGCCACTGGAAAAAGTCAAGAAATTCCTTGCGGACCCGGGGGTTTCTGCCTATCCGGTGCGGGGCTAGTCAAGAGGAAACCGGAATGGCGAAGGCTGGGCCCAGTCTCACGAGACGGTTCGCAATCGGCGCGCTGATCGTCGTCGTCGTCGTGGTCGCTGCCGCGGCGGCCGTGCCTTTGGTCGTTTCGCCGGATGTGATCAAGAGCCGCATCGTCGACCAGATCGCCTATTGGACCGGCCGGAAGTTCACCTTCCGGGGTGAGCCGCACCTCAGCCTCTTCCCCTATCTGACGGTCAGGTTGAACGACGCCAGGTTGGCGAACGCGCCGGGGATGGGCGACGAACCGTTCATGGAAATCGAGACGATGACGGCCAAGCTCGAGATCCTGCCCCTGTTTCTCGGCAGGCTCGAATTCGCCCGCTTCCGCCTCGCCAACCCCCATATCAATCTCAGGACCGGTGCGGATGGGGTCGGCAACTGGATCATGGCCGACGGGGTGATCGGCGCCCAGATGTCGAAAGGCGACAAGGAGGGGACGACCGACGAGATCGAGCCGCCGTCGCCGCTGGCCGACGTACAGCTCGGCCGGCTGGCCATTCGCGACGGCACCATTTCCTATACCGACGAGCGCACCGGCCGGAAGGGGGAGCTGACCGGCGTTACGGCGAGCTTCGATTGGACGACCACGTCGCAGATGGCGGCGGGTGACGGCTCTTTTGTCTGGCGCGGCGAGCCTGTCGAGTTCAACGGCAGCATCGATGCACCGCTTGATCTGCTGGCCGGCGGCAGTTCGACGCTGCGCCTCGCCTTTTCGGCGGCGCCATTGCGTCTCTCGTTTGTCGGCAACGCCCTGCAACTGGATGGCACCCAGCTCGAGGGCGATGTCAAGCTGACGACGCCTTCTGTCCGACGGGTCGCCGAATGGATGGGCCGTCCGGCCGAGGCCGGGGCGACCTTCGGTGCCGGGGCGATCGACGGCAAGGTCAATTGGCTCGGCTCGACGGTCGCGGTTTCCGATGCCACCTTCGAGCTCGACGGCAACGCCGCGGAAGGCGCGCTGACCGCCACTGTCGGCGACGGGCCGCTCGCGATCTCCGGCACGCTCGCCTTCGAATCCCTCGATCTGTCCCCTTATCTCGAGGCGGCCAATGCCGGGCTGACCGCGACCGGACCGTGGCAGTCCGCGCCCGCGTCGCTGCCGCTCGCCGACGGTGATATCGACCTGCGGCTGTCGACCTCGCGGCTGGTTGCCGGCGCCATGGAGGTCGGCCGCACCGGCGCCACCGTCACCCTCAAGAACGGGGAATTGGTCGTCAATGTCGGCGAAGCGGAGCTCGAAGAGGGCACCGCCGATGCCCGGGTCTCGCTGGCGATGGACAACGACGCGCTGAATGTCGCCGCTCAGCTCCGGCTGCAGGATATGTCGGTCGCCGGGCTCCTCGGTGAATTTGCCGGGATCGATGCCCTCGAGGGAATCGGCGATGTGACGATCGATGCGACCGCGAAGGGCGCCACCTGGGGCGACCTGATCGAGACCTTGGCGGGAACGGGCGCCATCGCGATCGCCGACGGAGCCCTCGACGGCGTTGATCTTGCGCGCCTGCCGGAGGCGATCAAGGATCCCGAGGGCGCCGCATGGGCCGGGTCGACGGCCTTCGGTTCCGCCAACGCGTCCCTTGCCTTCGGCGAGGGCGTCGTCACCGTCGAGGATCTCCGGGCGGCCGGCGACGCCTTCGCCTTGCAGGTGACGGGACACGCCGGCATGTTCGATCCGACGATCGACGCGCGGGGTACGCTGACGTTGGCCGGCGCGGGCGACGACGGCGGCGACATGAACGTCCCCTTCCTCGTCGAGGGCACCTGGAGCGATTGGCGGGTGCTTCCCGATCTCGGCCCCCCCGTCGATCGCGGCGAGGCCGCGCCCGAGCCTGCCCCCGCGCCGCCGGCCAGCCCCAGCGACGGCTGAGGTCTGGCTAGATTCCGTTCCTGATGCCCGCCGCGGCCTGTCGTTCGGCCCGGATCCGGGCGACCTCGCGGCGCTTGGTGACAAGTGATGCGGCGATCACCCCGATCGACACGATGCCGATCAGGATGGTGCTGACCGCGTTGATTTCGGGCGTCACCCCGAGCCGGACCTGGCTGTAGATCTTCATCGGCAGGGTCGTGGCGCCGGGTCCGGTGGTGAAGCTGGCGATGACCAGGTCGTCCAGGGAAAGCGTGAAGGCCAGCATCCAGCCGGCGATCACCGCCGGGGCGATCAGCGGCAGGGTGATCTGGAAGAAGGTCCGGACCGGCGGACAGCCGAGGTCGAGCGCCGCCTCCTCGAGGCTGCGGTCGAAGGTGGACAGCCGCGACTGGACGACGATGGCGACGAAGCACAGCGAGAAGGTGATATGGGCGAGGACGATCGTCCAGAAGCCGCGCCCGAAGTCGACGGCGACGAACAGCAGCAGCAGCGACAGCCCGATGATGACGTCCGGCATGACCAGCGGGGCGTAGATCATTCCGGAGAACAGCGTCCGTCCGTAGAACCGTCCGAAACGGACAAGCGCGATGGCGGCGAGCGTTCCGAGGATCGTCGCGGCGGTCGCCGACAGCAGCGCGACCCGCAGCGTCACCCATGCCGCGTCGAGCAGGCCCTGGTTCGAGAATAGCGAGACATACCACTTGGTCGAGAAGCCCGCCCACACGGTGACCAGCCGCGACTCGTTGAAGGAATAAATGATCAGCAGCAGGATCGGCAGGTAGAGGAAGGCCAGCCCGAACGCGATCGAGGTGACGTTGAACCAGGATGCCCGGCGGTTCATCGGCGGAGGCTCCCGGCGGCGGCTGCGACGACCCGGAGCGGACGCGCGGGCATCACATCGGCACCTTGTTGATCGCGCCTTCGCCGCGCTCGGCGCGGTTCTGGAAGATGACGATCGGCACCACCAGGATGAGCAGCAGCACCACCGCGACGGCGGAGGCCAGCGGCCAGTCCCGGTTCGAGAAGAACTCGTTCCACAATGTCCTGCCGATCATCAGGGTGTTGGAGCCGCCGAGCAGATCGGGAATGACGAATTCGCCGGTGACCGGGATGAAGACCAGGAAGCAGCCGGCGATCACGCCGGGAAGCGACAGCGGGAAGGTGACGCGCCAGAAGGCGCGGCTTGGCCGGCAGCCGAGGTCGGCGGCCGCCTCGAGCAGCGTCGGATCGAGCCGCTCCAGCGCCGCATAGAGCGGCAGGATCATGAAGGGCAGGTAGGAATAGACGATGCCGATATAGACGGCGGTGTCGGTGTTGAGGATCGTCAGCGGTTTGCTGATCACGCCAAGCCACAGCAGGAACTGGTTGAGCAGGCCCTCCTTCTTGAGGATGCCGATCCACGAATAGACCCGGATCAGGAACGACGTCCAGAAGGGCAGGATGATCAGCATCAGCAGCATCGGCTGGATCGCTTTCGGCGCCCGCGCCATCCCGTAGGCGATCGGATAGCCGACCAGCAGCACCAGCGCGGTCGACACCACCGCGATCTCGATGCTCGACAGATAGGCTTTTGCGTATAGGGCGTCCTCGGTGAGCCAGAGATAGTTCTCGACGGTGAATTCCTTGAACGCCTCGATCACGCCGGAGATGCCGCCGCCGAGGTCGAGCACCGGCGTATAGGGCGGCTGCGCGATCGCGGTCAGCGAGAAGGAGATCTTGAGGACGATGAGAAAGGGGATCAGGAAGAGCAGGAACAGCCAGACATAGGGAATGGCGACGACCAGCCAGCGCGCCGGGTTCGGCCTGTTTGCGGTATCGTGCCTGCCTGGGGAATCCACCGTCGTCATCTCCCGCCTATCGCGTCAGCACGACGCCGGCGTCGCGCGGCCAGGTCAGCCAGACCCTGTCGTCCCATGTGATCTGTCGCTCGACCAGGCGGGTGCGGTTGGTGACCGTCGATTTCATCGTCGTGCCGTCCGGCAGGCGTACGTGGTAGATCGATACGTCGCCCAGATAGCCGATGTCCCAGACCTCGCCGGTGATACAGTTGACCGAGGGCGCGGCGGGCGCCTCGAGCGAGAGCGATATCTTCTCCGGCCTTATCGCGAACCATGCGTCGTCGCCGGTGGCCGCCTCCATCGCCTGCTCGACCTCGATCATGCCTCCGGCCTCGCCGCAATCGAGCCAGACCCGGCCGCCGGCGCGGTCGACGATCCGCCCCTCGATGAGGTTTATGTCGCCGATGAAGTCGGCGACGTAGCGTGAATTCGGTTGCTCATAGACCTCGGCCGGCGTCGCCACCTGCATGATGCGGCCGTGATCCATGATCGCCACGCGGTCGGCGACCGTCATCGCTTCTTCCTGGTCGTGGGTGACGATCAGGAAGGTGAGCCCGAGCTCCTGCTGCAGGTCGACGAGCTCGAATTGCGTCTCCTCGCGCAGCTTCTTGTCGAGGGCGCCGAGCGGTTCGTCGAGCAGCAGCACCTTGGGCTTGCGGGCCAGCGAACGCGCCAGCGCCACCCGTTGCTTCTGGCCGCCGGAGAGCTGGTGCGGCTTCCTCTTCGCGAAAGGCGTCAGCTTGACCAGGGTCAGCATCTCCTCGACCCGGGCGTTGATCTCCGCCTTCGGCATCCGGTCCTGCTTGAGCCCGAAGGCGATATTCGCCTCGATCGTCATGTGCGGGAACAGCGCATAGGACTGGAACATCATGTTCGTCGGCCGCCGGTAGGGCGGGACGCCGGCAAGGTCCTGTCCGTCGAGCAGCACCTCGCCCTCGGTCGGCTCCTCGAAGCCGGCGACCATCCGCATCAGCGTCGTCTTCCCGCAGCCGGATGGCCCGAGCAGGGCGAAGAACTCGCGCTCGTAAATGGTCAGCGACAGGTTATCGACGGCGACGAAATCGCCGAAGCGCTTGGTGACGTTGCGGAATTCTATGAACGGCGGCGCCGCCGGATCATCCCAGGGAGCAAATGTCCGCCTGACCGGACCAATTGCCTTAGCCGCCATCGAATCTCCGATCCCGGTTGGGAGGCGGCGCCTCGCGACGCCGCGCCCTGTCTCGTCAGCTGCCGCTCTTCACCGCGGTCCATTCGCGCGTTACCACACGTTGGACACGCGGCGAATAGGCGGTCGTCGTATACAGCCGGTCGATCGTCATCTGGCCGGGATAGATGGCGGCATCGCTGATGACGTCCTCGTTGAGCATCGGCTGGGAGTCGATGTTGCCGTTGGCGTAGTACACGTAGTTCGAGTTCGCGGCGGCGGATTCGGGGCGCATCATGAAATTGATGAATTGATGGGCCGCATCCGGATGCGGCGCGTCAACCGGAATGATGAAGGAGTCGAACCACATCAGCGCGCCTTCCTCGGGGATGACGTATTCGACGGTCACGCCGGCATCCGCCTCCGCGGCGCGGTCGCGCGCCTGCAGCACGTCGCCGGAATAGCCGACGGCCAGGCAGATATCGCCATTGGCCAGGGCGTTGATGTATTCGGACGAGTCGAATTTCTGGACATAGGGCCGGATCGACTTCAGCAGCTCCGCCGCTTTGGTGATGTCGCCGGTATCCTTGGAGTCCGGATCGAGGCCGAGGTAGTTGAGCGCCGCCGGGATCATCTCTTCCGGCGTGTCGAGCAGGTATACGCCGCAATCGGCGAATTTCGACACGATCTCGGGCTTGAAGATCATATCCCAGGAGTCGACCGGCGCGTCGGGCATGATCGCGGCGATCTTGTCGACGTTGTAGCCGATGCCCGTGGTGCCCCACATGTAGTTGACCGCGTATTCGTTGCCGGGATCGTAGACCTCGAGGCGGCTGGTGATTTCGGGCCAGGCATGCACCAGGTTGGGGATTTTCGATTTGTCGAGTTTCTGGAGCGTTCCGGCCTCCCGCAGCCGCGCCATGTTCGACGCCGAGGGAACGACGATATCGTAGCCGGATCCGCCGGCAAGCAGCTTCGTCTCGACGATCTCGTTGTTGTCGTAGACGTCGTAGACGACCTTGATGCCGGTTTCCTTGGTGAAGTCCTCGAGGACCTGTTCGTCGATATAGTCCGACCAGTTATAGACGTTGACGACCTTGTCCTCGGCCGGCGCGATTGCGGTCAGGGCGACGAGAAGTGATGCAGCGAGCGGGTAGCGGCTGATGGCGACTGGCATCCTGAACTCCATGCTCGAGTGTTGGCGCGTGGCTCCCCGGCTCACGTTAGATTCAAATATGATTGGCCTCAACCAACTCGGGCCGGGGATGCCTCGGTTGCCCGGCGCCGGTTTTCCGAGCAAAATCAATCGATCGTTCCCATGATCCCATGCCCCGGGCAATGAAGCTTCTCTGCCGGGGCGGGAAGCGCCGGCCAGACAGGTGATTTTTGCGAAAAGCGAAGGACCCAAACACGATCGACGGGCGCGCCAGTGGCGTCGCCTCCCTCGAGGAAGCGCGAGACTGGCTGGCCGCCCGACGTATCGAGGATATCGAGTGCATCGTCCCCGATCAGGCCGGCGTCGCCCGTGGCAAGATGATGCCGGTCAGCAAGTTTCTCGCCGGGCCGGTGATGTCGATGCCGGTGTCGATCTTCACCCAGACGATTTCCGGGGACTGGCCGGCCGACGACGACACGTTCCAGAACGACGAGGCGGACCGCGACGTCCTGCTTGAGCCGGACCTCAGCACCCTGGCCGTCGTCCCATGGGAGGAGGACCCGACCGCGCAGCTCATCCACGATGCCCGCTACGCGGACGGGCGCGCCGTGGACATCGCGCCGCGCCAGGTGCTGCGCCGGGTCATCGAGCTCTACGACAAGCGCGGATGGCGGCCGGTGGTCGCGCCGGAGATCGAATTCTATCTCGTCCGCCCCAACAAGGATCCCGACTACCCGCTGGCGCCGCCGACCGGCCGCTCGGGCCGGCCGGAGACCGCGCGTCAGTCCTATTCGATTGCCGCGATCAACGAATTCGACGATCTCTTCGACGACATCTACGATTTCTCGGAGCAGCAGGGCCTCGAGATCGACACGCTGATCCACGAGGAAGGCGCGGCCCAGATGGAGATCAACCTCCGTCACGGCAACCCCCTCGGCCTTGCCGACCAGGTCTTCCAGTTCAAGCGGACGATCCGCGAGGCCGCGCTCCGCCACGACATGTATGCGACCTTCATGGCCAAGCCGATGTCGGGCGAGCCGGGTTCCGCCATGCATATCCATCAGTCGATCGAGGATACGGCAACCGGCCAGAACATCTTTTCCGACGAGGCCGGCGAGCCGACGCAGGCCTTCTTCAATTTCATTGGCGGCTCGCAGAAATTCCTGCCTTCCGTGACCTCGATCATGGCGCCCTATGTCAATTCCTATCGCCGCCTGCAGCGGGCGGCCTCGGCGCCGGTCAACACCGAATGGGGCTACGACAACCGCACCGTCGGTCTGCGGGTGCCGAATTCGTCGCCCGCGGCGCGTCGCGTCGAGAACCGGATTCCCTCCTCGGACGCCAACCCCTACCTCGCCATCGCCGCCTCGCTCGCATGCGGCTATCTCGGTATCGTCGGCGGTGTGCCGTGTTCGGAGCCGGTCAGCGGTGGCGCCAATGTCGACGAGATCGATCTTCCACGCGGCCTGCTGGAGGCGCTGGCCCTGTTCGAGGATTGCGAGGAACTGGCCGATATCTTCGGCCGGGCCTTCGTCGCGACCTATCGGGCGATCAAGCAGGCCGAATACGAGACCTTCATGCAGGTGATCAGTCCGTGGGAGCGCGAATATCTCCTGTTGAATGTCTGAGCGTTTCGGAATGGCTCCCGGCGGGGAGCGAGGAGTGTGGCATGTCGAAGAAGATTGATCGGGATCTGGCGCCGCGCTCCGACGGCACGGTCTATCCGGCGCCTTTTGACGGACCCTGCCGCAAGCGCAGGAAGGTGAAGCTCGGCGATGCGGCCGGCCTCACCCAGTTCGGGGTCAATATCTGCCGCCTGCCGCCCGGCGCGTGGTCCAGCCAGCGCCACTGGCACACCGACGAGGACGAGTTCGTCTATGTTCTGGAAGGGGAGGCGACGCTCGTTACCGACAGCGGCGAGGAGAGTCTCAGGGCCGGGGACTGCGCCGGGTTCAGGGCTGGCGACCCGGATGGCCATCATTTCCAGAACCGGTCGAACGCCGACGTCGTCCTGCTCGAGGTCGGGACGCGGATGCCGGAAGGCGGCAAGGCCTGGTACCCCGGTATCGATCTCGTCGCCGACGATGATGGCTACGCGCACACCGACGGCACCCGTTATCCCACGGAGAGCCGGAAGACGTGACCGGGCGTTCGGGCAGGGGCAATACCGATGCGGCTCGCTGACGCTCCATCGCTCTATGCCGCATCGGCCGACCCGGTTCCCGTCTATCCGACGCTGACCGAGCCGGTCACCGCCGATGTCGCGATCATCGGCGGCGGCTTCACGGGGCTTTCGGCGGCCTTGCATCTCGCCGAGCGGGGCGTCGACGCGGTTGTCGTCGAGGCCAACAGCGTCGGCTGGGGGGCGTCGGGCCGCAACGGCGGGCAGCTCCATTCCGGCCAGCGCCGCGACCAGGGCTGGCTCGAAAGCCGCTTCGGTCGCGACGACGCGCTGCGCCTCTGGCGTCTCGGCGAGGAAGCCAAGGCGCTGACCCTCGGCCTGATCGCCCGGCATCGCATCGATTGCGACTGGCGGCTCGGGCTGATCGAGGCGGTCCACAAGCCGCGCCTGGTTGCCGAAGAGCGGGCCTATGTCGACACGCTGCGCGACGACTACGGCTACGGGGCGGTCGAGTGGCTCGACCGCGAGGCGGTCGCGGCGGCGATCGGCACCGACTGTTATCACGGCGGGCGCCTCGACAATGGCGCCGGCCATCTCGACCCGCTGAAATTCGCCCGCGGTCTTGCCCGTGCCGCCGCCGGTGCCGGCGCCAGGATTTTTGAAGGCTCGCGCGCGACCCGCGTGGCGAAATCCGGCCGCTGGACCGTGACGACCGGGAAGGGCAGCGTCGCCGCCGACATCGTCCTGCTTGCCGGCAACGGCTATCTCGACGGCATCGACGACGACACCGAAGCCCATGTCATGCCGATCGACAACTACATCCTGGCGACGGCGCCGATCGGCGCCGGCCGGCCGGGTGGCCTCATCCCGAGTGGAGCCGCGGTCTCCGACACGCGCTTCGTGGTCTACTATTTCCGCCCGACCGCCGACGGACGGCTGCTCTTCGGTGGTGGCGAGTCCTACGCCCCGACCGAGCGTACGGATGTCGCCGAATTCGTCACCCGCCACCTGCTCAATGTCTATCCCCGTCTGAAGGGCACGAAGGTGGACTATGCCTGGGGCGGCCGGCTGGCGATCACCATGCAGCGGCTGCCCTATATTCGCCGCCTGCGGCCGGGGGTCTACACGGCCGCCGGCTATTCCGGTCAGGGTGTGGCGCTGGCGCCCTTTGCCGGCAAGCTGATCGCCGACGCGATCGGCGGCGACACCACCCGGTTCGACGTGTTTGCGGGCCTTCCCTGTCCGCCTTTCCCCGGCGGCCGGTGGCTGCGCTATCCGGCGCTTGTCGCCGGGATGTCCTGGTACGCGCTGCGCGATCGGCTCTAGCCGGCCGGCAAGCGAGCGGTTTCCTCGGCTCCGCATCCGACAATAAGCCATTGTAATAACAGTGTTATTCGCGACACACGCACTTTCTCCCGGTCGCTTCTTCCATAAATAAATCAAACGATTGACTATGTCGTTCAAACGTGTGATTTAGATTTCGGATACGGGAGATACCGCATGGCAGGAGCCACCACGTCGAGGAAGACAGGCCCGGGGGATGCGGCCGCGGCACGGGCCGATGGCGAATTGCCGGTTTCCCGCCACTACCGTCGCGCCCGGCGGGACCGCGGCGCCGACACGCGCGCGCGGCTGATCGCGGCGGCGCTGGATGTCTTCGGCCGGGAGGGATTCGAAGGCGCGACCACCCGCGAGATCGCGAGGGAGGCCGGCGCGAACCTCGCTGCGATCGTCTATCACTTCGGCGGCAAGGAGGAGCTGTATCGCGCCGTCGCCGAATATATCGTCGAGCGGACCTCGGGTCTGGTCGGTCCGGCCGTCGCACTGGCCAGCGCGCCGCAAGCGACGGAATCCGTCGAGGCGGCGCGCGCCACGCTGTTCCGGATGATCGAGACCTATGTCGACGTCATTCTCGGTACCGACGAGGCCGAACGCTGGGCCCGTTTCATCATTCGCGAGCAGCTCCAGCCGACCAGCGCCTTCGACATCATCTATCGCTTCATGGGCGGCACCCATGCGCTCGGAGCGAAGCTGGTCGCGCGGATTCTCGGGCGAAGCGAGGAAGACGAGGAGGTCAGGATCCGGGTCTTCGCGATGATCGGCCAGATCATGGTCTTCAGGGTCGCGCATGCCCTCGTCCTCAGGCGCATGGAATGGCCGTCGATCGGAGAGGACGAGCGCGCCGCGATCCGGCGCGTCATCCTGCTGCATGTCGAGGCGATCCTGGAGGCGGAGGCAGGGCCATGAAAGCGCTGGTGATCGCATCGGCGCTGCTTCTCGCCGGGTGCTTCGGCACCTCGGACACGGCGCTGCAGGGCTATATCGAGGGCACCTACGTCTATGTCTCGGCCGAGACCGCCGGACGGGTCGTCGCGCGGCCGGTGGATGCCGGCGCGATGGTCGGGGAAGGGGATGTCGTCGTTCGCCTCGATGACGCGGACGAGAAGGAAGCGGTCACCAGGGCGGAGGCCCTGCTGGCCCAGGCCAGGGCCCAGCTCGCCAATCTGCTCTCCGGCAAGCGCCCGGAGGAGATCGGCGTCATCGTTGCCGAGCTCAGCGAGGCCCGCGCTACCTTCAAGATCGCCGACGAGGACTATACCCGCCAGCTCCAGCTCAGGGAGAAAGGCGTCGTCGCCGCGACCGCCGTCGACAATGCCAAGGCCAAGCGCGACGCCGCCAAGGCCAAGGTGGAGGCGATCGAGCGCCAGCTCGAGGTCGCGAAGCTTCCCGCCCGCGAGGAGGAGATCGACGCGGCCGAGCGCTACGTCGCGGCGCAGGCCTCGGCCCTCGCCCGGACCAGGATCGCCCTCGAGCGACGGACGCTGAAGGCGCCCTCGGCGGGCTTCATCGAGGAGACCTTCTTCGAGCCCGGCGAGCGGGTCGCGGCCGGCGAGCCGGTCGTCTCGCTCCTGCCGGGCGCCAACAAGAAGGTCCGCTTCTTCCTTCCGGAACCGATGCTCGCGGAGATCGCTCTCGGCGACAGGGTCTCTATCTCCTGCGACAACTGCGACCCGGACATGGTGGCGGAGATCGACTTCATCGCCACCGAATCCGAGTTCACCCCGCCGGTCATCTATTCGAAGGACAACCGCGAGAAGCTTGTCTTCCGCGTCGAGGCCCGCCCCCTCGGCGCGGCCGGGTCTCTCAAGGTCGGCCAGCCGATCGACGTCCGGATTCTTGGCGGGGCCGGATCATGAATGGCGAGCCGATCATCGAGATCAGCGGGCTGACCAAGGCCTTCAGCGGCAAGACCGTGGTCGACCACGTCGACATGACCGTCTCCCGCGGCGAGATCGTCGGCTTCCTCGGTCCCAACGGGTCGGGAAAGACCACCACCATCCGGATGATCTGCGGATTGCTGAAGCCGGATTCCGGCGACGGCACCTGCCTCGGCTACGACATCAGGACCGAGGCCGACCGCATCAAGCTGGAAGTCGGCTACATGACCCAGCGCTTCTCTTTCTACGAGGATCTGACGATCCGCGAGAATCTGGATTTCGTCGCCCGCCTCTACGGCCTGACCCCGCGCGGGGACTATGTCGACAGCACCCTCGGGCAGCTCGGTCTCACCAACCGCCGCAACCAGCTTGCCGGCACGCTCTCCGGCGGCTGGAAGCAGCGCCTGGCACTCGCCGCCTGCGTCATGCACAAGCCGCAGCTTCTTCTCCTCGACGAGCCGACCGCCGGCGTCGACCCCAAGGCGCGGCGCGAATTCTGGGACGAGATTCACGAGCTCGCCGGCAATGGCCTGACCGTCCTGGTCTCCACCCACTACATGGACGAGGCCGAGCGCTGCCACCGCATCGTCTACATCGCCTATGGTCAGGTGGTTGCGCGGGGAACCGTGCCGGAGGTCATCGCCGATTCGGGCCTCCATACCTTCGTCGTCAAGGGACAAAGCGGCGCGGCGCTCGCCCGCCGGCTGAGGGAACGGCCGGGGGTCGATCAGGTCGCCTCCTTCGGCAACGACCTTCATGTCGTCGGCACCGACGAACGGCTTCTGGAACAGGCGGTCAGGGAAGTCATCGCCGGAACCGGCGCCCGCGCCGAACCGGACGAGACCAGCCTCGAGGATGTCTTCATCCGGCTGATGGGCCAGACGGCCGACAACTTCGATGGCAACGGCGGCACGGAGGCGCGGCCATGACCGGGGTGCGGTGTTTCCGGACGGCCGGTCAGAGGTCTCGCGTCCTTCGAGGCTCCGCTTCGCGGAACACCTCGGGACGGCGATGGGTGCTTGGTCATCCAGGGCGTCCCGATGTTCGAACCGCTGCCGGCCCGGCCATCCCGAGGTGCGAGGGCGGAGCCCGAGCCTCGAAGGAGGCACCGCGATGAACGCGATACCGAACGCCGCGACGCCCCTGGCCGGCCGGCGGAGGGTTCGCCTGCGTTCCTTCTCCTGGTCGCGGGTGATGGCGGTGATGGTCAAGGAGACCATCCAGATGCGCCGCGACCGGCTCACCTTCGCGATGATCATCGGCGTGCCGATCCTTCAGCTCGTGCTGTTCGGATTCGCCATCAACACCGACCCGAAGCGCCTGCCCACCGCCGTCATCATCGCCGACAACGGGCCGGTCGGCCGCGCCATCGTCACCGGCATGCAGGTTTCCGACTATTTCGCGGTCGCGCCGGAACCGATGGGCGAGGCGGCGGCCCGGCAGATGCTGGCGCGCGGCGATCTCAACTACATCGTGACGATTCCCGTCGGCTTCGAACGCAAGCTCGTCCGTCACGAACGCCCGCAGCTTCTCGTCGAGGCGGATGCGACGGACCCGGCGGCAACCGCCAATGCCCTCGGATCGCTGAACGAGATCGTTCGCAGCGCCATTTCGCACGAGACGACCGGACCGCTCGCGTCGCTTTCCCCCGGCGGCTTGCCGGTCGATGTCATCGTCCACCGTCTCTACAATCCCGAAGGGATCACCGCCTATAACATCGTCCCCGGCCTGCTCGGCACCATCCTCACCATGACGACGATCCTGATGACGGCGCTCGCCCTCACCCGCGAGGTCGAGCGCGGCACGATCGAGAATCTCATGGCGATGCCGGCGAGGCCCTACGAGATCATGATCGGCAAGATCGTCCCCTATATCGGCTTCGGCTTCGTTCAGGTGGCGGTGATCCTGGTCGCCGCCGCGGTGCTCTTCGCGGTGCCGATGAAGGGACCGATGTGGCTGCTGCTGACGGTTACGCTGCTCTTCATCGCGGCCAACGTCACGCTCGGCTACACCTTCTCGACCATCGCCCGGAACCAGATGCAGGCGATGCAGATGACCTTCTTCTTCTTCCTGCCGTCGATCCTTCTGTCCGGTTTCATGTTTCCCTTCCGTGGCATGCCGGACTGGGCGCAGGTGATCGGCCAGGTTATTCCACTGACGCATTACCTGCGGGTCGTGCGCGGCGTCATGCTGAAAGGCGGCGGGGTTCCGGAAGTCGCCAACAACGTTTGGCCGCTTCTGGTCTTCTGGGCGGCCGTCGCCGGGATTGCGCTGGTCCGCTACCGGCGGACGCTGGACTGAGCCCTATGCGCGTTTGAGGAGATTGTCTTTGGCGGAGGGGGGCAGCAGTATCCGGGCTCTCGAGTCCGGAAGCCCGCCTCGATCATGCTCACGCGTCGCCACTTCATTGCCGGGACGGCCTGCCTGGTGGCGGGTGCCGGTGTTGCCGGCGCGACGCGCGTCGCGGCATTGGCGCGGACGTTGCCGCCCCCGCTCCCGCCGGGCGCCGGCAGCACGGTATCGGCTCGCTTCGTGGCTGCAGAACGCCAGGTGGATCTCCCCTGCTTCGATGGCCGCGCAATGCCGATGTGGACGTTCTCGGACGGCGAGTGGCCGCCGGTGCTCCGGATCAGGCTCGGCGACCGGCTGGATGTCGTCGTCGAGAACGACCTGCCGCGCGACGACGAGCAAACATCGATCCACTGGCACGGCATCCGTTTGCCGAATGACCAGGATGGCGTTCCCTATCTCGTCCAGCCGCCGATCGAGCCGGGCGGGCGCTACCGCTACCGCTTCGCACCCCCCGACACCGGGACATTCTGGTTTCACACCCACTGCGACACGGCCGAGCAACTCGGGCGCGGTCTGGTCGGCATCCTGATTGTCGATGGCGACACCACCGAGCCCTATGCGGCGGATGTGGTGGTGCAGCTCCGCGATTGGCCGATCGATCTCGAGAAGGGGACGTTCCGCGGCTTCTATACCAGGCGAGGCGCCAGCAAGGCCGGCACCTATGGCGACATCCGCAGCGCCAATGGTGCGGCGGAGGCGGAGATCGGCCTGCCCGCCGCGTCGGATTGCCGGCTGCGCCTCGTCAACACCGATCGCACCCGTATCATCGAGATAGCGGTCGACGGAACCGACGCCGCGGTCGTCGCGATCGACGGTATCGGG
>NZ_JAGRLA010000001.1 GCF_020442045.1 Bauldia sp. | reverse complement strand
TGTGGCTGATCATCCTCTCAGACCAGCTACTGATCGTCGCCTTGGTAGGCCGTTACCCCACCAACTAGCTAATCAGACGCGGGCTCATCCAATGGCGATAAATCTTTCCCCTTTCGGGCTCATACGGTATTAGCCCAAGTTTCCCTGAGTTATTCCGTACCACTGGGTAGATTCCCACGCGTTACTCACCCGTCTGCCACTTTCCACCAAACCGAAGTCTGGCTTCTCGTTCGACTTGCATGTGTTAGGCCTGCCGCCAGCGTTCGTTCTGAGCCAGGATCAAACTCTCAGGTTGAACTGAGAACTTGTCTCGGCTGATCACTACGTTGACTTTGTCTATTGACGAGTCCCAAGCACACATCCGTTCCGGTCTTGCGACCGACACGAATGGGTTCTTGTTAAACGTAGTACCGCCGAAGTCTCTTTCGACCGGTTTGTCCGAAGACGCCCCGGTCCGCAAGGACTCCGCCGTCTACGTTTCTCTTTCTTCCTATTCACTTGTCAAACAACACGACGGAGACAATCCGTCGTTCGGCCACTCCGGTTTCCCGGAACCGGCCATGCAGGCGAGACATTCGCCGGAGCGAATATTCAGTCTCGCTGACTGCAAGCAGAGAGAACCGAGGACCGTCGCGTCACCTTGCGGCGCCGCCGTCCTCGTGTTGGGGCTATATAGTGGGGGCCCCGGACCCGTGTCAACACCCTCCGAAACAAATTGCCGGCTAAAATCGAAATGCTTCGATTTCCGCCGCCACGGTTGTCACCGACGCCTTATTAGTGCCAAGAATACGGCCGATTCAAATGACCTGGGTGGTGGCGCGCCGGGCCGTTCCTTGCCAGGCGCCGCAACGAGGCCGGATACCGGCCTTGTCAGGGGGACGCGAAGTGCGGATGACGGGGTCTGAATTCGGCGGAAGGACGCGGTCGTGAGAGGACCGACGCTCCTTGGCAACGTCTTCCACAATGGCGGCGACCGGGTCGATCTGGGGATCGAGCCGCCGCTTCTCATCGGCGAGGAATCCGACGAGGCGCCGGTCCGCCGCTCGGTCAGCGTCCGCTGGCTGTCCGGCACGATCCTCACCGGCCTGACATCGATCTTCCTGATGGGCGGCGCATTGATGGCCGCCCTTTCCAATCCGCACCAGTTTGCCGAGCTCCCCGACGCCGGCGCCGGCATCGCCGCGGCGCAACCCGGGGCGATCACCTTCGGCCGCAAGGGCGATCGCATCCAGCCGCTGCTCGAGGAGGTTTCGAGCCGCCAGATCCTTCAGGTCAGCACCGTCACCAAGCAGGGTGAGCGCGACTTCATCAAGCTGCGGCCCTTTGCCAAGATCTCCGCCACGCTGTCCGCCCGCGAGTCCGATGTCGACAGCCAGATACCGGCCTATGACGCGCTGCGTATCTTCGCCGACACCTCGGCGCCGGAGCCGCCGGCTTCGGGCGAGGCGGTCGCCGAGGCCGACGACGAGTTCTACGGCGCCGACGTCGACGGCGAAGTGTCGGTGAAGATCTCCGATTTCCCGGTTGGCGGCGTCGAGGTCGACACCAGCCTGGCTCCGACGACGGAAGACGTCGAGGCGATCGTCAGGGCGTCGCTCAATGCCGGTGACGACGGCGGCGCCCTGCCGGTCTCGTCGATGGCCTATGCCGATGCGAGCGGCGACGCCGAGGACTTCGTCGAGGACGATCCGTTCAGCGCGCTCGACGTCAGCATCGTCCCGGAAAACGTCTCGAGCGTCGTCAAGTCCTCCTCCGGCGATGCCGGCGGCGACGGCATCGAGGAGCGGATCATCGCCGTCGCCAAGGGCGAGACCTTCCTGAAGCTGCTCCAGGAGAATGATATCTCCGAAGCCGACGCCGCGACGATCACCGACGCACTTTCCAAGCTCGTCGACCTCAATGGCATGCATGTCGGCCAGAAGGTCCGTATCGCCTATGCGGCGGACATCGACAGCGCCGACCCGGCGCCGATCCGGGTCAGCCTCTATGATGACGGCGTCCATCAGGCGAGCGTCGCGCGGACCGACGACAACGGCTTCCGGCGCACCGACGAGCCGCGTCTCGGCGGCAACGCGCTGGCCGAGGTCGAGACGGAGACCTACGGCACCATGCCGAGGGTCTATGAGGCGCTCTACCGCACGGCCCTTGAACAGGAAGTGCCCAAGCCGCTGATCGATCAGCTTGTGCGCATCTTCGCTTTCGACGTCGATTTCCAGGCGCGGATCAGCCCCGGCGATGCGATCGAGATATTCCACTCGCTGCCCGAGGACGGCCCGGAGGCGAGCGACCCGGAGATCCTCTTCGCGTCGCTCACCCTCAACGGCTCCACCAAGCGCTTCTATCGCTTCCGCACGCCGGACGACGGAATCGTCGATTACTATGACGACGAGGGCAAGAGCGCGAAGAAATTCCTGATGCGCAAGCCGATCACGTCCGGTGTCCTGCGCTCCCGCTTCGGCATGCGCCGCCATCCGATCCTCGGCTATACCCGCCTTCACGCCGGCGTCGACTATGCGGCGCCGCGCATGACCCCGATCCTCGCCGCGGGCAACGGCGTCGTCGAGAAGGCCGGACGGACATCCGGCTACGGCAACCTCATCGTCCTCAAGCACACCAACGGCTACGAGACGGCCTACGCCCACCAGACCAAGTTCGCCAACGGCATCCGGACGGGCGCGCGCGTCCGCCAGGGCCAGGTCATCGGCTATGTCGGCTCGACGGGCCTGTCGACGGGGCCGCATCTCCATTTCGAGATTCGCGTCAACGGCAAGCCGGTCGACCCCTTGCGGATTCGCCTGCCGCGCGGCCGCGTCCTCGAGAACGAGCTTCTCGCCTCCTTCGAAAAGGAGCGCCAGCGCATCGACAACCTGCTCGGCAACCAGGGCATCCCGACCGAGGTCGCCTCGACCAATTAGCGCGCCAGGCCGGCTGGCTCGTCGGGGCGCTGTAAAGGAAAAGGCCCGGCATTCGCCGGGCCTTTTCCTTTCGTGTCGGGCTGTTGCAACGGATCGTCAGGCAACCGCCTCGGCCTTGCCGCCCGTGACCTGCGGCAGGAACAGGAGCTTGTCCGTTCCGCCGGTGATCTTGACCCTGGCGCCGTCCGGTATCTCGCCGGCGAGGATCTTGTCGGCGAGCGGGTCCTGGACCTCGCGCTGGATGACGCGCTTCAGCGGACGCGCGCCATAGGTCGGGTCGTATCCCCTCTCGGCCAGCCACTTGCGGGCCGACTCGTCGAGGTCGAGCGTGATCTTGCGCTCGTCGAGCAGCTTCTGCAGCCTGACCAGCTGGATGTCGACGATCGCGCCCATCTCGCTCTTCTTCAGCCTGTGGAACAGGATGATGTCGTCGAGCCGGTTGAGGAATTCCGGCCTGAAATGCGAGCGGACGACGCCCATCACCATCTCGCGCACCTCGTCGACATCCTGATCGTCGCCGAGGTTGGCGAGGTAGTCGCTGCCGAGATTCGAGGTCATCACGATGATCGTGTTGCGGAAGTCGACGGTGCGGCCCTGGCCGTCGGTCAGCCGCCCGTCGTCGAGCACCTGGAGGAGCACGTTGAAGACGTCGGCATGGGCCTTTTCGACCTCGTCGAAGAGGATCACCTGATACGGCCGCCGGCGCACCGCCTCGGTCAGGGTACCGCCCTCCTCATAGCCGACATAGCCGGGCGGCGCCCCGATCAGCCGGGCGACGGAATGCTTCTCCATGAATTCCGACATGTCGATCCGGACCATCGCCGTCTCGTCGTCGAAGAGGAAGGAGGCGAGCGCCTTGGTCAGCTCGGTCTTGCCGACGCCGGTCGGGCCGAGGAACATGAAGGAGCCGATCGGCCGGTTCGGGTCCTGCAAGCCGGCGCGGGCCCGGCGCACCGCGGTCGACACCGCATGCACCGCCTCCGCCTGGCCGACGACCCGCTTGGCGAGCTCGTCCTCCATCCTGAGCAGCTTGTCGCGCCCGCCCTTGAGCATCATGTCGACCGGGTTGCCGGTCCACCTCGACACGACCTGGGCAATGTGATCGGGCGTCACCGCCTCCTCGACCATGTCGCCGCCTTCGCGGCCGGCTTCCTCGGCGTCGGCGACCGCCTTCTCCAGCTTCGGGATCGTCCCGTAGGCGAGTTCGCCCGCCCTGGCGAGGTCGCCGGAACGCTGGGCCCGGTCGAGATCGGCCCGCGCCTGGTCGAGCTGCTCCTTGAGCTTGGTCGCGGAGGCGAGCTTGTCCTTCTCCGCCATCCAGCGCTGGGTCAGCGACTGGCTCTGCTCCTCGAGGTCGGCGAGTTCCTTCTCGAGCCGCGCCAGCCGGTCCTTCGACGCCTGGTCGGTCTCCTTGGTCAGCGCCTCGCGCTCGATCTTGAGCTGGATGATCCGCCGGTCGAGCTCGTCGAGCGCCTCGGGCTTCGAATCGACCTGCATCCTCAGCCGTGACGCGGCCTCGTCGACAAGGTCGATCGCCTTGTCCGGCAGGAAGCGGTCGGTGATGTAGCGGTTCGACAGCGTCGCCGCGGCGACCAGCGCCGAATCGGTCAGCCGGATGCCGTGATGGAGCTCGTATTTCTCGCTGATGCCGCGCAGGATCGAGATCGTGTCCTCGACCGTCGGTTCGTCGACGAAGACCGGCTGGAAGCGCCGCGCCAGCGCCGCGTCCTTCTCGACATACTTGCGGTACTCGTCGAGCGTCGTCGCGCCGACGCAATGCAGCTCGCCGCGCGCCAGCGCCGGCTTCAAGAGGTTCGAGGCGTCCATCGCCCCGTCCGCCTTGCCCGCGCCGACCAGCGTATGCATCTCGTCGACGAAGAGGATGATCTGTCCCTCGGCCGCCTGGACCTCGGACAGCACCGCCTTCAGCCGCTCCTCGAACTCGCCGCGATATTTCGCGCCGGCAATCAGCGCGCCCATGTCGAGCGCCAGCAGCGTCTTGTTCTTGAGGCTCTCCGGTACGTCGCCATTGACGATCCGCAGCGCCAGGCCCTCGGCGATCGCCGTCTTGCCGACGCCGGGCTCGCCGATCAGCACCGGGTTGTTCTTGGTGCGCCGCGCCAGCACCTGGATGGTGCGGCGGATCTCCTCGTCCCGGCCGATCACCGGGTCGAGCCGTCCCTCGCGCGCGTCCTCGGTCAGGTCGCGGGCGTATTTCTTCAGCGCGTCATACTGGCTTTCGGCCGAGGCGCTGTCGGCCGTCCGCCCCTTGCGGATCTCTTCGATCGCTGCATTGAGGCTCTGCGGCGTCACCCCGGCATCGGCGAGGATCTTCGCCGTCTTGGCGTCCTTCTCGATCGCCAGCGCGAGCAGCAGCCGCTCGACCGTGACGAAGGAATCGCCGGCCTTCTTGGCTGCCTTCTCGGCCGTCTCGAAGACCTTGGCGGTCGGCTGTGCGAGGTAAATCTGGCCCGAGCCGCCGCTCACCTTGGGAAGGGCGGCGAGCGCCTGCTCGGTCTCGGAAAGCGCCAGCCTGGCGTCGCCGCCGGCGCGCTCGATCAGTCCCGCGGCGAGCCCCTCGGGGTCGTCGAGCAGGACTTTCAGGATGTGCTCGGGGGTGAATTGCTGGTGGCCGTCGGCCAGGGCCCCCGTCTGTGCGGACTGGATGAATCCCCGGGCCCGCTCCGTATAGGTTTCGAAGTTCAATTTGTCCTCCTGACCCGAATCCTTCGCCCTGGCGGCGCGAAATGATCCGTTCGAAATTAGGCACATGTCGTGACGTCGGCGCCCGTTCCGGCACGCCTTCGACAGCGTATATGGTGATGATGGAGCGGTAAGAAAAGAGGGCCGGATTCGAAGCGATCCAGGGGTTTCGGGGGCGCCCGGAGACCGCCCGCCGCGGGACCCCGCTCCGGCGGGAATCAGCCCGGCAAGCGAAGCGCCATGAGCCGCGGGCCGCCGCTCTCAGCTCTTGCGCCGCCGGCAAACGACAAAGGTCGTGAGCTGGATCAGACAGGGATTGGCCGCCTTCTTGCCGCGCCTTTCCCGGCGTCGCGGGACGTCCCGGAGCATGGCGAGCGCGTCGGGCGCCCAGTCGCGCCCGACGATGTCCTGCATATATCGGCGTGGCATCGGCGATGCCTGAACAGGCGCGTCCATCCGATTCGGCTCCCTTTCGATTCTTCGTCCCGCTGGTTCCCGTTCAGGCCACGGCTGCGCATCCTTTCGGCCCGTCAGCCCCGGTGCCGTGAGGCGGCCGGGGCTGGTCACGGGATCCGATCAGAAACAATCCTTGCAGGAGTCGTAGGCCGAGCCGAGGCACGCGATGCACGCGGCCGATCCGACGCCGGAAAGGCAGACGCCGGCGCAGGCGATCACCTTGGCTCCGCACTCGAAGACATTGCACCCGCTCTGCGTCGCGCCGTCCAGCTGACGCAGGCGTGCGGCCCCGCGTTGCACGGGAGCCGATTGAATGGGACTGATCATGCCATTTCCTTCCCCTGGTCTGTTTCTGTTGTCGCACCGATGCGAGGCTCAGCCTCTCCCGTTCGAAGCCCTGCCCTGACGGAGGGTCCGGACCGGTCGGCGCGGTTGGCCGCTTCCGTCTTCGCTCAGCAGAACGGGCTGGAGACGACGCATC
Source organism: Bauldia sp. (assembly GCF_020442045.1). Lineage (GTDB taxonomy): Bacteria > Pseudomonadota > Alphaproteobacteria > Rhizobiales > Kaistiaceae > Bauldia. The sequence continues at coordinate 15,891 of NZ_JAGRLA010000001.1, read as the reverse complement.
CGACAAGCGGCACGGAAAGGCAGCAGCCGGACTGGGACGCGGCCGCGGGGCCGGTCTGGGGGCGCGTGCCACGCTTGACCGGAAGGGACTGGACTGGAGATTTCATGGCTTCGTTCCTCACGTCTGAGGGGCCGGCATGCCGGGGCATTGCCGCGCTCCCGACCCTGGCCGGCCACCATTGGCCAGCCTCCACCTCCGTCGGCCGGGACCGGCGGAGAATTCCCGCTGGTCACGCGCCGGCAAGCGGCGCCGCCCAGCTCCGCATCAGCCCGACGGTCACCGGCATGACCTCGCTGACGTCGACGGTGAAGCGGTAGAAGCGTCCCGCCCGCCGATCATTCTCGGGGTCGAACATGACGAGCTGCACGTCCCAGCAGTCCGAGTCCGGACGGCAGATGGGACTCTTCTTGACGCCGATCCGATAGAGCTCGAGGCGTCGCGTCACGCCGTCGGCGAAGGCCGTCGCGGCCTGGTAGGCATTGGTCGCGGCGAAGTTGATCGCCCGGTCTTCCGAGCTGATGCCGAGATTGCGCAGCTCGTCATAGACGCGGTTCAGGAAGTTGAAGATCGAGGCATCGTCGACGCCGTCGGCGCCGGCCGCGGCCTTGGCGCTCTCCGCCAGCTCCGCCGCGCGCCACTTCACCATGCCGCGCAGGTCCGGATAGATCACCGGCAGGATCATGCCATTCGTCAATCGCGTCGTTCCGGAAACCAGTCCGGGCACCGCGACGCGCTGCATGTCGCCGACCGGGTCGAGGCTTGTCTGCATCGCCTCGATCATCGCCCGGTATGTGTCGAGAGCGAAGGCACCGGCGGGCTGGATCGCATAGACCGGGATCTGGTCCTGCATCAGGATGAAGGTGATGCCGGACGCGGCGGGGAGGAAGCCGGAGAGGAACTCGAACAGCATCGGCGGGTTGTTGGCCGCCACCGGATCGTTCATCCGCTGGACGATCGCGTCGTAGCGCGCCTCCGATCCGAAGTCGAACCACAGCGAGCCCACCGAATAGACCAGTTGCGGTTTCTGGCCGCCGCCGCACGAGCATCCCTGCTGGACGACCTCGGCGGCGGCTTCCCGGCCCTCCCCGGCAGCCGACTGCGGGCGAACGTCGCCGGAGTCGGCTTCCTCGTTGTCATCATGCTTGCCGCAGGAGCAGGACCCGCTCCCGCCGCAGGAACACGCCTGTTGCTCCATCGCGGGTACGCCGGCCGGCGCCGGGCATCCATCAAGCAGCGCCGACGGCGCAACGGCATGCTCTGTACCTGCGTTCATGGTCAGTCCTCCCCCATTGGAAAGTTCGGTTTGAGTGGGTTCCGCCGCATCAGGTCGGCGCGCCTGCCGGCCACGTTCATGAAGCAGCGCGATCGCGGCCTCGACATTCAGCCGTCCCGCCAGGATGCGGGCGCAATCATCGTCCGCCCCCGGCACGCAGGGCTCGGCGCTGTCGATGAGGATCGAGCGGATATCGAGCGCATCCAGCGGGTAACGATGACGGCTGGCCGCCGACAGGAGCCGCGCCGCGACGCCGGTCACCACCGCCGTCGCGTAGCTCGTTCCGGTCCTTTCGACCGCCGTCCCGTCCGGCTCGACCAGATCCAGCCCGGCGCCCGGAGCAAGCAGCCCGTTGCTGGCATAGCCGTCGCCCCAGTTGCTCTGATCCAGCGGGCGGCCCTCGCGATCCATCGCCCCGACCGCCAGCACGGTCGGAACGGCCGCCGGCACATGGAGGCATGCGCAACCGTCGTTGCCGGCTGCCGCCACGACGAGGATCCCGCGCCGGTTGCACAGGTCCAGCGCGTCCTCGAGGTGGCGTCCCGCTTCCGGCGTTGACGACTTCTGGCCGGCGCTGACATTGACGATCGAGACGCCGTGCTCGACCGCCATATAGAGCGCCCGGGCGATGTCCATCTGCGACGCCCGCGGTGCTGCGGATGACAGGAAGAAGACCGGCAGCGCCAGTCCGGGACAGCCCCGCGCGATGCCGCGGCGTTTGCCGAAGACCAGCAGGAAGATGTCGGTGGCATGGGGGTCCGGCGGGATGTCCGCCGCCGGCAGCATGGTGGTCTCCACGGCGAGCTTTTCGCCGCTGAGGTCGGCGCATTCCAGATCCGGAACACCGTCGACGACACCGATCAGCAGGGTGTCGTCCGCCGGCCCAAGCGCTGCAAGGTCGCGAAAGACTGGATCGAGAACCTCAACCATCCGGCATCCCAGGCGCTGACGTAACTCACATCGCGTGGGAAATCGTTATAGTCGCATTCTCACTATAATACAACTTATAGATGCTTGTCCCGCGGTTCGGATGATTGAAGTTGCGGGGTACGCCCCGGCCCGGAAGCCGCCATCTTCTGGCCCACCGCGGCGGGTATGGATTCGAGATGCGCGCGCGCCGGCGGCGATCGCGCAAGACAGTCGCAAGAACAGCAAAGAGGCGCCGAATGCCAGTACGTGGAAGAGTGGGTGTCCTGATCGCTCTCGCCGTCGCCACCGCCGCCGGCCAGGTCGCGAACGCCCAGGAGGCCGGGCCGGTCGACCTTTTCGACACCACCCGGGCCAATCGCGAGGGCGGCCTCCTCGCCGACGCCGCGTCGCTCGGCATGGCGCCCGGCACGGTCGGGTCCGTCGCCTTTTTCGATCTGTCCCCGGCCGGCAATCGCAGCCTCCGCTCGGGCGGTCTCAACCGGCGGATGCGGGTCGCCCTTCCCGACGGCGGCAGCGTCACCTGCAACCTCGCCCCGACCGGACGTCAGAACGACGTCGAGATCCTGAACGGCTCGCTCGGCGACGGGGATGGCGCCGACCATTGCTACCTGCTCGTCAAGGACGGGCGCGTCACCGGCGATATCCAGACCGCCTCGGGGCGCTATCGGATCGTGCCGGCCGGGCGCGGCGACACCCATGCCGTCGTCGAGATCCGCGACCAGGCCTTTCCCGAGGAAGGCGACATCGTCGAGCCGCCCGTACCGAAGCGCGGCAGCCGCAGCAGCGCGCGCGACGAGCCGCTGTGCGACGTGGCGGGCGCCGGCGATCGCGGCACCATCGACCTGATGGTCCTCTACACGCCCGCGGCGGCGGCGAAGTCGGATATGGACGTGATGGTCGCCGAGGCGATCAACCAGCTCCAGACCGCCGTCGCCCAGCAGCAGGGGGAGAATTTCGGCGTCAAGATCCGCCTCGTCCACAGCCAGCAGGTCGACTACGTCGAGGGCGATGACATCGGTGTCGACCTCGACAGGTTGAGCGGCGCCGAGCCCGGTTATCTCGACGAGGTGCCGGCGCTCAGGGACAAGTACAAGGCGGACATCGTCCACCTGATCATCGACGGCAAGCTCGATGCCTGCGGTCTCGGCTGGATGATCGAGCCCGGTTACGACGACAGCGCCGACTATGCCTTTTCGGTCAGCGAGCGGGTCTGCGCCGTCGACAATTACAGCCTCGCCCACGAGGTCGGCCACAACATCGGCATGAACCACGACCGCTATGTCGTCGACGGTGCCGACGCCGACGCGATCAATTTCGGCTATGTCTCGGTCGAGACCGGCAAGCGGACGCTGATGGCCTATGACCAGAAATGCCGGGACGCCGGCACGGACTGTCCGCGGATTCTCACCTACTCGACGCCGGCGCCCGTCATGGGCGGCTCGACCGCCTGGGGCGTGCCGCCGGCCCGCGGCGACGGCGCCTATAATCGCGAGGTGCTGTGCCGGAACACACCGGGCGTTTCCCGGTATCGTTGACCGGACGAATGTTGCGGTGGTCAGTCAGGCCGGCGGTCCATCTCCGCCAGCCTGAACTCCGCGAACCGGCCCGCCGTCAATCCTCGACCGGCGTCGCTTCCGCCACGGCGCCCGTCTCCGGCGCGATCGGAGAGGCCGCCACCGGATCGCCCTGGTTTTCCGCCCGCGCCCGATAGGGACGGCGGCGACGCGGCCGCGGCGCGGCCGCTTCCTGGCCGTCGTCGCGGCCGTCTTCCGGCTGCTCGCCGTCGCCGTCAACCGCCGCCGTCGCCTGGCCGTTGCCGTTCATTCGCGGCTGGTCCGTGGCGCCCGCGACCGGCTGGTCGGTGTCGTCCTGGTTCGCCTGGCGGCGATCATCGCCGTTGCCGGCAAGCCCGTCTTCGCCGGCATTGTTTCCGTCGCCGTCGTCGCGCCCATGGGGTTGCGGCTGGCCCTGGCCTTGCGCCTGGTTCTGCTGCGCCTGGGCGGCGGCGACAATGCGGTAATAGTGTTCGGCGTGCTGAAGCAGGTTCTCGCCTTGCACCCGGTCGCCGGCCGCCTGCGCATCGCGGGCAAGCTGGGTATACCGCTCGGCGATGTGAAGCGGCGTCCCGCGGACTTTGACGTCGGGTCCGTTACTCTCGTAGGAACGCGTCAGGGGATTGGGGCCCTTCCGGCCGCGTCCACGCATACGCTTGTTGTTCTGCTGTCCTTGCCTCATCAGCCTTCTCTTCTGCCTCCGAGCGGAGTCTGAATCCACTCACTGTCAAGCAGCGACGCGCCTACGCGATAGCTGCCTGCGAATCCATCCCGGACTCGGCTGTACCGGCCCGGCTATTGGCCTCTTTCGACGTTGACTCACCCGGTCAAGGTTCCCCGAGCAGGGAGCTGCGCCAAGCTCACTCGGTCCACCCTTACGATGGTGAAGGGTCCGGAAGTCGGAACGCCTTTCACGATCAGAATTTCGCTCGGTTGGAAGCGTATCCCAGCGCCCAGAATCACAAGGCGTCGTCAGTAGCGACCCTGAGGATTCTGTCCGTTTTCCTACGGTGAGCGGACGTTAGCCGCTTCCAGTCCGATTTCCAAGCCTATTTTTGCAGACGTCCGGTTGAGTTCGATGACACGCTCAATTCCGGCAATGTCGCGATGGCTGTGTACGACATAACCGCGCCGCCGCGCCATCTCCGCGACGGTTCCCGCCTGCCCGCTCCCGATTTCCACCAAGGCGATGCCTCGCGGCGGGAGGAGGGCCTGCATCACATCGAAAAGCTGCGGATAGATCGCAACGCCGTCGCGACCACCGTCAAGCGCAATATGGGGATCGTGGTTCCTGACCGCAACCGGCAGACCCGCGATCTCCTCTCCGGCGATATAGGGCGGATTGGACACCACGAGGTCGAAACGGCCTCCGATCGCGCTCGCCCAGTCGCCCACCACGAAGCTGGCGCGCAAGGCGAGTCCGAGGTCGCGGGCATTCCGCCTCGCGGTCCTGACGGCGCCCTCGCTGATATCGACGCCGACGCCGGTGGCCGCCGGCAGCTCGCTGAGCAGGGCGAGCAGGATCGCGCCCGAGCCGGTGCCGAGATCGAGGATTGTCAGGGCATCGTCGCGCCGTCCCGCCGCATCGATCGCGGCAAGCGCCGCCGCGACAAGCGTTTCGGTGTCCGGTCGCGGCACCAGCGTCTCCGCCGACAGGCGGAACGGCAGGCTCCAGAATTCCTTGATCCCGGTGATCCGCGCCACCGGCATCCCCGCGGCACGATTCGTCACGAAGCCTTCGACGGCGCGCTCGACCTCCGGCGCCACCGCGTCCGCGTCGTGCAGCACCAGCTCTCCGGGCCCGAGCCCCAGCGCATGCCCGACCAGCATCCGGGCGTCGAGATCGGCGCTGGCACGTATCCCGGCATCGGCCGATGCCGCGAGCCGCGCCGCCGACCGACGACGCAGGACCGCCACCGTGGTAACCGGCGCGGCAGCCCCGGTCGTCACGCCGCCTCCTCCGCGGCGAGCAGCTCCGCCTGATGATGGGTGATCAGCGGGTCGATGACGTCGTCGAGCGCGTCACCGGCGATCACCTCGTCGAGCTTGTAGAGCGTCAGGTTGATGCGGTGGTCGGTCACCCGTCCCTGCGGGAAGTTGTAGGTGCGGATGCGCTCCGAGCGGTCGCCGCTGCCGACCTGCACCCGCCGCGCCTCGGCACGGGCGTCGGCGGCGCTCTGCCGCTCGAGATCGAAGAGGCGCGCCCTCAGCATCTGCATCGCCTGGGCGCGGTTCTGGTGCTGCGACCGCGACACCGCGGTAACGATGATCCCGGTCGGGATATGCAGGATGCGGATACCGGAATCGGTGGTATTCGCATGCTGACCGCCGGCGCTCGACGCGCGTGTCGTGTCGAGGCGGATGTCCTCCGGCCTGATCTCGACGTCGACATCCTCGGCCTCGGGCAGCACCGCGACGGTCGCCGCCGAGGTGTGGATGCGGCCGCTGGCCTCGGTCGCCGGCACCCGCTGGACCCTGTGGACGCCGGATTCGAACTTGAGACGGGCGAACACCCCCTTGCCGGTGATGTTGGCGATGACCTCCTTGTAGCCGCCGACATCGCCTTCGCTGACCGAGAGCACCTCGACCTTCCAGCCATGGAGGTCGGCATAGCGCTGATACATGCGAAACAGGTCGCCGGCGAAGAGCGCCGCCTCGTCGCCACCGGTGCCGGCCCGGATCTCGACGATCGCGCTTTTCTCGTCCGCCGCGTCCTTCGGCAGGAGCAGGATCCGCACCTCTTCGGAAAGCTGCGCGATGCGCTCGTCGAGCGCCTCCGCCTCGTCGCGGGCAAGGTCCGCCATTTCCGGATCGGCAAGCAGCGCCTCCAGCCCTTCGCGCTCCTTGACCGCGGCGCGCAGCGCCGTCACTCCCTCATAGACCGGCTCGAGCTCGGCGCGCTCGCGGCTCAGCCTGACCAGCGTCTCGCTGTCCAGCGGCGAGGCCAGTCTGGCGTCGATCACCTCCACCCGGGAGATCAACGCATCCATCTTCTGTTCGGGAATCATCGTCATGTCTGCGGGCGGAACGTCCGTGCTTGGGCTCAGAAGGGTATGTCTTCGGCAACCGCGAAATCGGCCAGGGCGGCGCGGATGCTGTTGCCCTGGTTGTTGAGGCTGTCGTCGAGAAGCGCCTGGACCTTGCCGGTGACCTTGCCGGCATCGAGCGCGCAGGTCATCGCCTTGACCGGCCCGACCGCCGCGGCCGACATCGACAGCGAGCGATAGCCAAGGCCGATCAGCGCCATCGCGGCCAGCGGGCTGCCGGCCATCTCGCCACACAGCGTCACCGGCAATCCGGAGGCCGCGGCCGAGACCGCGATCTGCCTGAGCGCCCGCAGGAAAGGAGGCGACAGCGGATCGAACCGGCCGGCCACCATGATGTTGCCGCGGTCGCTCGCGGTCATGAACTGGTGCAGGTCGTTCGAGCCGACCGACACGAAATCGACGAGCTTCGCGAGGTCGTCGAGCTGCCAGAGCATCGACGGCACCTCGATCATCGCGCCGATCAGCAACGCCTCCGGCGTCTCGTGGCCGTGGCGGCGAAGATGCGCGATCTCCTTGTCGACCAGCCCGCGCGTTTCCCTGATCTCCAGCAGATCGGTCACCATCGGCAGCATGATGCGAAGCTGGCGGCCGGCCGCGGCCTGCAGCAATGCCCGGAGCTGGGTCCGCAGCAGGCCGGGACGATCGAGCCCGAGCCGGATCGCCCGCCAGCCCATTGCCGGATTTTCCTCCTGCGCCGTGCGCAGGTAGGGCAGCACCTTGTCGCCGCCGATATCGAGAGTCCGGAACGTCACCGGGCGCTCGCCCGCCGCCTCGATCACCGACCCGTAGAAGGCCCGCTGCTCCCCGAGCCTCGGCATCCTTTCGGCGATCATGAACTGCAATTCGGTGCGGAACAGGCCGATCCCCTCGGCACCGGATTCCGCGAGATGCGGCAGGTCGACCATCAGCCCGGCATTCATCAGCAGCTTGATGCGCTGGCCGTCGAGCGTCACCGTGGGCTTGTCGCGCAGCAGCTGATACTGCTCCTGCCGCTTGGCGCGGAACCGGACCTTCTCGGCATAGGCCGCCTCGACATCGGCGGTCGGCCGGATATGGACCTCGCCGGCCAGCCCGTCGACGATCACCGCGTCGCCATTCTCGACCAGCGACACGACATTGGCGACGCGGCCGACCGAGGCGATGCCCAGCGCCCTGGCGACGATGGTGACGTGGCTCGTCGGGCCGCCCTCCTCGAGGATCAGCCCGCGTATCCGCTCGCGGCCATAGTCGAGAAGCTCGGCCGCCCCCATGTTGCGCGCGACGATGATCGCGTCGCGCGGCAGTTCCTGCTCCGTCGGCCCGTGCGCCTTGTTCATCAGCACCCTGAGCAGCCGGTTGGCGAGATCGTCGAAATCGTGCAGCCGGTCGCGAAGGAACGGATCGGTCTGCCGCTGCAGCCGCGCCCGGGTGTCGCTCTGCACCTTCTCGACCGCCGCCTCGGCGGTCAGGCCGTTGCGGATCGCCTCGTTCATCCGGCGTACCCAGCCGCGGTCATGGGCGAACATCCGGTAGGCCTCGAGCACGTCGCGGTGCTCGCCGGTCTCGGCGATGTCATCGCGCGAGAGCATGTCGTCGACGAAGAGCCGGAGGCTGGCGATCGCCTCCTCGAGGCGCTCGCCTTCCGCGTCGACGTCCTCGGCGATCAGGGCATTCACCACCACGCGCGGTTCGTGCAGCACGACATGGCCGAGCCCGACCCCCTCGCAGAGCCCGACGCCGGTCGCCGTGATCGGTCGCTTGAGGTCGAGCAGCGTGCCGGGCTGCGCCAGCCGCTCGAGTTCGCCGACGGCGAGCATCTCGGCCAGCACCATCGCCGTGGTTTGCAGCGCCTCGACCTCTTCGTCGTAATAGGTCCGGTGCGTCCGGTTCTGGACGACCAGCACGCCGAGCGTCCGGCCGGCGCGCAGGATCGGCACGCCGAGGAAGGACTGGTAGATCTCCTCGCCGGTCTCCGGCAGGTAGCGATAGGCCGGATGCGACTGCGCGTTCGGCAGGTTCAGCGGCCGCGCCTCGGCGGCGATCGTGCCGACCAGGCCCTGGCCGGTGCGCAGCGCGGCGTGGTGGACCGCCTCCGCCTTCAGGCCCTCGGTGGCATAGAGCTCGAGCACCCCGTCGGACCGCAGGACATAGACCGAGCACACCTCGGCCACCACGTTGGCCGCGATCTGCGTCACGATCTTGTCGAGCCGTTCCTGCGCGCTGATCGGCTCCGCCATGATTTCGCGCAAGCGGCGGAGCAGGACGCGCGGGCCGGCGGGGGGGCCCCGCATGATCCGCTATCCTAGTGGACGTGTTGTTGCCGCGGCCGATGCCGTCGGCGGCCTCGAGGGCACCAGAATCCGCGCCCGGTTAGTTCCTGTCGAGCCCGTATAGCGAATGCAAAGTCCGTACCGCAAGCTCGGTATAGGATGCGTCGATCAGCATCGAAATCTTGATCTCCGACGTGGTGATCGCCCGGATGTTGATGCCGCGGCCCGCCAGGGCCTCGAAAGCCTGGGCCGCGACGCCCGCGTGGCTGCGCATTCCGATACCGATGACCGAGATCTTGGCGACGTCGGTCGAGCCCTGGATCGCCTGGTATCCGACCGCCTCGCGGGCGCCTTCGAGAACCTGCTGCGACCGGTCGAAATCGGCGATCGGAACGGTGAAGGTCAGGTCGGTCAGCGACCCGTCCTCGGAGATGTTCTGGACGATCATGTCGACGTTGATATTGGCCTCGGCGAGCGGCATGAACACCGCCGCCGCCACGCCCGGCTTGTCGGCGACCCGGCGGAGGGAAATCTGGGCCTCGTCCTTCGAATAGGCGATGCCGGTCACGACCTGCTTTTCCACGATTTCGTCCTCGTCACAGATGAGGGTTCCGGGCGGCTCCGCCGCGTTCTTCAGTTCCGGCGCGTCCGGGTCGGTGAAGCTCGAGCGGACGAAGGTCCGCACCCCGTGCACCATCGCCATCTCGACCGACCGCACCTGCAGCACCTTCGCGCCGAGGGAGGCCATTTCCAGCATTTCCTCATAGGCGATGCGAGGCATGCGGCGGGCATTGGCGACGATTCTGGGGTCGGTCGTATAGACGCCGTCGACGTCGGTATAGATGTCGCAGCGATCGGCGCCGACCGCGGCCGCGAGCGCGACCGCCGTGGTGTCCGACCCGCCGCGGCCGAAGGTCGAGACCCGGTTGTCGGGCGCGATCCCCTGGAAGCCGGCGACCACCGCCACCTGGCCCTGGCCCATCCGCTCGATCAGCTTCGCGCCCTCGATGTCGGCGATGCGCGCCACGCCATGCGCCGAATCGGTGCGGATCGGGATCTGCCAGCCGAGCCAGGAGCGGGCATTGACCCCGATATCCTGCAATGTGATCGCCAGCAGTCCCGACGTGATCTGCTCGCCCGCCGCGACGACCGTGTCATATTCGCGGGCGTCGTGCAGGAGCGAGGCGGCGCGGGTCCATTCGACGAGCTGATTGGTGGTTCCCGCCATCGCCGAGACGACGACGGCGACCTGGTTGCCGGCATCGACCTCGCGCTTGACGTGGCGCGCCACGTTGCGGATGCGGTCGATATCGGCGACCGACGTGCCGCCGAACTTCATTACCAGCCGTGCCATCAACGTTTCCGCCACCTGTGGTCCGCCCGAAAGGGCGCGCCTTCTTAGCGACTGGACGGGCAACCCGCAACGGCGAAGCCGTCGCGGCAAATTGGAAGTGGCGGAATCCCCATGGATCGCCTAGCGTCCCTGTCATGTCAGCCAGCACCACCATCGACCGTGACGAAGTCGCCCGTTTCTCGGCCCTCGCCGGGGAATGGTGGGACCCGAAAGGGCCGATGGCGCCGCTCCACCGGCTCAATCCGGTCCGCCTCGGCTACGTCAAGGACCAGGCCTGCCGCCATTTCGACGGCCCCGGGGACGGCGCCCGCCGCGATCCCGGTGACCCGCACGCCCTTGCCGGGCTGTCCATCCTCGATATCGGCTGCGGCGCCGGGCTGGTCAGCGAGCCGCTGACCCGGATGGGCGCCAGCGTCACCGGCATCGATCCCTCGGCCGAGAATATCGAGGTGGCCCGCCGCCACGCCGCCGACGGCGGCCTCGCCGTCGACTATCGCGCCGTCACCGCCGAGCAACTCGGCGAGACCGGCGCGACCTGGGACGTGGTCCTCGCCCTCGAAGTGGTCGAGCATGTCCCCGACGTCGATGCCTTCGTCGCCGCCGCCGGCGCCCTCATCCGCCCCGGCGGCCTGCTGATCGCCTCGACCATCAACCGGACGATGAAGGCCCTCGCGCTGGCCATCGTCGGCGCCGAATACGTCCTGCGCTGGCTGCCGCGCGGCACCCATTCCTACGACAGGCTGGTGACGCCGTCCGAGCTTGGCGCCGCCTTCCGCGCCGCCGGCCTCACCCGCCGCGACGAGACCGGCGTCGTCTACGTCCCGCTCGCCGACCGCTGGAAGCTCTCGCCCGACACCGGCGTCAACTACATGATGGTCGCCGGCAAGCCGATCCGGCCGGCCTACCAGGGCAACTCGTAGCCTTCGGCGTGGAGGAACCTGCCGGTGGTTTCCAGCGTCATCTCGTCGATCCGCGCCACCATCCGCGCCGCCGCGTCCTCCGGCTCGACCGCGCCGGGGCCGCCGCCCATGTCGGTCCGCACCATGCCGGGATGGAGGAGGAGCACCGGGATCCCCTTGGGCTTCAGGTCGAGCGCCAGGTCGACGCCGCCCATGTTCACCGCCGCCTTGGACATCCGGTAGCCGTAGGTGCCGCCCGAGCCGTTGTCGCCGATCGAGCCGCTGCGGCTGGTGATGATCGCCACCTTCGAGCCGTCATGGAGCCGGGGGAGCAGCGCCCGCGTCACCCTCAGCGGACCGAGCGTATTGACCTCGAACTGCCGCCTGATCCGCTCCCAGTTGAGGTCGTCGAGCGTTTCGTTCGAGTGGATTCCGGCATTGGCGATGAGCACGTCGACCGAGCTCTCGGCCAGGCTGTCGGCGAATCGCTGGACAGCCGCGTCGTCGGTCACCTCGACGCCCTCATGAACCTCGACGTCGAGCGCGTCGAGATCGTCGGTCGTGCTCCGCACCGCCGCGATGACCTTGTCGCCGCGGCTGGCATAGGCGCGCGCCAGCGCCAGTCCGATCCCGCGATTCGCACCTGTGATGACGATTGAAGCCATGCGGCCTCCTCCCTGGCTGTCGGTTTCCGGATGCTGCGATCAGTTCTGGTCTTCGGGGACGGACGGCAGCGGGTGGAACTCGATCCCCTCTTCGGCCAGCGCCGCGGCCTCGTCGCCCGTCGCCTCGCCATAGATGCCGCGGGGCTCGCTCTCCTTGTAGTGGATCTTGCGGGCCTCGTCGGCGAACTTGTCGCCGACATAGTCGGCATGCTCGACCACCTTGCGGCGGAGTTCCCGGATCGCCGTGCGCAGTGCCTGTTCGCGCGCGTCGACGCTGGCGAGCTGGACCGGCTCTTCGCCCCCGGCGGTTTGCGGCACGGACGGCGGTTTCGCCGCCTCCTCGCCCTTCCTCCTGGCGGAACGGCCGAGTGCCGGGGCCATCAGCGCCTTCTCGACCCTGGCCGACCCGCAGACCGCGCAGGAGACCCCGCCCTCGGCCGCCATCCGGTCATAGTCGTCGCCCGACCGGAACCAGGCCTCGAATTCGTGGTCTTTGTCGCAACGCAGCGTGTATCGGATCATTCGAGGTGTCTCAGGCGCTTTCGAGATGGGCGGCGGCCCGCGCCGGCGGCGCATAGGGCGGGTCGCAGTCGATTGCCGGGACCCTCTGGCGGGCGGAGGCGCTCGCCGCGGGATCGATGTCGGCAATGACAAGATCGGGATCGGTGCCGGCTTCCGCAAGGATGCGGCCCCAGGGATCGACGATCAGGCTGTGTCCGAAGGTATTGCGGTTGTCCTCATGGTGCCCGCCCTGTGCCGCGGCGATCACGAAGGAGCCTGTCTCGATCGCCCGCGCCCGGATCAGGATATGCCAGTGCGCCTCGCCGGTCGTCCGGGTGAAGGCGGCGGGGATCGCCAGCGCCGCCGCGCCGTGCGTCGCCAGCGCGTGGTAGAGGTCGGGGAAGCGCAGGTCGTAGCAGATCGAAAGGCCGAGCCTGAGCCACGGCAGGTCGGCGACCACGGCCTTGTCGCCCGGCCGGTAGAGGCGCGATTCCCGGTAGCTCTCGCCGTTCGGCAGGTCGACGTCGAACATGTGGATCTTGTCGTAGCGGGCAAGGACGCCGCCGTCCGGCCCGATCAGGAAAGAGCGGTTGGCGACCGATGCCTCGCCCACCTTGACCGCCATCGAGCCGATATGGACATGGATGCCGAGCTCCCGCGCCAGCGCCCGGAAGCGGGCAAGCGACGGGTCCTCCGCCTCGGTCGATATGCTGGCGAGAAGCCTCTCCTTCTCGAGGCAGAGGATGGTCGTCATCTCCGGCGTCAGCGCGTAGTCGGCGCCGGCCGCCGCCGCGGCGCGGATCAGCCGCTCCGCCTCTGCGGTGTTCGCCTCGACCGAGACTCCGCTCCGCATCTGGATCGCCGCCGCCCGGAAGCCCGACATGATCACCTCTCCTTGCTCTATCCGGAGATTACCGGTCAGGTGCCCTCGCGGACAACCCGCGCGAAGACCAGCACGTCGACGCCCGCCGCACCGGCGCGCAGCAGCGCCCGGGTCGCGGCGCGGGCGGTCGCGCCGGTCGTGTAGACGTCGTCGACGAGCAGCACCCGCCGGCCGGCGATGATCGCCTTGTGGTCCGCCGGCACCCGGAAGGCGCCGCGCACGTTGCGGTCGCGCTCGCCGGCCGAGAGCCCGACCTGCTGCTGTGTCGCCCGCACCCGCCTCAGCGCCATCGGAGCGAAGGGCCTGTCGGCGATCGTCGCGACGGTCTGGGCCAGCGCTGCCGACTGGTTGAACCGCCTCAGCCACAGCCGCCAGCGATGGAGCGGCACCGCCAGCACGAGATCGGCCTCCGCCGTCAGCTCCATCCCGGCCCGCGCCATCCACGCCCCCATCCAGCGGGCGAGCTCGGTCCGGTCGCGGTATTTCAGGCCGTGGACCAGCGTCCGCGCCACGAGGTCGAAGCGCGCCACCGCCCGCAGCCGGTCGAAGGGCGGCGGCTCGGCGATCGCCTCGGCCGACAGCGCGCCAGGCCCGAGATCGTAGGTGAAGGGCAGGCCGAGCCGCTCGCAATAGGGGCGCTCGATCAGCCTGAGCTCGCCCCAGCAGACCGGGCAGAGCCCGCCGAGCCGCGCGACGTGGCGCTGGCAGGCCAGGCATTGCGCCGGCAGCGCGAGATCGGCGGCACCGGCCGCGATGGCCCGGAGCGGCGAGGGCCATGACCGGCCCTTCCGCTGGCGTGGCTGCGGCCGCGTGTGAAGGTACCTTTCCATCCCGCCGAGACTAGCGCCTCGACCACCGTCGAGTCATCGCCTGTTTCCATCGCGACCGCATTCGGCGGCGTTTTGACGCCGCGTCCCGCGCGCTCCATAACATCGGCGATGGAAGGCCCCATACCCCTCTTCGACCGCGCCCTGATCGACGCCCGCAACGCCCGCGCCCTGCGCGGACCGGAGCCGGTCGCCGATTTCCTGCTGCGCGCCGCGGCCGACGACCTCCTCGACCGGCTGGCGGCGGTGAAGCGCCATTTCGCGCGGGCCGCCGACATCGCGACACCGCTGCCGCTCCTTGCCGATCGGCTGGCCGCGAGCGGCCAGGTCGGCGACATCCTGCGCCTCGAGCGGCTGGCCATGCCCGACGCCGATCGCCGCCATCCCGTCGTCGTCGGCGACGAGGAGATGCTGCCCTTCCGCCCTGCGAGCCTCGACCTCGCCGTCTCCGCGCTCACCCTGCACGTCGCCAACGACCTCCCCGGCACGCTCCTCCAGATACGCCGCGCCCTGAAGCCGGATGGCCTGTTCCTCGCCACCCTGCCCGGCGGCGACACCCTGGTCGAGCTCCGCGATGCGCTTGCCACGGCTGAGGCCGACGTGACCGGCGGCGCCTCGCCGCGCGTCGCGCCCTTCGGCGAGATTCGGGTCCTCGGCGGCCTCCTCCAGCGTGCCGGCTTCGCGCTGCCGGTCGTCGACCAGGACCGGCTGACCGTCCGCTATGCCACGATGTTCGACCTGATGCGCGACCTCCGGGCCATGGGCGCGACCAACGCTTTGGTCGAGCGGTCCCGCCGGCCGCTCCGCCGGGCGGTCCTGATGCGTGCCGCCGGGGTCTATGCCGAACGCTACGCCGATCCCGACGGCCGGATCCGGGCGACCTTCGATCTCGTCTGGCTGTCGGGCTGGGCGCCGCACGAGAGCCAGCAGAAGCCGCTCAGGCCGGGATCGGCCAGGACGCGGCTCGCGGACGCTCTCGGCGTGCCGGAGATGCCGACCGGCGAGAAACCGGGCGGCTGAGGGCTATTCCGCCGGGACCCGCGCGATCGAGCCGGTCGCGATCGGGTCGAGCGCCGCCTTCTCGGCCACCGTCGGCGGCGTTACGGAGAGCCCGCCGACAAGGATCATCGCGACGCCGAAAAGGGCGACGCTGATCGGCAGGAAGGCGGCCGCGCGAAGGTGCGCCGGCCGCTCGTCCGCGGGGTCGTTTTCGGGAAGAAGAAGAATGGTCCTGCCGAGGTCGGATGCCATCGGGCCTGCTGCCTGTTCGGGAATGGCGTGCGCGGGACCAAGTGTCGATAAATTCTATAAAAGTTCGATTAACGGTGCGATCAGCGGCGCATCGGCCGGCGGCATCGGATAGTCGCGGAGCTTCCGCGCCGCCACCCATTTGACCATCTGGCCCTCCAGCGGCCGGATCGTTCCCTGCCACCGCCGGCAGACATAGAGCGGCATCAGCAGGTGGAAGTCGTCATAGGCATGGCTGGCGAAGGTCAGCGGCGCGAGGCAGGCCGACTGGGTATCGATGGCAAGCTCTTCCCTCAGCTCGCGGATAAGCGCCGCCTCGGGTGTCTCGCCGTCCTCGACCTTGCCGCCGGGAAACTCCCACAGGCCCGCCATCGCCTTGCCCTCGGGGCGTCGGGTGATCAACACCCGTCCGTCGACATCGACCAGCGCGCAGGCGACGACGAGGACGAGGGTCATCGGCGA
>NZ_JAGRLA010000058.1 GCF_020442045.1 Bauldia sp. | reverse complement strand
TGCATCACTCGTGTGGAAACCAATGCTGTCTACGACCACCATGTAAAGGTTGCCTTCTTTGATAGCTTTCGAGAACTCGCCGTCCTTCAGAGCACCGTTCATGACCTGTGGGCGCGGTGGCGCTGCGTCGTCGACCGAAACCCCCGGACCAAAGAAAACATGTGGTTCGACAACCACATCGCGGCCAATCCTGGTGTCATAGCTGAAGAAGACGCTGTCCGGATCAATCAGCGTCGCGCCGCCTTCCATCGCCTGCCGCCGTGCCCGGGTCTGGAAGAGGCGTTCGGCGACGGCAAGCTGCATCCGGGTGTCGACACCCAACACCTCCTGCGGGTCGGCCTCGAGCGCGACCACCGTCTTGCCGGAGGCATTGGCGAGCTCGACGAGGTCGGTGAGATAATATTCGCCCTTGGCGTTGGCATTTCCGATCTTCCCGAGCAGGCGGGCGGCGGCGGCGGTGAACGCCATCACGCCCGCATTGCAGAGGTCGATCGCCCGCTCCGCCGGTGTCGCGTCGTTGAACTCGCGGATCGCGACGAGCTGCTTGCCATCGACGATCAGCCGTCCGTAGCGCGCGGGGTCGGCGGGACGGAATCCGAGCACCACGACGTCGGCCCGCGCGAGCGCCCGACGCATCCGCTTCAGCGTCTTCGACGTCACCAGCGGCGTATCGCCATAGAGCACGAGAACCTCGTCCTGCCCGGCCAGTTCCTTCCGCGCGGCGAGGACGGCATGGGCGGTCCCCAGCCTTTCCCGCTGCTGGTGGATCGCCGCCGATATCTTGTTGCTCTCGACGAAGCGCCTCGTCGCGTCGGCTCGCGGGCCGACCACCACCGCCATTCGTCCGGCGCCGGCGGCGCGGGCGGCATCGAGGACATAGCCCAGCATCGGCCGCCCGCCGACCGGATGCATCACCTTCGGCGTGTCGGACCGCATGCGCGTCCCCTCGCCGGCCGCGAGAATGATGGCTAGGCAGGATCGTTTCGACATGGCTCGGCTTTGGCTGTCCGTGAAAGGGCACAGCCATATTGCCCGAAATCGCGGTGATTCGGGGCCTTAACCCAATTGCGCCAGGCCGGGAAAGAGATTGAGCAGCCAGTACCCGATATCATTGATCCGGCCGGTCACGAACAGAACGCCTGTTCCCACCAGCAGCACGCCCATGGCTTTCTCGACCGTACCCATGTGGCTGCGGAAGCGCTTCATGAAGCGCATGAACGGCCCGGCGAAGAGCCCCGCGGCGATGAAGGGCAGGCCCAGGCCCAGCGAATAGATCGCCAGCAGCAATGCTCCGCTGCCCACCGTATCCTTCACGGTTGCCAGCCCGAGGATAACCGAGAGCACCGGCCCGATGCACGGTGTCCAGCCGAAGCCGAAGGCCAGTCCCATCACATAGGAACCGACCGGCCCCGCCTGGGTTCCGCGCATGTCCATCCGCGCTTCCCGATAAAGCAGTCCGATCCTGAAGACGCCGAGGAAATGCAGGCCCATCAGAATGACGATCGCACCGCCGGCGATGGTCAGGATATCGCTGTAGCTGCGCAGGAACTGGCCGAGCGCGGTGGCGGCGGCGCCCAGCAGGACGAAGATGGTCGAGAAGCCGAGGACGAAGGCGACCGACGCGACAAGCACCCTCCGCCGCCCGACGGGCGTCGGCTCGTCCCCCGTCAGCTGATCGAGGCTGACGCCTGCCATGTAGAACAGATACGGCGGCACCAGCGGCAGGACGCAGGGCGACAAGAAGGAAAGAAGCCCTGCCAGGGCCGCGCCCCCATAAGTGACATCGATCGCCATCCCAACTCCGTCCAAGTGCTGCGCCCGGGGTTATAGAGCCATGGGGCGGTCGCGCCACAGTCACATTTTCACGAGCCTGAATCCGCCATCAACTGGTTGAGATCGTGGAGATTCGCAAAATCGTCTCAAATCGCGGCGATACGCCGCGTCATTTGCGGCCGATCAAGGTGCGAACTGGACGCAGGCGCCAAGTTCAGCTTTCCTCGAATTGCGTTGCTTCCGCCGTATCCGTCCACGGAGCCGACCTTGCCGCAGATCCTGACACTGGCGCTCAATCCGACCATCGACGTATCGGCCGAGGCCGCGGTCGTCCGACCGACGCACAAGACGCGCACCACCAACGAGTCCTTCGAGCCGGGCGGCGGTGGCGTCAATGTCGCCCGCGTCATCACCGAGCTCGGCGGCAATGTCGAGGCTTATTGCATAGCCGGCGGGGTGACGGGCGACCTGCTTGCCGACCTGCTCGGCCGGATCGGCCTCCATACCCATGTCATCCGCGTCGCGGGCAACACCCGCATGGCGCATATGGTCTACGAAACCAGTACCGGGCTTGAATACCGCTTCGTGCCGAGCGGCGCCGAGCTGACGACGGAAGAGATCGACGACGCCCTCGATTCGGTGCGCTCGGCGAGCTTCTCGTGGCTGGTCGCCAGCGGCAGCATTCCGGCCGGCGCCTCGCCCGACATCCTCGTCCGTTTTGGCAGGATCGCGGCCGACAAGGGCGCGAAATTCGTCCTCGACAGCCATGGCCCCGGTCTCAGCGAGACACTTGGCCGGACGCCGGTCCACCTGGTCAAGCCGAGCTTCAACGAGCTCCAGGGGCTGGTCGGCCGCGACCTCGACGGCGAGTCCTGCGGCGAGGTCGCCGCGCAGATGGTGGCCGAGGGCAAGGCCGAGATCGTCGCCGTGACCATGGGCTCGGCCGGCGCCGTCGTCGCCTCGACGCGCGGCACCTTCCATATTCCGCCGATGAAGGTCGACGTGAAATCCGCGGTCGGCGCCGGCGACAGCTTCGTCGGCGCGATGACCCTGGCCCTCGCCGATCAGAGGCCCGTCGAAGATGCCGCCATCCTGGGCGCCGCCGCGGGCACGGCGGCGGTCATCACGCCGGGCACCCGTCTCTGCATCCGCGAGGATATCTTCCGGATCTACGATCAGTTGCGGCGGGCCACTGCGCGGACCGTCCCGGCTCCGACCGAGTGATGGGCGATGACCAGGACGCGGTTTTCGCCTTCCTGGCCGACCCGGCAACCCATGGCCTTTCGACACCGGTCGAGCGCATCGACACGAACGCAGCGGCGGTCTTTCTCGCCGGACCCGATGTCTACAAGGTCAAGCGCGCCGTTCGCTTTCCCTTCATGGACCTCTCGACCCTCGAGAAACGCCACGCCGCCTGCGAAGCGGAAATCACGGTCAACCGGCCTTATGCGCCGGATCTCTACCTCGGCACGGTGCCGATCAGCCGGGGCGCCGACGGAGCGCTTCGTTTCGGCGGTAACGAACCGATCGAATGGGCGGTGCACCTCAAGCGCTTCGACGAAACCCGGACGCTCGATCGCGTCGCCGGCCGCGATGGCCTGAGCCCTGCCATCCTCGGCGACCTGGCATGGGCGGTGGTCGACAGCCACGCCCGTGCGGAAAAGCGTGATGGGGTCGTCGCGACGGACGACCTCGGCTCCGTCGTGGCGGAAACCGTTTCGTCGCTGATCGAGCGGCGCGAGGTCTTCGAACCGGCGAAGGCCAAAGCCCTTGCCGAAGCCATGCGAAGCGCCTTCGCGGCGTTGCGCCCCCTCCTGCTCGATCGCGGCGCCGAAGGCTTTGTCCGCCGATGTCACGGTGACCTTCACCTCCGCAACATCGCGATGATCGACGACAAGCCGGTCCTGTTCGACGCCATCGAATTCGACGAGTCGATCGCGACGATCGACATCCTCTATGACTTCGCCTTCCTGTTGATGGACCTGTGGGAACGGGACCTGCGGCGCGAGGCGAACGTCGTTCTCAATCGGTATCTCTGGAGGTCGGCGACGCTTCCGGACGACCTGCGGGGGCTTGCTGCCCTTCCCCTCTTCCTGGCGCTTCGCGCCGCGGTGCGGGCGAAGGTCGAGGCGCTCCGCTTCGCCACCGTGGGCCACGACCGGAACGCCGGCCTCGATGCCCACCGGTATTTCGATTTCGCCCAGGCCTTCCTCGAACCGGCACAGACCCGGCTGATTGCCGTCGGCGGCTATTCCGGCACCGGCAAGACCTCGCTGTCGCGGTCGGTCGCGTCCCATGTCGGCCGCGCGCCGGGGGCGGTGCATCTTCGCAGCGACATCGAGCGGAAGCGGCTGATGGGAGCCGGCGAGTTGGATCGCCTGCCGCCCTCGGGCTACGAACCCGAGGTCACGGAGAAGGTCTTCGCCGCGCTGCGCGACCAGGCCGAAATGGCGCTGACCGCCGGCCACAGCGTCATCGTCGACGCCGTCCACAAGACGCCCGACGAGCGCAGGCTCATCGCCGCCGTGGCCGAGAGGCTTGGTGTCCCCTTCACCGGTCTGTGGCTGACGGCGCCGGTCGAGGTGCTGATCGGCCGGATCGCCCATCGCCGCGCCGATGCATCCGACGCCACGGCCGCCGTCGTCATGCTCCAGGCAGACCAGCCGAGCGGAGAGATCGACTGGACGACCCTCGACACGACCCGACCGATCCGCGACAACACCGCGGCAGCGCTTCGCGCCGCCCGGCTGCCCCCTGAACCCGTGAACACGCCCCGACAGGCGGGCAGCGCGGCGTCGCGAGAATGAATCCCGAGAACGAGACGGCCCACGACGCCGGCGCGCAAAACGAAAAGGCGCCAGCCTGTCGGACCCGCGTCCGGAAGCTGGCGCCCCCCTGCGACTACATTCGCGAGACCTTGAACTTTCTTCGCGGACGCCTCAAAAAAAACGGTGTCTACTCGAACGCTTGGTCCCGTCTCGTAGCTGGCGCCTCAATACCCGCGACGGCTAGCACGTCCAGGCGGTTATCGAGGCAGCCCCGCACCGTACAGAATATCGCAGGCTTTTCGGCTGTCAAGCACCGGTTTTCGGACCGCGAAACTGGATTTCGGCCTTCAGATCACAGGAGCACACATCAGTCGGATGGCCGATACCAAAAAGAATGGGCCATCGACGCGGGTGTATCGGCTCGGAACGTGTCGGTCACACCGCCCCAATGCGGTTGGCGAGTGTTCCGATCTTTTCAACCGTCAGTTCCACGAGGTCGCCGCGATCGAGATACCGCCCGACCTCGAGGCCGCAGCCGCGTGGTGTCGTGCCCAGGCCAATCACCTCCCCCGCCTCCAGCGTTTCGTCGCGCGACATGTAGGAGACCGTGGCCTCCGGCGTGTGGACCATGCCGTCGAGAACTGCCTCCGCGATGACCTCGCCATTGATCGACACGGACGCTGCAAGGCCAATGGGATCGTCGAGCTCGTCGATCGTCACGATCCATGGCCCCATCGCATTGGCCCCGTCGAAGCTCTTCGACTTGGACGGACCGAAGCCGCCTTCGGCTTCGCGGAGCTGGAAATCCCGCGCCGAGAAGTCGTTGTAGATGGTGTAGCCAAAGAAATGCGAGCGTGCGGCCTCGACCGGAATATTCCGGCCGCGCCTGCCGACGACAAGGCCGAGCTCGAGCTCGTAGTCGATGACGCGGCTGAGACCCGGCCAGGCGATCTCGGCGCCATGGCCGACGACATTGAGCCGGTTCTGGAAGTAGAAGACGGGCCGGTCCGAGAAGGCCGCCGGCACGTCGGCGAGCGGCCCGGCATCATGGTCGCCGGCGAGCCGGCGCATGCCGGCCGGCGCGTGGCGTATGTGCTGCGCGAAGAGCGCGGACTCGCGGAGCTGGATCGGCCTCGGCAGCGGCGGAAGGAAGGTCGCGCTCGCGGTCGGCACCGAGAAACGCGGCTCGTCACCGAGGACCTCGAACAGCGAATGGGCGATCGCGAGGCCGGCTTCGCCCGCCTCGATCAGCGCCAGCATCGACGCGAAGGGGCCCGCATCGGCTCCCGAATGCCGGGCGGCAGCGGCGAGATCGAAGGCAAGGTCGTCGTCGCCATGGATAATCGCGACGTAGGGACCGTCGGCCCCGACCAGCGTGGCAAGTTTCATAGGCGGATCACCCCGGATTCGGGCATGGCCGCGAGATAGCGGGCAAAGCCGGTGCGCAGGTCGTAGCGCGGGAACCAGATACCGTCCCACCGGGCGAGGCTGAAATCGTCCTGGACCTCCGGTGCCGGGTCGGCGCCATCGACAAGCTCTATCCTGGCATCGGGGAGCACGGCGTGCACGCGGTCGACAACCTCGGGCATGGTCAGGCGTTCCCCCGACGTGACGTTGAGGACGTCCGACGGAAGATCCTTCGCGTCGAGGCAGGCGAGCACCGCGCAGGCGACATCGTCGACATGCACATAGTGATAAGGGAATGCCGGGTCGCAGGCGATCGTCGTCGCCAGCCCGGCGGCGTGGTCACCGACAATCCGCCGGAAGGGGCATTCCGCCCGCCGGTACGGCCCGTAGACCCGCGTGATCCGCAGGCTGGCGCCCGGCAGGCCGTAAGCCCTGGCGAATGCGGAGACCAGCGCCTCGCCGGCGACCTTGCTCGCCGCATAGGCGCTGGCGGGCTTCAGTGGATGGTCCTCGTCGATCGTCCCCGGCCCGACATCGCCGTAGACCACATGCGACGAGCAGAAGACGAAGCGGCTGGCACCGAGCCGCCGCGCTGCATCGAGAAGGAATGCCGTCGCCGTTATGTTGATGTCGACGGTTCTCAAGGGGTCTTCGGCGCCCATCACCGGCGACGAGAGCCCGCCGGCGTGGACGACCGCCTCGACCCCTTCGTCACGCATCAGGGATTCGAGACGGTCGGTCTCGGCGAATGAAACAAGACGGAGCGTTGGGTCGTCCCGGCCGAAATCGGTCCGGTCGACCCCAATCGCCTCGTCGCCGCGTTCGGCGAGCGCGCGGCGGACCGCGAGGCCGACGAGGCCGGCGCCGCCTGTCACAAGCGCCCTCATGGTCTCTCCGAATCCGAGAATCCGGTCATCAGGCAAGCAGGCTCCTTGCGAGCATTCCGTGGACACCCTTCTCGACGTTGACCGACTGGGTGACGTGAAAGTCGGCGGCGAGCGAACAGAGCTGGTAGGCCTGCTCACGCGACAGGTTGGTGCGGGCCGTGACGATGCCGATCATCTCGCGAACCGCCCGGCGCATCGCCTCGTCGAGATCGGAATGCATCCCCATGCTGATGAAATGCGTCGTGGTCTCCGCACGCGGATAGGAAATCAGCGGCTCCCGCCCCTGACGCTTGTGGAGGACGAAGGTGAAGGTGCCGGTGAGGCAGGTCTCGAGCGCCGTGACACAGACCTCGCCATGCCCCTGTACCGCGTGACCATCGCCGACCGTGAACAACCCGCCCTCGGCCCAGACCGGAAAGAAGATCGTCGCCCCTGCGCCGAGGTCCTTGTTATCGAGATTGCCGCCGTGCAGCCGCGGCTCGCGCGAGGATATCTCCCCGTAATCCGGCGGCGGCGCCACGCCCATCACACCGAAGAACGGAGCCAGAGGAAGGTCCGTGCCCCAGGGCAGGGTCGCCACCCGGCGCTCACGGTCGATCGGGATATGGTCAAGCACTCGTTCGGGCATGATGAAGTCGTCGGGCAGGGTCCCGTCGAACGGCTCGATGGCGTTGAAGCCCCAGTTGGCGCCGAGCTCGATGGCGTCGACGCGGACCTCGAGCATGTCCCCCGGCTCTGCGCCCGCAATGGCGATCGGCCCGGTCAGGAGATGCCCCCAGCGGAACGGAAGGTCGGCGGCATGGATGGCGCGCAAGCCTTCAGGAACGATCATCCCCGATCGCTCGTCGGGCATCAGCTCCGCGCCTCCGGTCAGGCATTCGACGACCACCGTATCGCCCGACTCGACCTGAAGGACCGGTGGCATCGCCGCCGAGAAACGCCCCCAGGAGACAGTCTCCGGCGTCGCATGAAGCATGTGTCTCGTCATGATCTCCGCCACCCGCCTCCCTCGCGAATCTCGTCGGTCCTCACCGAAGCATCCCTTCCATGCCGGCGTCACAGCGCGCACCGAACCGGAGACGCCCGTCCGCGCTGCCCCGTCGAGGGGCATCAGACGGGATTTGTCCCCGCCCCTTGCGGAAATTGCATCATAGGGGCTGGACAGGCCAGATAAAAGAGGTCAGACTTTTGACCTCTGAACTATGTTGACCGAATCCTGACGAGGTGCGAGGGTCCGCCCCTTTCAACCAGTCAGGGAGGACCACATCGTGGATACGAGCCATTTCGAGGATCTGACCGCCAAGATCTGGGCGTCCGGAACGCCCCGGGAAGACCTCGTCCAGCGCGTCGCGAACGCCCTACGCGAGCAGATTCTGTCCGGACGCCTCGCGGGCGGAACGCGCCTCGTCCCGGAAGCCCAGCTCGCCCGCAATCTCAGCATCAGCCGCCCGACACTCCGCGAGGCCATTCGCGTCCTGGCGCGCGAGGGGCTGCTCGAGGTCAAGCATGGTGTCGGCACCTTCGTCGTGTCCGAACCGTCGCCGATCCTCGGCTCTCTCGAGATGATGCGCTCGATGACCGACCTGATCCGCTCGGTCGGCGGCGAACCTTCGGTCTCGGACCTGGAGATGGAAGTGACCGGCGCCTCGTCCGCGGTCGCCGATGCGCTGGAGATTGCCCCGGAGACCCAGGTCACCCACATCTCGCGCGTCCGGCTGATCGACGGGCGCCCGCTCGTCTTCTCGCACGAGTATCTGCACCTTTCGACCGTGGACGAGGACTTCAAGCTCCTGTCGAGCTTCGACGGCGGGTCGCTCTATGAATTCCTGCGCAGCAAATGCGCCCGCCCGATCTCGCACAGCCGCGTCCTGATCACCGCGGTCGCCGCCGACGCCGACAACGCCAGATGGCTGAAGCTGAAGCGCAATGCACCGCTGCTTCTGGTCCGCGAAACCCATTTCGATTTCAACGGCCGGCCGATCCTCTACGCGGTCAGCTACCACAATTCGGAAGTCGTCGAATTCACCTCCCTAAGGTCCGGTCTCCTGACATGACCTCCGAATTCGCCACCCTCGGCAACATCACCATTGACGACCTCGTCTTCCCTGATGGCTCGACAATGTGGTGTTCGCCGGGTGGCAATGCGGTCTATTCCGCGCTCGGCATCGCGATATGGGGCGAGAAGCCGGACGTCATCGCCCCGATCGGACCCGAATACCCCACCGAATCTCTCGAAGGTCGCGTCGATCTTGCCCGTTGTCGCCGCCTCGACAGAAACCTCCGCAACTGGGGGCTCTACGAGGAAGACGGAACCCGGACCTTCACCTTCCGCTCGAAGACCCGTGACTGGCGCGCCTTCAGC
This sequence comes from Bauldia sp., assembly GCF_020442045.1. GTDB lineage: Bacteria > Pseudomonadota > Alphaproteobacteria > Rhizobiales > Kaistiaceae > Bauldia. Next base: position 49,208 of record NZ_JAGRLA010000058.1, on the reverse strand, counting down.
CCCTCCCCCGACGATGTCGGCGACGCGCGCTACCGGTATGTCCATCTCGCCCCGCTGCCCTGGGATCTCCAGATCACCTTTGCCGAGCACTTCCGGGCAACCGGCGCCCAGGTCATCTCCGTCGATCCGGACGACCGCTACCTCGACCAACTCGAGGATGCCGATTTCGATCGGCTGCTTGCCGCCATCGACCTCTTCCTGCCGAGCCTCCAGGATGCCACCGCCCTTTTCCCCGGTTCGTCTCCGTCGGCGGCGATCGCCGCCCTGAGGAAGAGAGCGCCGGAGGTTCCGGTGATCGCCGTCAAATGCGGATCGGACGGCGTGCTGATGCACGCGGCGGGATCTTCGGACCTTATCCAGGTGAAGTCGGCTGCCGTCGACGTAGTTGACGCGACCGGCGCCGGTGACGCGTTTTCCGGCGGCGCTCTGCTTGGCTACGCGCGCACCGGCGATCCCGTCGAGGCCGTCCTCCACGGCAGCGTTTCGGCGTCTTACGCCGTGGCCGTCAACGGACCGGGCGCGCTGGTCCGCGCCGAGGGCGGCGAAACGGCCGCGCGACTGGAACGCCTGCGACCAACCGTTGAAATGATTCCGTTTTGAACCTGACCGGGAACGCGCTGCGAAATGCGCAAACATCCAAGGAGTAGAAGACGTGGAGAATGAAAAGACCGTGATGTTGCGCGAAATCGCGATGCAGCCGGATTTCGTCAAGGACAACATTGACGACATGCTGGCCTACATGCGTGGCGTCCTGAAGGGACGCGAACCCGGCACGCTGCGGCATGGCTTCTCGATCGGCTGCGGCGACAGCTATTTCGCCGCCATCGCCGCCCGCAGCTTCATGATGAAGGCCACCGGTCTCTTCATCGAGCCGGTCGAGGCGCTCGAATTCTCGCGCTACCTCGTGGAAGACCTTCCCGACGATTCCTTCGTCTTCGGCATCTCCAACTCCGGCACCGTCTCCCGCACGATCGAAGGCGTCCACCTCGCCCGCGAAAAGGGCGCCTGGACCTTCGGCGTCACCGTCTCCGAGGACAACACGCTCGCCCAGACAGCCGAGACCCTGATCAAGGTCAACGCCACGCCCAACATCAAGATCCAGGCCGACGGCTCGCGCGTCGTGACCCCCGGCACCATCACCTACACGGCCAGCATGCTCGGGCTCTTCGTCGCCGCGATCGCCTTCGGCGAGCACGTCGGCAACCTCGATCCCGCCAGGTCCGCCGCTCTCGTCGCGGAGCTGAAGGCGGTCGCCGGCCAGATGGCGGCGGCCGATGCCGGCACAGCGGAAATCGCCCGCAAGATTGCGCCAAGCTTCACCACCGACCGCCATACGGTGATCCTCGGCGGCGGCCCCAACTACGCCACCTCATATTTCGGCGTCGCCAAGTGGTTCGAATCGCTCACCCGCGGCTCTCACGTCTCCCAGCTCGAGGAGTGGGCGCATGAGCAGTATTTCATGACCAACGAGACGGTCGACACCATCATCATCCTCCCGCCGGGCGGCGGCCACAGCCGCGGCCTCGAACAGGCCCAGGCGGCGCGCGACATGGAATCGCGCGTCATCATCATCGGCGCCGAGGACGACCAGGCCGCCCGCGACGCCTCCGACGTCTACTTCCCGATGCCGGCCGGCATTCCCGAATACCTGACGCCATTCGTCTACAAGCTGCCGTTCGAATATCTGTCCTGCCAGATTGCCGCCGAGCAGGACATCGCCTTCCTGGGCTTTAACGACCGCAAGCGGCAGGAAGTGAATTTCCGCCAGATCTTCGACTCCTCGCAGGCGGCGGTCCGGGCGGCATCCTGATGGGCGCGCTGACCGACCTCATCGCGGGCGGCACGAAGCCGGTCATCGGCATGATCCAGCTCGCTCCCCTCCCCGACAGCAGTCGGTGGCGGGGGAGCACGCTGGAGGCGGTCCTCGAGCCCGCGCTCGCCGAGGCGGAACTGCTCGCCACCAACGGCATCGACGCGTTGATGGTCCAGAACCTGGGTGACATCCCGGTGGCGCCGCGTGTTGCCGCCGCCCAGGTCGCCTGGATGACCCGCGTCGTGTCGGAGATCACCCGGCGCTACGACCTCCCGGTCGGTCTGAACCTGCTCGAAAACGACGCCGAGGCGATGTTTGCCGTTGCCACCGCGGCCGGTGTCGATTTCGTCCGGATCAAGATTCTCGTCGGCGCGATGATGACGCCCTTCGGCATCGAAAGCGGCCAGGCGCATACCGCCATCAAGGCACGGACCCGCTGGAACGGCGACGGGATTTCGATCTTCGCCGACGTCCACGACCGGACCGGCACGCCGATCGCGACCTCCGGCTTTGCCGAGGATCTCGACTTCGCCGTCCGCCTTGGCGGCGCCGACGGCCTGGTGCTCACCGGCAAGAACCACGCACAGACGATGGATTACATCCGCGAGGCACGAAAACTGCTTGGTCCCGTGCCGATCCTGGTCGGCGGCAGCGTCAATGCGGATAACTGGCATGAGGTCACCGCGGTCGCCGACGGCGCGATCGTCAGTTCGTCCCTGAAGTCCTCCGGTGCTGCGACCGGAAGCTTCGATCCCGAGAAGATCCGGAAGTTCATGGCCACGGTCACCCGCTCGGCAGCGGCCTGACTCCCAAAAACAACAAGAAGAACGAGAAACGCGACAGTCCAGAGAGAACAACGAGGAAAGGGTTTCTGTGATGCTTAAATCTATTCTTGGCCGCGGTTTGGCCGTGGCATTGGCCATCGGGCTCGGCTCCTCCGCCTATGCGCAGGACAAGCTCAAGGTCGCGATGATCACGTCGGAGTCCGGCCTCGGCGACCGGTCGTTCAACGACATGATGGTCGAGGGCATGAAGAAGGCCGAAGCCGACTTCGGCGCCGAATATGTGGTCATCCAGCCGCGCGCCGTCTCGGAGTTCCAATCGGCGATCGCCCGCGCGGCGGGTCAGGGCTTCGACATCATCATCGGTTCGTCATTCGACATGATCAAGCCGATGCAGGAAGTCGCCAAGGCCTTCCCCGACCAGAAATTCGGCCTCGTCGATGTCGGGCCCGAGCCGCTCGGCCCCAATGTCGTCTCGACCGTGACCAAGGACTGGGAAGGTTCCTTCCTGGTCGGCTGGATTGCAGCAAAGACGACCAAGACCGGCAAGATCGGCTTCGTCGGCGGCAAGGACATCCCGATCATCCATCGCTTCTTCATTGGCTATTACTACGGAGCCAAGATGGCTAACCCGGATGTCGAGGTATTCGAGAGCTATTCCGGCACCTTCACCGACCCGGCGGCGGGCAAGGAATATACCCTCGCCCTGATCAACGAAGGCTCCGACATCAACTACGCGGTCGCGGGCTCGACCAGCGCCGGCGTCATCGACGCGGCAAAGGAGACCAACACCTTCGCCATCGGCGTCGACTCCAACCAGAACTATATGGCGCCCGGAAACGTGCTGACCTCGATGATGAAGCGCGTCGACACCCAGGCCTATGACATGATCAAGTCGATCGCCGACGGCGACTTCAAGGGTGGTGAGGTCCTCTACTACGGCCTCGCCGAGGACGGCGTCGCCGCCGCCATGGACGAGTATAACGACGGCCTGATCGCCGAAGACGTGCTCGCCGACGTCGACATGCTGAAGCAGAAGATCCTGACCGGCGAGATCGTGGTTCCGAACTATTTCGACCTGGAGCCCGGCCAGAAGGAGATGGGCAAGCCGCCGATGGCGACGCCGCCGTCGGTCGCCGACGCCAAGTGATCCAATCGTGAGACCAGCCGCGGCGATCTCCTCGCCGCGGCTCCCCCTCCCGACAGAGGATCGATCATGAGCGCCAGTGACGTCGTAGAGATCACGGGTGTCGTCAAGCGCTTCGGCGACTTCACCGCGATCCACGATGCTTCCTTGACAGTCCGCAAGGGCGAGGTTCACGCCATCGTCGGCGAAAACGGCGCCGGCAAATCGACCCTGATGAACATCCTTTACGGCCTGCTTCATCGCGATGCCGGAGAGGTGAAACTCTTCCAGGAATCCGTGAATTTCTCCGGGCCGGCCGAAGCCATAGCCGCCGGTGTCGGCATGGTCCACCAGCACTTCAAGCTGGCCCCGACCTTCACCGTGGCGGACAACATCATTCTCGGTTCCGAGCCGATGCGTTCGCTCGGCCGCCTCGACCGCGAACGCGCCATTCGCGAGACCGGCGAGATCAGCAAGCGCTATGGCCTCGACCTCGACCCGCGGGCGATCATCAGTTCGCTTGCCGTCGGTCTGCGCCAACGCGTCGAAATCCTCAAGGCGCTCTACCGGGAGGCCCAGGTCCTCATTCTCGATGAGCCGACGGCAGTGTTGACCCCGCAGGAAACGCGCGAATTGTTCGCGACCATCCGCACGCTCGCCGAAAACGGCCATTCGATCATCTTCATCACCCACAAGCTCCGCGAGGTGCTTGCCGTTTCCGACCGCATCTCGGTGATGCGCCAGGGGCGCATCGTGGCGACGCTCGACAACAAGGACGTGACGGCCCAGGAGATCGCCAGCCTGATGGTCGGCAGGACCGTCCTGCTCCGCGTCAACAAGAGCAAGGCGAAGGCAAGCGACGAAGCCCTCCTCAGGGTCGACGGCCTGACCGCCCGCGGCGAACGCGGCGAGACCGCGGTCGACGACCTTTCGCTGACCGTCCGCTCCGGCGAGATCGTCGGGCTCGCCGGCGTCCAGGGCAATGGCCAGGATGAACTGGTCGAATGCATCGCGGGCCTCCGCCGTCAGGTTTCCGGCACCATCGACATCTGCGGACGGAGAGCGGCCGCCGACCCCCGCGCCAATCGCGCGGCCGGCCTCGCCTACATCCCGGCCGACCGCGGTGGCGTTGGCCTGTCGCTTGACAGCGCGATCTGGGAAAACCTCACGGTCGGCCATGTCGAGGAATTCGGCCGCGGCCCGATGCTCGCGATCCGCGCCGCGCGGCAGCGCGCCGGATCGCTGATCCAGAGCTTCGACATCCGCGGCGCCGAGCTCGACAAGCGCGCCGGGTCGCTGTCCGGAGGCAATCAGCAGAAGGTTCAGGTCGCCCGCGAGCTCACCCGCGATGCGCGACTGGTGCTCGCCGAGCAGCCGTCCCAGGGCGTCGATATTGGGGCCATCGAATCGATCCACCGGATCCTTGTCGAGATGCGGGACGCGGGACGCGCCGTCTTCGTCATTTCCGCCGACCTCGACGAGATCTTCTCCCTGTCGGATCGAATCCTCGTGATCTATCGGGGGCGCATCGTCGCCGATCTCCTCACCGAGGAGACCGATGCCGAAACCGTCGGCCGCTACATGGGCGGGCTCGATGAACCCGCCCCGCCCGACCAGCACAAGCCGGATACCGGATCCGGCGATGAGGCATCCGCTCATGTCCGCTGAAGCCGCAGTCCCGACCGGAGGCCATTTTTCTCTGGCCGGCCTCGTCAAGCCACTTCTCCAGCCGCTCATCGCGGTCGCGATCGCCGTCGTGGTCGGTGGCCTCCTGGTTCTGTCGCTGGGGGAGAACCCGTTTGAGATCTACTGGCTGCTGATCAGCGGCAGCCTCGTCGGCTGGCCGAACTTCCTGGTCACCCTGCAGATGATGAGTCCGCTGCTGTTTACCGGGCTGGCGGTCGCCATTTCCTTCCGCGCCGGCCTGTGGAATATCGGCGCCGAGGGCCAGATGATCATCGGCGCCCTCTTCGCGGGCATAGCCGGCTTCGCGGTCGACCTTCCGACCTTCCTCCACATCCCCTTCTGCCTCGCCGCGGCGTTCCTCGGCGGCCTGCTCTGGGCACTGATCCCGGCTGTCCTCAGGGTCTGGCTCAACGTCAACGAGATCGTCGTCTGCCTGATGATGAACCCGATCGCCCTTCTCTTCTCCGGCTATGTCTCGACGCATCTCCTCAAGGCGCCCGGTCCCACCAACAAGCTGCCGGACATCGCCGAGACGGCGGTCCTGCCGACCTTCTCGCTCTATTCGCAGGTCAATGCCGGCTTCATTATCGGGCTCGCGCTCTGTCTCCTCTTCGCGGCCATCAACGGCTGGACCAAGAAGGGCTTCGAGTGGAAGATCATGGGCCTCGCCCCGCGCTTCGCCTATTACGGCGGGATCAAGGTGCCGCTGCACGCGGTCGTCGTGATGATGATCAGCGGCGGCATTGCCGGCCTCGGCGGCGCCGAACAGGTCCTCGGCGAATACCGCGCCTTCTACGACAACTTCTCGCCCGGCTACGGCTTCGACGGCATTGCCGTCGCGATGCTGGCCAACTTCAACCCGATCGGCGTCGTACTGGCCGCCTTCCTGTTCGGCGCGCTCAATGGCGGCAGCGCCGTCCTCCAGATGATGACCGGTCTGAGCAAATATCTTGTCCAGGTCCTCCAGTTCATCATCGTCCTTATCCTCGCGGCCCAGTTCACCTGGGGCTGGCTGCGCAGCCGCAAGAACGCCATCACCGCCCAAGAGGACCGGCTCGAGCCGGAGACCGAGGAGAGCTGAGCCATGGACTCCGACATCGCCTTCTCAGCCGTACGCATCTCGACGCCGCTGATCTTCGCCGCGATGGGCGGCCTGCTCACCTATCAGGCGGGCATGCTCAATATCGCGCTCGACGGCTTCATGATCGTTGCGGCCTTCGCGGCGATCGCCGTTGCCTATGTCACCGGCAGCCTCGGCATCGCCCTGCTCGCCGGTGTCTTCTTCTCGGTGGTCATGGCCGCCCTGCTGGCGCTGTTCAACCTGCGCTTCCGGGCCCACATCTTCATCGCCGGCATCGCGGTCACCTTCCTCGCCTACGGGCTGACCGCACTGCTCCTGAAGGGCCTCCTCGGCGAGGACGGTGTCTTCTCCGCGAACACCATCCCGACCTTCTCGACCATCGAGATCCCGTTGATCAAGGACATTCCCTGGATCGGCCGCGTGCTCAGCGGCCACACGATCCTCGTCTATCTCGCCTACCTGTCGGTCCCCGTCGTCGCCTGGTTTCTCTACAGGACACGCTGGGGCCTGCGGGTGCGTGTGGTCGGCGAGGCCGAGGATGCAGCGCTGGCCGCCGGCGTCAATGTCGAGCGGATCAAGCTGCAAACGATGCTTCTCTCCGGTGTCTTCTGCGGCCTCGCCGGCGCCTATCTCTCGCTCGGCTACGTCTCCCTCTTCGCCAACAAGATGACAAACGAACGCGGCCTCATCGCTCTCGCGGCGATCTTCTTCGCCAAGGGCGCGCCGTTCCCGACCGCGCTGGTCGCCCTGCTCTTCGGCACCGCGACCGCGCTCTCCGTCCGGCTGCCGCAAATGACCGGTGCGGCGCCACAGCTCCTGCAGCTCATTCCCTATGTCGTGACCGTGCTCGCGCTGGTCGTCGTCGGCATCCGCAATGCGCGCAGCCGCAGCCGCCACGGCGCCTGGAGGTTCGACGTCCAGTAGGCAAGTGAAACGCCGGTGAGGAAAACCTTCGCCGGCGCCATTTCTCCCTGTCAGGCCGGGTGCTCGGCCAGCCAGTGACGGGCAATGTCGAGTCGGCCCGCCACCCAGGCGTCGTCATGGGCGGCGACATGGTCAAGCAGCCGGGCGAGCCCGACCGCCCGCGCTGGATGTCCGATAAGCCGGCAATGGAGGCCGACCGACATCATCTTCGGCCGGGTGGCGCCCTCGGCATAGAGCATGTCGAAGCCGTCCCGGTGGAAGACGAAATAGTCGTCGGACGTCGCGAAGAGGCCATTGGTGAACTTGGTATCGTTGTTGGCCTGGCTGTAGGGAACGACCAGGTGCGGCTTGCCGCCGACCTCGACGTAATAGGGCAGTTCGTCGTTGTAGGAATCGCTGTCGTAGAGGAAGCCGCCCTCCTCGGCGACGAGGCGCCGCGTATTGACGCTCGCTCCATAGCGGCAATACCAGCCATAGGGGCGCTCGCCGAGCGTCGTTTCGAGGCTGGTGATCGCCTTCGCGATATGGTCGCGCTCCTCGGCCTCCGAGAGCTTGTAATGCTCGATCCACCGCCAGCCGTGGCAGCAGATGTCGTGGCCGGCGTCGCGGATCGCCCTGGCGGCGGCCGGATTGCGCTCGAGCGCCAGGGCGCAGGCGAAGATGGTCAGCTTGAGCCCGCGCTCCTCGAAGAGGCGCAGCACGCGCCAGAAGCCGACGCGGCTGCCGTATTCGAACATCGACTCCGCCGCGAGGTCGCGATCCCCGTGCGGTACCGGCGGCGTGCCGACCTCGGTCAGGAAGGCGTCGGAATGGCCATCCTCGTCCATGAAGGAATATTCCGACCCTTCCTCATAGTTGAGGACGAAATTGACGGCGACGCGCGCCCCTCCCGGCCACTTCGGGTCGGGCGGATTCGGCCCATAGCCGACGATGTCGCGAACCGGCTGTGTCACGCGATATCCTCCTGTCGCGCATTGGCGGGGTCGGCGTCCTGCTGCCACCGACGAAGGACGGTCTCCGGCTCGGCGGCCATGATCCCCGCCGTCCCGAAATCGCCGATGGTGAAGGACGCGGCGGCGACACCCGCCCGCGCCGCGGCCTCGATGTCGCCGGACGTATTGACCAGCGCCGCCATGAAGGCGCCGGAGAAGCTGTCTCCCGCGCCGGTCGCGTCGACGACCCCGGCCGGCAGGGCGGGAACGGCCAGATCCCGGCCAGTTTCCGCGTCGTGGACGAAGCAGCCTTCCGGGCCGAGCTTGACGACGACCAGCCGCGGTCCGAGCGCCGCGAGCTCGCGCGAGGCCCGTGGCCAGTCTTCCGATCCGGTCAGGCGGCGAACCTCGACCGCGCTCGGCAGGAAGACGTCGACCCGCGAAACGATCTCCCGCACCCGTTCCTCGTTGCCGGGGATATAGTCCTGCTGCGGATCGAGAGCCGTGAGGCCGGGTTTGTCGGCCAGGTATCGCGACAGCGCCTCGGTGGCGTCGAGATACATCGCCAGGATGAGAAAGGCATCGGCGCCGAGATAGTCCCGCGGGATGTCGGCGGGCGCCGGCGAGAGGTCGGCGAAATCCTCTTCCGTGTGATGGAAGGTCCAGACCCGCTCGCCATCCGGCTGATAGACGACCTCGACATGCAGGGTCGGCCTGTCGCGCACCGGCAGGCTGGCGGGCGAAAAGCCGCGCACCCTTAGCCGGCGGATCGTCTCCTCGGGAACGTCGTTGCCGATCGGCGCGACGATCTCCGTGGTCGGCTCGAAGATGCGTGCCGCGAAACCGGCATAGAGCGCATCGCCACCGCCCGCGCGCCTCTTCACCGAGCCGTCGGGCAGGACGATATCGTCGCTCGTCAGATTGCCGAGGCAGACGAACCGCGGCGCGGTCATCGTCCGGCCGCCTCCTCTGCTCTGCGGAACTGGATCATCGCGACGTGATAGGCGTAGAGCTGGAGCGGCACTGTATAGACCAGCGGCGACAAGCGCTCGATCATCGGCGGCAGCCGGATCACCGTATCCGCCAGCGCATCGAAGGCCGGGTTGTCGTCGGCGGTAATGGCATAGATGACGCCGCCCGCCAGCCGCCCCTGCTCGGCGGTGTCGCGAGCCCGCGGCACCGACAGCCCGTTCGGCGCCACCAGCCACAAGGGGTCGCCGCGCTTCTGCGACTGGTAGTGGTGATACTCCTCGAGCGGGATCGCCAGCGCATGATCGCGCGTACACTCCTTGATCTTCGCAGCGCCGAAGAAGGCCCCCGCGAAGGACGGCCCGCCACCGCAGAAGAGATGGATCGGCTTCGCCGCCTCGGCTTCCGCGAGACGCGCGACCTCGGCCTCCGTATCCGCGATGACCGCCGCGATCTGGTCGGGCACCGCATCGAGCGCGGCGGTCAGCTCGTCGACCCGGGCGGCGTTCCCGCCCCGTGCCGCCAGGACCGCGATGGCAAGCGCCGACAACAGGCCGATTGCCGCCGTGCTCGCCTGGGTCGGCCAGCCCTTGCGCTCGGCATGGATCAGCATCGCCTCGTCGGATTCGACCATCAGGGTGGATCCGGGCGTATTGCTGAGCGCCAGCGTCCGGGCGCCGAGCGCCCGCGCCCGCAGCATCGCCTCGACCGTGCGGGTCGTCGTTCCGGTCGACGACAACGTCACGACCAGCGTGTCGCCGTCGATCGGCGCGTGGAAGTAATAGGCAAGGTCGAGCGCCTGCATCGGTTCGCAGGGCACGCCGAACCCCTCCTCCAGCAGCACCCGCGCCGCGACCATCACCGCATAGGAGTCGCCGCAGCCGGTGAGATAGACGCGGCGCGGCGGCCTCGCCGCGAAATCCCGGGCAAAGCGGGCGATATCGTCGTGTGCGCCGTCAAGCGTTTGCCGGAACGTCTCCGGCTGGCCGGCGATCTCCGTCCGCGTGATCTCGACCCGGCGGCGGCGGACCGGGTTCAGCGCATCATCGGCGGGAAGCGCCTTGATCCGGGCCGCCTCCTTGTCGAACAGGGCGCGGACGATCGCGCGGGAATGCTCGTCGAGCGGTGAATCGGGGGCGAGCAGCGGCGTTTCCAGTACGGGCGATGTCATGGTGGTGGGTGCTTCCGTTTTCTATCCGGGATGGGCTCAGGCGGAATCGCCGGCCTCGATGTGCCGGCGGTAGTCATCGAGGCCGGCGGCGAGATCGAAGCGTGGCCGCCAGCCGAGGTCACGGCCGATCCTGGCAATGTCGAATTCTGTCTGGACGTCGGGCACGTCGTCGGCGCCGGGAACCAGCACCGGCCTTGCGCCGGTGACCGCCCGCTCTGCGATCCGCGCGATCTCCGGCATGGTCAGGGCCTCGCCGGCACCGACATTATATTCCCGGTCGGGCAGGCTTGGCGCTTCCAGCACCGTCGCGATCGCCTCGCCGACGTCGTCGACATAGACATAGTGATAGACGAAGTCGCTTTCGCAGGGGATTTCGGTGGCCCGCCCCGCCGCGGCATCCCGGATCAGCGAGCCGAGATGGCAGTTGGCACGGCGATAGGGACCGTAGACCCGCGCGATCCTCAGGCTGACGCCGTCGACACCATATTCGGCCGCGAAACCGCGGATGAGCTGTTCGCCGGTGACCTTGGAGGCGCCGTAGACCGAGGTGGGACGCAGCGGCGTCGTCTCGTCGATCCGGCCAGGACCGACATCCCCGTAGACGCTGATCGAGGAACATAGGACGAAGCGCTTCATGCCATAGGCGCGGGCCAGGTCGAGCAACAGGGCCGTTCCGTCGATATTGGCCTTGACGATCTCCAGCGGCTGCCCCTTGAAGAGCATCGGCCCCGAGATCGCGCCACAATGGACGATCGCTTCGATCCGGTCGCGCTCGATGATCGCCTCGAGCCCCGTCCGGTCGTCGAGCCCGATCAGCGACAGGTCCTTGTCGCCGCGACCGAAGTCGGTGAGGTCGATCGCCGTCACCTCGTGGCCGCGAGCGGCGAGCAGCGGCCGCAGCGCCATGCCGATCAGTCCGGCGCCGCCGGTAAGCAGGACTTTCATGGGCGTAACATCCTTCCTTCCATGCATCGGAGACCACCGCCGCCCGCCGTGCGTCGCGCCGTCCGCGATGGTTCGCCGGGGCGGATCATCCAGGCATCGCCACGTCGCGATAGAGGCGCTTCAGCTTCTCCTGGAATGGCGGGTCGCGCTTCTCGAGCGTTCCGGCGTGTGGGTCGGCGCCGGCCAGCATCGTGTCCGTCGCATCGCGCGAGAAATCGACGACGAAGCGCACGCGCTCGGCACGGCGCTGCTCGACCGCCGCCGGAACGCTGGCGAGGGACCGGTCCTCTCGCAATGCCCGCCGTACCTCGTCGACGACGACGCAGGCGTCTTCCATTGCCTGGGTCGCGCCCTGTCCCAGCGTCGGTACCATCGGATGCGCGGCATCGCCGACCAGCAGTACCCGCTCGGCGGGGCGGAACAGGATCGACGCTTCCTGCAAACGCGCCCAGTGGATACTGTCGCAATGCCGCTCGATCGCCCCGATCAGGAACCCGGCCTCGCGGGACGGCGTCCCTGTCGCCGGCCGGTAGACCGCGGTCAGCGCCTCGGCGTTCTTCATCGCATCCGGCACGCCGCTGTCGGCCGGAATCGGGAAGGAACCGGCGAGGTAGACGAAATCGCCGGGAACCCGGTAGGCCAGCAGCCGGTTCGGACCGTTGAACCACTGGCCATAATCATCGATCGGACAGTCGGGCCCGACCGGGAAAAGCAGCCGATAGAGGCAGACGCCGAGGAACATCGGTGGATTGTCGCCGCTGAACGCCGTGCGCACCTTCGAATAGCGGCCGTCGCCGCCGATCAGCAGGTCGATATCCTCCGCCCTCTCGACCGCGTCCGCCGTCCTGTCCCGCCACGTCGCCGTCAGCCGGCCATCGCCCGCGATCCCGCAGCTTTCCAGCTCCGCACCGTAGCGCACACCGTCGCCGAGCGGACCGCGCAGCAGCGCATAGAGCTCGGCCCAGCGAATCCGGATCCCGTCATTGTCGGCGACCTCGGAAAGGTCGAGGTCCATCAGGTCCTCGCCCGAGGTCAGCGCGATCGTCCAGCGCTTCCACGGAAGGCTGGCCTTCACCAGCGCATCCGCCTGCTCCGGCATGAAGCCGGACAGCGACTTGATCCCGTTCGGCCCGATATTGACGCCGGTACCGGCATCGGCATGGTCGACCGTCGTCGCCTTTTCGAGGCAGGTCACCTCGACTCCCGGCTCGTCGCGCAACCCCGCCGCGATCAGGCTCCCCGCGATCCCGCAGCCCGCGACGAGCATACGCTGGCGTCCGTTCCCGCGATTTGCCTCACCCGCCATCGTCAGGCGCGCTCGCAGATCAGGGCGATCATGCCGCCGCCGTCGGGACCCTGGTGCTCGGCGCCTCCCGAGACGAACAGGGCGGTGTCATTGAGGACGCTCGCCGCGATCGCGCCGACCGCCGCGCGGATATGGCGCTGCTGGTCGATGTCGCCGTCGTTCAGCATCGTGTGCGGCCTGCCCCGGATCAGGCCGTCGCGCGCCGCCTCGCATTTGACGAAGCCGGCGCGGATGCGTCCGGCCTCGTCCGCCGGGATCTGTGATCCTGACGGAAAGCCAAGCGCGCCGGCGACCGCTTGCATGCCGTCAACGTCGAGCGCGTCGGCGAGCGGACTATGCGCGATCGCCAGCGGTCCGCTCCATTTGTCGCTCATCCCGATGACGATCACTTCGTTGCACTTGACCTCGACGCCGGCCGAGGCACTGGCAACCGAGGAGAAAACCGACATGTCCCTGAATAGGTTGGCTTCGACCGCCTGCTCGGCCCCGACCTCGCCAAGGGCCTTGGCGACACCGAAGGCCGATGCCGCCCTCCCGAAGCCCATCAGCTTGCCGGGGTTGTCGGTCGCCGCCGGCTTGCCCGCCGCGGCGCCTTCGGCGATCTCGGCGAGCGTGAAGGCCGGTCCCTTGATCTGGACGAAATGGACGTCGGCGGGATCGTCGATCCCGGCCTTCTCCATCGCCTCGCGGACGGCCGCCGCGGTCATGTCGATCTGCGACTGCCGGCCGATATCCGCTGGCTCGAAGGGCGCGGTGAAGGCGACGCCGACGCCAAGCGCCTTGCCGCCATTCGGTTGCTCGTCGGACGGGACCGCCGTGAAGACCGCGTAATGGGGCGACAGCACCCCTTCCGTCCCCCCGGAAAAGACGAAAGGCACGCGCGCCCGCACAGCGTCCGGCGTCTCGCCCGTCGTCTCGCCGATCAAAAGCGCGAGCGACAGCGTCAGGTAGCCCCGGGTATAGTCGTTGACGAGCCCGTTGCCCGGCGTCTTGCCGATGACGGCGACGATGGTCGCCGGATCGATCCTTCCCGCCTCGATCGCGGCGCGCAATCCGGATACGTCGCCGGGATCGCTGAGGCTGAAACGGTGGACGTCGGCCCTCATACGGACGCTGCTCCCATCGGCTCGCCCCGACACAGGAGCGACGCCCGCCGGACCCTGAGGTCGGCCTTCATCTCGTCATTCCAACCTATCAGAGGTCAGATGTCTATCCAATTATGACGATCATGTTGTCTGATGATGCCAGCGGATAAACCAGCGCGACACCGCTTCCACGAGTGCAAAGCTGATCCCGGCATAGAGAATGAAAAGGAAAGCGATGATCATCACGCGCCCGGTATAGGCGAATTGCAGCGCGTAGATCACGATCACGCCGAGCCCCTCCTGAGCGCCGAGCAGTTCGCCGGCCACCACGAGGCTCCAGGCGAGGCCTATGCTCAACAACAGCGAGGCGCGAAGCTCCGGAACGATGGCTGGCATGACGATCAGCCGGTATCGCGTGGCGAGACCCGCCCCGGCGGTAGCTGCACGGTCGAAATAGACGCGTGGAACGTTGCCGACCGCGTTGATCGCACCGATGAACATGATCACGCCGACGCCATAGGCGACAAAGAGGATGATCCCTATGGTCGCCGCCCCGAACCACAGATTGAAGAGCGGAATCATCGCCAGGAAGGGCGTCATGCGCAGGATGTGGACGCTCGGCGCGAGCAGCCGGCGCGCGAGCGACGACATGGAAACGAGGACGCCGAGCCCGACGCCGACAACGACCCCGGCGACGAGACCGATCAGCACCCGTTGGAAGGTGATCAACGACGCCTTGCCGAGCGCCAGAATGGCCGCGGCGTAAGTCGGCGGATCTCCCTCGACCGTCGACGGGATGCCAAGGCTGCCATCCCAGTAATCCGCCATCCGCAACAGCGAATTGCTCCAGAGATAGCCCCAGCCCGGGACAAGCGGTTCGTCGTAGCTGCCGGTGGCGGTTACGATGCGAGACAGCAGTTCCCACAGGAGAACCAGCGCAACGAAGACGCCAATTCCGCTGGCGACTGAAACGAGTCGCTCACGCCGGGACGCCATCGCTATTCCAGCCCTATGTGGTGGAGAAGCAGGTGCCTCAGTTCCAGGCCGCGCGGCGTCGCCAATGCGTCATCGCTTCTCGGCATGGGCAGGTCCACCGCCTGGTCCTCGACCACGCTGCCGTTGGAGACGACGATCACGCGCGTCGCCAACCGTAGAGCTTCATCGACGTCGTGGGTGACGAACATGATCGTCTTCCCGGTCCGCTCCCACAGGCTGAGAAGCACATCCTGAAGCTGGCGCCGGGTGACATAGTCGAGGGCGCCGAACGGCTCGTCGGCGAGAAGGATCGGTGGATCGCTGGCAAAGACCCCGGCCACTGCCACACGGGCGCGCATGCCGCCGGACAGCTCGCGCGGCCAGGCGCGCGGGACATTGCGGAGCCCGACCAGATCGAGGTGCTCGCGGGCGACGCGCAACCGTTCGGGCTTCGGCATCCCGGATACTCTCAGCCCGAAGGCGACATTGTCCTCCACCCGCATCCATGGAAAGACCGCGTCCTTCTGGAAGATGACGCCACGATCGACGCCAGGCGCCTTGACCGGCTTCCCAAGCACGCGCACATCGCCCGAATATGAGGGGATCAGACCCGCGACCACGTTGAGAAGCGTCGTCTTGCCGTGTCCGGAGCGGCCGAGCACGCAGACGAACTCCCCCTCGCCGATGTCCAGCGAGACGTCGCGTAGCGCCTGCACTCGGGTACCGTCGTCGCGCTCGAAAACGACCGAAAGCCTGTCGATCGAGACGGCGGATTGGGTTTCGACCATCAACATTGCCCCGTTCTCAAGCCCACCGCGTGACCCACCGGGCAAGCGCGACGAGCAGCATGTCCATAATGATTGCCGTCAAGGCGACGAGGCTGACACAGGCCAGCATGCCAGCGACGTTGTTGACGTTGGTGAGGGTCTTGATCGCCTGACCGATGCCGCTCGGCGCACCGAGGATCTCGGCGAAGGTCTCGAGCCCCCAGGCGCTGGCAAGCGTGATGCGCAGGCCACCGAGGATTTCCGGAAGCGTGCCCGGGATCAGCACCAGGAACAGCCGGTCCCGCCACGAGGCGCCCCGCGCCATCGCGGATTTCTCGTAGACCGGATCGACATTGGCGGCGGCGCGCTGGGCGAAGATCACCATCATCACGGCGCTGTAGCCCCCGACCAACAGCACCTGCGTGAACGGGACGACACCGAACCACAGAAGGAAGAGAGGAGCAGCCACCAGGACCGGCACCGTACCGAGAACGAGCACGATCGGGTCAACGATCAGGCGCAGCGGACGGAGGCGTGCGCTGGCAATCCCGACGACAATGCCGACCGCGCTACCGACGACAAGCCCGACCAGGACGTTGCGCGTCGTGTAGAGCAGAAGAGCGCCGTAGCCGGTCCGGCCGAGGCCGAATACCTCGAGCCGTGGCGACCGGAGAAAGTTGTTCCAGAGGTCGACGGCGACCGCATAGGGCGAGACGAGCCGGCTCGGCGGCAGTTCGATGGCGAGGATCGTCCAGACGGCAAGAAAGAGCAGGACGCCGCTGGGTGCGACCAGGAAATGCGCGAGCCAGCGGCCCCAGGCCGCTGGTCGCCTTTGCTCGGGGGCGCCACCCGCCAGGGGGCTGGCGGCGCCTGTACCCGGTTCCGTCATTCGGCTGCGGCGCTGAGGATGCGATAGGCGTCAAGGTAGTTGAAGTTGTCGTACTGAGCCTTCGCCTTGTCGACCAGCGCCTGCTTGTCGCCCGGGAGTTCCATACCCCCGACCTTCTTCATCAGTTCGTCTGAAGCGGCCTTCAGCTCGACCAGATCGTGATAGGCGTCGCAGGCCCAGATCACGTCGTCGGCATCATATTCGACATCCGGCAGGACGCTCTTTTCGATGTTGAACCTCGCGGCGGCATCGAAAGCGGTGCGGTAGTAAAGCGCCGAATCCGTCTTGTCGCAGTAGTTTTCCTGGAAGGTAAAGTCCGACAGCGGGCTCAGCGAATCGATCGTCACCTTCAGGCCTTCGACGTCGAGGCTGGTACCGGCGAAGGCATTGACGTAGTCGAGCATGGAGCCGAGTACATGCTCCGGATCCGCCTTCTCGTCACGGATGATGCGGAACATCACCGAGAGGAAACGCAGCACCGTCTCCGGGTTCTCCTTCGCCCAGTCGGCATCGGCCGCCACGCCCGGCGTGCCGACGAGCGCGGCCGTCGGCGACCCCGGCCCCGCAGGCATGAAGGTCAGGATGTCGATCGGGGTGACCAGCGGTATCCACCCGGCACCGCGAAGCTGGGCGGTGAAGGGGGCACCGGTCGGCGACTGGAACTCCACCTGGCCGCTGGACGCGAGTTGCTGGGCATTGGCGTCCGGCGTGATGACCAGGTCAGTGTCCTCGGTCATGTCCATGCCGCCGAGCTTGAACGCCGTGTCCAGGAATATCCGATTGTCGATATTCGGCGCCGTGGCGAACTTCTTGCCCTTGAGCTGGGCCATGGTGGCCTTCATCGCGTCCTCGAAGGACATGCCCTCGCCCATGAAGTCATTCACCGTCTTTGCCCCGGTGTCGGGATGGGCGAGCACGGCGAAACCCTGGAAGAGATCGGTTAGGGCGATGAAACGGATGTTCTTCACCGAATCCATCGCCGCGATCACGTCCGGCGGATAAAGCGCCTGCATATCGATTTGCTTGTTGATCAGGAGCGGGATCGCCTGGTCGATCAGGACCTTGCGGCCATACGGCTCGGGCGTGATCTTGATCCCGACGTCGTCATAGTAGCCGAGCTTGATGCCGGCCACGAAGATGAGGTCATTCGCAAAAGGCCGCATACCGAGGCTGACCTCGACCTTCGGAATGTCGGTTCCCGCGCTGACGTCGTCCAGCGAGAACCCGAGGCCCTTCTCCTCGGCATGTGCGGAGAAGGAAAAGGCTGCCGCCGCAGCAAACAGCATCGTGGAGGTCCGACTGAAACCAAAACGGAATGACATGGATGCGCTCCCTGTTTTGAATCCGCACGCATTTGCGGAGCGTGACACCACACTTGTCCGGCACCGCCAAAGACGGGCACCCCCCAACGCTCCCCAAGCACGCTCGCAATGCGTAACACAATAATTGAATTATGTATGCACTTTTTGTATGCGGTTGTTGAACTGGTTTTGATCATCCTGTGAAATGACCGCCTCGATTCGAAAGCATCTCCCATGGCCGCAAGCGAGTTGAAGTCCGCGCCCCTCACCCGGCGGAGTCTCCATGACGAGCTGGTCGAGGGCATGCGGGACATGATCATCGACGGCAAGCTCAAGCCGGGAGAGAAGATCTCCGAGCGCGTCCTGACGGAGCATTTCGGCGTCTCGCGCACGCCGTTGCGCGAATGCTTGAAGGCACTGGCCGCGGAAGGCCTGGTTCAACTCGTGCCAAACCGGGGCGCCGTCGTCGCCCGGATCACCGAGGAAGAGATCGACGAGCTCTTCCCGATCCTCGGCGCGCTCGAAGCATTGGCTGGCGAGCTCGCCTGCGCCCGGCTGGGCGACGCCGATCTCCAGAGGCTGCGCACGCTTCACGGGCGGATGCTGGATCACTTTCACTACGGCGAGGAAGGGCCCTACCGGCGCATCAACCGACAGTTCCACCAGACGCTTTTCGACATCGCCGGGAACGCGTCCCTTTCGGAGATGTACAGGCAGCTTCTTGGACGCATCCACCTGGTTCGCTTCCTTGTCGACAAGCGCGAGACCGACTGGCAGAAGGCCGTCGACGATCACGAACGGATCATGGATGCCCTGGACCGTCGCGACGGCCAGCGCCTTGCCGTTATCCTCAAGCAGCACCTCACCGAGACGGCGGCGGATGTCTCGCGCCAGTCACTGGCGCCCACGACCGCGCTGGCCGCCACCAAATGACGACGAAACTTGCCAACGATCGCGTCGACGATTATGAATTCATAATTCATAATCAAGATTCGACGGGCCACTTGCCGGGCCTCTATCTCGACGTGCTTCAGATGCGAGGTCAGCGATGACAACAGAACTTCCCGCCCAGGACGAAAAGCCGCCGCTCCCCCTCGAAGGCATCCGCGTCCTCGACGTGAGCCAGGTGATGGCCGGCCCTTTCTGCTCGATGATGCTCGGCGATCTCGGGGCGGATGTCATCAAGATCGAGCCCCCGAAGGGCGGCGACCAGACGCGCGGTGCCATGGGCTTCCGCCTCAAGGGCAGCGACAGCCTCGGCTTCATCATCATGAACCGCAACAAGCGGTCGATCGCCCTCGACCTCAAGACGGACGAAGGCCGCGAAGCCTTCTATCGGCTGGTCAGGACCGCCGACGTGCTGGTCGAGAACTACCGTCCCGGCGCCGTGAAGCGCCTCGGCATCGACTACGAGACGCTGAAGGAGATCAACCCCGGGCTGATCTACGCCTCGATCTCCGGCTTCGGCCAGACCGGGCCGTGGTCGCAGCGCCCGGGCTTCGACCTGATGGCGCAGGCGATGTCGGGAATCATGAGCATCACCGGCCATCCCGATGGCCCCCCCGCCAAGTCCGGCGTTCCGGTCACCGACATCGGCTGTGCCCTCTTCGCCCTCTACGCGATCCTCGCCGCCTATATCGGACGGCAGAAGACCGGCCTTGGCCAGCATATCGACGCCTCTCTCTTCGAGGCTGGAATCGCCTTCGCGATCTGGGACATTGCCGAGTACTGGGGTACCGGCCGGGTTCCCGGCCGCATCGGCACCGCCAACCGGATGAGCGCGCCCTACCAGGCGGTCAAGGCCGCGGACGACTATTTCGTCATGGGCGCCAACAATGACCGGCTCTGGCAGCGCCTCTGCGACCTGATGGACCGGCCCGACCTCCTCGAGCATCCCGATTACGGCTCGATCACCGACCGTCTCGCCAACCGCGAGGCGCTCGTCGCCGACCTCGAGACGACCTTCGCGAGTAAACCCGCCGCCGAATGGATCGACCTGATGCTCGAGGCGGGCGTCCCCGCCGGACCGATCTACGACTACGAGCAAGCGCTCGGCAGCGACCATGCCCGGGAGCGCGGCATGACCATGGAGATCGACCACCCGGTCGAGGGGCTGGTTCGCACCATCGGATACCCGGTCAAGCTTTCGGGCACGCCCCAGCGGGTCCGGCGCCATCCGCCGCGTCTCGGCGAGCATACCGACGAGATCCTGGCCGAGCTCGGCTTCGATGAAGAGGCACGAAACCGTCTCAACCATCCCCAGGCCGCGGAATGAGCGACGGCAGCGTCCGCCTCGACGTCACCGGCGGAGTCGCGACGGTGGTCTTCGACCGCCCGTCGGCGCGGAACGCCATGACCATGGCGATGTATGGCGAGCTCGGCGAGGCCTGCGACGCCATTGCCGGCGATTCCTCGGTCCGCGTCGCCGTATTTCGCGGCGCCGGAGAGAGCTTCGTCGCGGGCACCGATATCGCCCATTTCACCTCCTTCACCTCCGCCGAGGACGGCATCGCCTATGAGCAGGCGATCGACGCGACCGTCGACCGGCTGGAGCGCCTTCCCGTCCCGACCGTCGCCGCGATCACCGGCGCGGCGGTCGGCGGCGGCCTGGTTCTCGCCGCCGCCTGCGACATCCGTGTCGCCACGCCTGGCGCCCGCTTCGGCATCCCGATCGCCCGCACGGTCGGCAACTGCGTCTCGATCGCCAACGCCGCCCGCCTCGCCGCCGCCTTCGGGGTGTCGCGCGCGAAGCGACTCCTGCTTCTCGCCGAGCTTCTTTCCGCCGAGGAAGCAAGGTCCTGCGGGTTCCTGACCGAGATCGTCGACGGCGACGCCATGGACGGCCGCGTCGCCGCGATCTGCGATACGATCTCCGCCCATGCCCCGATCACCATGCGGGCGGCGCGCGAGGCGCTCCGCCGGGTCGTCGTCGAGGGCTTGCCGGACGACGGCGATCTGATCCGCGCCGCCTATGGCAGCGAGGATTTCCGCCGCGGCGTCTCCGCTTTCCTGGAGAAGGCCAGGCCGCGCTTCGAGGGCTCATGACGTTCAAAACGGGGGATGATGCGATGACGTTCGATTTCGACGACCAGGTCGCGCTGGTCACCGGCGCCGGAAGCGGCATCGGCCGCGCCACCGCCCTTGGGCTGGCGAAGGACGGCGCCACCGTGGTGTGCCTCGACATTGCCGGCGAGCAGGAGGTGGCGGCGGAGATCGAGGCGGCCGGCGGCAAGGCGCTGGCCGTTCGTCTCGATGTCCGCGACGCGGCGGGATGGGAACGGGTCGTGAGCGACATCGGCGAACGGTTCGGCCGCATCGATATCCTGGTCGCCAATGCCGGCATCGCCGTTCCCGGCGACCGCCCGCACGAGGTGAGCGAGGAGATCTGGGACCGCATCCTCGACATCAACGCCAAGGGCGTCTGGCTCGGCATGAAGGCGGTGCTGCCGATGATGATCGCCAGGAAGTCCGGCAAGATCGTCAACGTCGCCTCGACCGCCGCCCATATCGGCCTGCGCGACGCGGCCGCCTATTGCGCGTCAAAGGGTGCCGTCCTCGCCCTCACCCGCCAGGCCGGCGTCCAGCACGCCCCGGACAACATCCAGATCAATTCCGTGTCGCCCGGCACGACGATGACCGGCATCCAGCGCGACGTCACCGACGAACAGCGTGCCGCCTTCATGAAGCTGACCCCGATCGGCCGTTTCGCCGAGGCCGACGAGGTGGCGGCGGTGATCCTGTTCCTCTGCTCCGGGGGATCGTCCTTCATGGCCGGCGCCGATGTCGGCATCGACGGCGGCATGGTCGCCTTCTGATCTGCCGGTCAGGCCGAGAACCGGCAGCCGACCGACCCGAAACCGGTAAAGATCACCTCGACCGTGCTGTTCCGCCCGGCGAATTCGAGCCCGGTATAGGTCCCGGTGGTCACCACCATGCCCGCGGGAATGCCCTCCGTCAGGCGCAGGTGGTTGACCAGGGCAATCGCGGGAAGCAGCGGGTCTCCCGCAGCGTGGCCGCCGGTCCGCCGCACGACCTCGCTCCCGTCGATGACGACCCGCGCCTCGAGCGCCGCGAGATCGAAGGAGCGCCAGTCGTCGCGGGCCGCGCCGACGATGAATCCGCCATTCGCCATGAAGTCCGCCGCCCGTTCGATAGCCGGCGTAGCATCGTAGTCGCGGAACCGCGTTTCAACGATTTCGATGGCGGGAAAGGCCGAGACCGCAGCCTCGATCTCTTCCCGCCGGTAGGCCTCGTCGCGCGGCGGAAGATCCTGATCGAAACGAAATGCGATCTCCGCCTCGATGCCGAACATCGACAGGGATGCCGACGGAACGATGGCGCCATCGTCCAGAACTCCCGATCCAACGAGGATGCCGGCCATCAGGCCGACGTCCGGTGCCACCGCAACCTTCCAGCCGGCGACCTCGTCGCCGATCAGGCCGAGCGTGACCCGCTGGATCGCGTAGGCCTCGTCGCCATTATTGGGTCTGAGCTCCTCGGCAAGCCGGTCGAGCGGATCGCCGGTCTGGCGCGCCGCGGCCAGCAGCCTTGCCGCTCGCTCGATCGCGGCGCCGTCCATGCCCGTCACTCCTCGGTCGATCCCGTCAGCACGCCCATCGCCGCGTCCACGCCACCGGGTGTGTGCGGAACGCCGGCGAGGCGCAGCCCCATCTCGACGCCGCCAAGCGTTCCGATCAGCGACAGGTCGTTGAAGTCCCCGAGATGGCCGATGCGGAAGACACGGTCCTTGAGCATGCCGAGCCCGTTGCCGAGGCTCATGTTGAAACCTTGGAGGATCAGGCGCCGCAGCCCGTCGGCGCTTTCGCCTTCCGGCAACCGCACGGCCGTCAAAGAACCGGAATAGTCGCGCGGTTCGAGGCATTGCACCTCCATGCCACCCGCCTCCCCCCAGGCGCGGACCGCCGCGCGGCTCGCGGCGCCGTGCCGGGCGTGCCGGGCGAAGACGTTGCCGAGCCCCTCCTCCTCCAGCATCGCCAGCGCCTCCCGCAGGCCGCGCAGCAGGTTCGTCGCCGGCGTATAGGGGAAATAAAAGCCCGCATTGGCTTCGAGCATCGGCTGCCAGTCCCAGAAGCTGCGCGGGATCGTCGCGATCTCGGCGGCGGCCAGGGCCTTGTCGCTGATCGCATTGAAGGAAAGCCCGGGCGGTAGCATGAGCCCCTTCTGGCTCCCGCCGATGGTAACGTCGACGCCCCATTCCTCATGACGATAGTCGATCGAACCGAGCGACGAGATCGTGTCCACCATGAGGAGCGCCGGATGACCGGCCGCGTCGATCGCCGCCCGGATCGCGGCGATCGGGCTGGTGCAGCCCGTCGACGTCTCGTTGTGGACAATGCAGACGGCGCGGATCCGGTGGTCGGTGTCCTCGCGGAGCGCCGTCTCGATGGCCGCCGGGTCGGCCCCCCGCCGCCAGTCCGTCTCCATGACGACCGGTTCGAGGCCGAGCCGCTTCGCCATGTCGCTCCATAGCGTCGCAAACCAGCCGGTGCGCACCGTCAGGACCCGGTCGCCCGGCGACAGCGTGTTGACCAGGGCAGCTTCCCACGCGCCGGTTCCGGAAGCCGGATAGACCACCACCGGCCCGCTCGTCTGGAAGACGCGCTGGAGCCCGGTCAGGACGGTCCGGGCGAGATCGGCGAAGTCCGGCCCGCGATGGTCGATCGTCGGCTCGGCAATCGCGTGGAGCACCCGGTCCGGGACATTGGTCGGTCCCGGAATCTGCAGGAAATGACGGCCCGGTGCGCGGCTGTTGCTCATGACTGACCCTCCAGGATGGGAAGCGCGGGCGCCGGGTAGCGTTCCGCGAGCGCTTCGGCAAAAGCGAGAAGCGAGGCGTCGGCGCCGAACCCGGCGGCGAACTGCACGCCAATCGGCAATCCCGCCTTCGATACGGCGACCGGCAGGTTGATCGCCGGAACCCCCGCGATGTTCGCCCAGCCGGTGAACACGGCGTGGTCACGTGGCCCGGCTGCCTTTCCGGCGATCATGTCGGGAAACGGCGTCGCGGCGTCCCACGGTAGCGCCGCGGCGGTCGGCGTCAGCACCAGATCGACATCCTCGAACAATTCGGCGCACCGTCGCCTGAACGCCGCGATCCTTTCCAGGACGTCGATATAGTCGGCGCCGGTCAGCTTCTCGCCGTCGGCGATCATGGTGCGGACCGACTTGCCCGCCAATGCGCCGATTTCCGGGTTGTATTGCGTACCGAGCCAGGCGGCGCCGGCACGGGAGATGACGTACCAGATGCGCCCCGCGTCATCGAGATCGAAGAAGACCGTCGCCTCGCGAACCGGATAGCCTTCCCCGGCGAGGCCCACCGCGATATCGGCGGTCGCCGTCGCCACTTCGGAGTCGACCGGAGAATCGCCGAATTGCGGGATATAGAGGATGCGCGGCTTGTCGGCCGGCCATGGCGGCGCGGGCGCATAGAGCGACCGCCGGTCGCGCGGATCGGGCGGGGCCATCACCCCGTCGAGCAGCGCGGCATCGGCGACGGAAGTGGTTAGCGCCCCCGCCGCCTCGAAATCGGTGAGGATCGACGGAAAGCCGTCGATCCGCGGCACATGCCCGGCCGAGGGCTTCCAGCCGACAAGCCCGGTATGGCAGGCCGGCCGGCGGATGGAGCCACCGCCATCGGTGCCGATCGCCGCCGTCACCAGCCCTGCGGCAACGCCCGCCGCCGCGCCGCCTGACGATCCGCCCGGGGTCAGCGCCACGTTCCAGGGATTCCGGGTCACGCCGAAGAGCTCGTTGTCGGTATAGCCCTCGAGGGTCAGTTCGGGAACGTTTGTCTTGCCGACGATCACGGCGCCGGCGGCGCGCAGGCGGGCGACTGGCAGTTCGTCGATCTCGGGTATGAACTTGGCGAGCGCGCGGCTCCCCCAGGTCGCCGGCATGCCCGCGACGAGGATATTGTCCTTCACCGAAATCGGTATGCCTTCCAGCGCCGACCGCGCCGCTCCCGACGCCAGCCGCGCGTCGCTCTCCCGCGCCGCCTCGCGGGCGCCCGCCTCGTCGAGTGCCACGAAGCTGTTGAGCCGCGGGTCGATCCGCCGGATCCGGTCGAGGCACCGGTCGAGCAGCGCCTCGGCAGTCGACGCGCCCGAACGCAGTGCCATACCGGTTCCGGAAATGTCGTCGGCCATCGTCGTCTCCCTTGTTGTTATTGTTGCAATGGCCGGCCGATCGCGGCGGGCATCTTCGAGGAACGCCCTATTCCGGCAAGCACGGCGAGCGCGATGAGATAGGGCACCATGTGGATGATGTAGGAGCTGACCGGGACGCCGAAGCTCTGCAGCCTGAGCTCGAAGGCCTCGGCCGCGCCGAACAGCAGGCAGGCCGCCACCGCGCCCCAGGGCGACCAGCGCGCCACGATCAGCGACGCGAGCGCGAGGTATCCGCGGCCGCCGGTCATCCCGTCGGTAAAGGTTCCGACCTGCTGGAGCGTCAGCACCGCGCCGCCGAGCCCGGCGATCGCCCCGCAGGCGATGACGGCGAGCATCCGGACCCGGAACGGGTTGGCGCCCGAGGCGAAGACCGCTTCCGGATTCTCACCGGTCGCCCTGAGCGTCAGTCCCGCCTGGGTCCGCCCCAGGAAGAAGGCGATCGCAGCGCAGCCGAGCACCGCGACATAGGTCAGCGGCGGATGGTCGAAAAGCAGCGGCCCGACCACCGGAATGTCGCTGAGAAGCGGAATCGGCCAGGGTCCGAGTAGCGTCAGATGGAAGGATACCAGCTTGCCGCTGCCGGCGAGAATCCGCACGAGATAGCTGGTCAGCCCGAGCGCCAGGATGTTGGCGGCGAGCCCGGTGACCATGTTGTCGGCGCGGAAGCGCACTGTGACCACTGCGACCGCGACACCGATCACCCCCCCGCCGATCGCCGCGAGCAGGATGCCGACCGCCGTGCTGTCGCTCGCCCAGGCTCCGACCGTCGCCGCGAAGGCACCCGCCAGCATCATCCCCTCGAGGCCGACCGCGAATACCCCTGCCCGCTCGGACAGAATCCCGCCAAGCGCGGCGAAGAGCAGCGGCGTCGCGATTCGAATGGCGGCGTCGAGAAAATCGATCATGTCCGGCGCACCGTGGCTGCGAGAACGAACAGCATGGTCAGTCCCTCGATCACCGCGACGAGCGCCGAGGGAACGCCGACCTGCCGCTGCATCGAGAGCGAACCGGCTTCCAGAAGCCCGACGAAAAGCGCTGCCGGAATGATCGCCAGCGGTTCAAGCGCGCCGAGCAGCGCGACAGTCACCGCCTTGAATCCGAAGCCAAGCGAGAAACCCTCGATCAGCCGCCGATGGATTCCGAGCACCTCGATACCGCCGGCCAGCCCGGCAAGCGCCCCGGCGAGCAGCATCACGCCCCAGGTCACCCGGCCGAGCGAGAATCCGGCATAGGCGGTCGCCGGTCGCGAACTCCCCGTCACCCGGACGGCAAAACCGAAATTTGTCCGCCACAGCACGAAGGAAAGCGCCACGGCCGCGAGGATCGCAATGATGAAGCCGGGATGGGCGTCGAGCCCCGGAAAGCGCGGCAACCAGACCTCGCGGGGCATCAATGGCGACTGGAGGAATCCCGCGCCCTTTTGCCCCAATGATCCGGCGAGGAGTTGCTGGACGAGAATCAGGGCGACGAAGTTGAGGAGGAGCGTCACCAGCACCTCGTGGACCCGGCGGCCGAGATGGATCGCCGCCGCAATCGCCGCCCAGCCGGCTCCGGCCGCCGCCGCCGCGATCAGCACGATGACGATGGCAATGGGCGACATCCCGCCAGGCCAGGCAAGCGCCGCGGCGGCGGCTCCGATCCCGCCGATCGCGATCTGCCCTTCGGCCCCGATGTTGATCACCCCGGCGCGGAAACACATGGCGACCCCTGCTCCGGCAAGCAGATACGGCGTCGTCCGGTTGAGGGCGACGCCGATCTGGTGCGGCGTCCCCACCGCGCCGGCCGCCATCGCCGCGAAGGCCGTGAACGGGTTGTGGCCCGAGAGCAGGATGAGCCCCGCCGCGGAAAGCATCGACAGAAGCACGGCGAGAAGGATCCGGCCCGCCAGCCGGTCGGTGGCGAAGCGCAACCCGAAGGTCCGGCCGCCCGCCTCGGAGGCGTCGCCCGACGATGGCGAAGTGGTGTCGCTCATGCCGCCCGTCCGGACATCCAGAGCCCGATCTGCCGCATGTCGGCCTCGTCATGCGGGACGACGCCCGCAAAGCCGCCGCCCGCCATCACCGCGATCCGGTCGCTGATCGTCATCACCTCTTCGAGCTCCGACGAGACATAGAGGACGGCTGCCCCCGCATCGCGGAGCGCGATAACCCGGTCGAGCACGAAGCGGGTCGCGCCCGGATCGAGCCCCCACGCCGCCTGATGCGCGATCAGCACCGCCGGCCCCCGGTCGAGCTCGCGTGCGACGACGATCTTCTGCTGGTTGCCGCCGGACAGCCGCGAGACAATGGCCGATGGCCCGGAGGCGCGGATATCATAGGAGGCGATCAGCGACTCCGCTTTCGCGACGCCCGCACCGGGCTGCAGCACGCCATGCGCCGAATAAGGCGGCTTGCGGCTGTCCCGCAGCATCAGGTTCTCGGCAACGGTCATGCTGCGCACCAGGCCCGTCGCCGCGCGATCCGCAGGCATATAGGCCATCCCGGCCCGGACCCGCCGCGCCACCGAAGCGCCGGTGATATCCTGGCCGTCGAGATGGATGCTGCCGCCGTGCATCCGGCGAAGCCCGGCGAGCGTCTCGACCAGCTCGATCTGGCCATTGCCGTCGACTCCCGCGATGCCGAGGATCTCGCCGCCGCGTATCTCGAAGGAAAGCGGCTCCAGCCCCGGCGAAACCAGGTCCCTGGCCGCAAGCCGCACCGGACCGAGCTCGGGAGCCTGATGGGCCCGGGTCGTGCTGATCGTCCGGCCGACCATCATCTCTGCGAGCTGGCCGCGGGTGACGTCCGCGACCGGCGCGCGACCGGTGACGCGGCCGTCGCGAAGCACCACCACCTCGTCGCAGACTTCGAGCACCTCGGGCAGCTTGTGGGTAATGAAGACGATCCCCTTGCCTTCTTCCTTTAGCCGGCGAAGGATCGACAGCAGGTCGGCCACTTCCGTCGGCGCCAGATTGGATGTCGGCTCGTCGAGGATGAGAAGCTCGGTCTCCCGCAGGATCGCCTTGAGGATCTCGACACGCTGGCGGCGCCCAAGCGGAAGCGAGGCGATACGTGCGCGCGGATCGAGGTCGAGACCGAAGCGTTGGCTTGCCTCCCGGATCCGCGTCTCCATTGTCGCGGTCTGCAGGATATCGCCCGCCTCCGGCCAGCCGAGCATTACGTTCTCGACCACCGTCATCGCCTCGATCAGCATGAAATGCTGATGGATCATGGTGATCCCCGCCGCCATCGCCGCGCGGGGGCTGTGGTCGGAAAGCTCCCGCCCCTTGAAGGCGATCGTACCGGCATCGGGGCGCTGCATACCGAACAGTATCTTCATCAGCGTGCTCTTGCCGGAGCCGTTCTCGCCGAGCAGGCCGAGTATCTGACCCGCCTGGACGTCGAGATCGATGCCGTCATTCGCACGCAGCGTGCCGAAGCATTTCACGATGCCGCGCATTTCGAGGAGAGCGGTCATGCGCTCTCCCGGATCGGCCGCCGGCGCCGGCCGACGTCGGACAGATCGGCGACGGCCGGGCGGAACCCGGCCGTCGTATCGTCCTCTTTTTCGTCGTTGAGGTTCACCAAGGCTGGCCTAGCTACCGCTACGCGCGTCTTCTTCGGTGGGCTCGATCTTCAGCTCGCCCGAAGCGAATTTGGCGGCCAGGTCATCGAGCTCTTTCACCACCTCTTCGGGGACGATCGGGTTATACGCCTTGCCCTCGTCATACATCAGCGTCGCCCCGGTCACCGGCGCGGTGTCGTAGCCATACTGGACGAAGTCGCCGAACAGCTTGCCGTCCTTCACCTGGTCGGCGGTGCTGCCGAACATGCCGGGCCAGTCCTCGATGATATTGGTCAGCACGAGGTCTGGCGCGATCTTGGTATGGTCGAAGCCGCGGCCGCTCGCATAGACATTCTTCTCCTTGGCCGCCTGCATCAGGCCCGTCTCGCCAGCGTTCAGCTTGCCGGTGATGAAATCCGCCCCTTGCGCGATCAGCGACAGCGCCGCCTCCTTCGCTTCGGCCGCGTCCTCCATGTCCTTGACATAGAGGATGGTGACCTCGGCGCCTTCCTTCTCCGCACAGATGCGGAAGCCGCCGGCCTGCGCGGTGATGTTGGGAACACCCTGGAGGCCATAGACGCCCGCCACCTTGTGGGTCTTGCTCATCTTCGCGGCGAGCATGCCGAGCTGACAGCCGAACTGGGCGTTATTCCAGTCGATCGACATGACGTTCGGCGGCATGCCTTCGTTGCCGCTGACCGCAATGAACTGCACGTCGGGGAAGTCCGGCCCGACCTGCTCCATCGCCGAGACGAACCGGCCGGAGTGGCCCATCACGATGTTGTAGCCCTGGCTCGCATATTCGCGCAGCGCCTCGGCCTCGTCGGCATCGGCAACGTTCTCCGAATAGGCGGTTACGAATCCGTGTGGTTCGAGGCTCATCAGGATGGCGTAACCGAGCGCATTCCAGCTCTGGTCGTTGATGCTGCCCGGAAGAAGGATAGCCGCCTTGTCTTCGGCGAAGGCCGGCGCGGTGAACGCAGCGACCGAAGCCAGCAAGGCGGTGGCGATTGCGGGGCGGCGAAGGCTCTGAAAGATGTGTGTGGTCATGTGAAAATCCTCACGTTCTCACCCTTCCGGCCGATGCAGGTTTGCCTCGACCAGGGAGCCCTCCACGGAGCAATTTCAATGCCAGCGGTTGGCTGACGCGCGCGCCCTAGACCCGGGCGATCGCTGCGATCGGCGCCTCCCCTGGCTCGCACTGATGCTCCGTTCCACCCGAAACGAAAATCGCTGCATCACCCGTCACCGAGGCGATCACCGCGCCGAGCGCGGCGCGGGCATGGCGCTCGTAATTGATATCGGCATCGGAAAGCATCGTCGTCCGCCGGCCACGCAGGAGTCCACCGGGCGGCGCTTCCGCCTTGGCGAAGATCGCCACCGCTTCTGCGTCACTCGCTCCGCCTCCCGCGTCGCGGATCGCGGCACGGACTCCCTCCGCGTCGATCACGTCGCGCAGGATCGCGTGACCGATCCTGAGGTCCCCGCCCGCCTTCGACGAATTGCCGAATAGCAGGATTTCGCAGTTCTTGAGCTCACCGCCGGCCGAGGTGTTGGCGACGGAAGAATAGAGGTCCATCCGCTTGGCGATCGCCTCGTCATTGACGTCGGCGGCGGCCACTTCACCAAGCGCCAGGGCAACGCCGAGCGCGGTCGCGCCGCGGGCATATGGCTTCGAACCGTTGGGATCCTGGGTGACGAGCTTCGCCCCCCGGCTGTTGGCGTCGGCCACCGCCGCCGGCGTCAGCAGCGGTCCTTTGACCTGGACGTAGTGGACGTCGGCGGGGTCCTCGATGCCGGCTTCCGCCTGTGCCTGACGGACCGCGTCGGCGACCGTCTCGACCTCGGCCATCGTCCCCACTTCCTCGGGCGCGAAATCCCGGGTTACGGCAATTCCGATCGCCAGGCGCTTGTCGCCGGCCGGCTCGGAGTCGCTACGGGTGAAGATCGTCGCGTGCGGGCTGAGGACCCCTTCCGTCCCCCCCGACCATACGAAGGCGATCCGCTTCGCCACGTCGTCCGCCGGCAGGCCGAGGTGTTTTCCGAGCGCGATCGAAAAAGACAAGGTGGCAA
Organism: Bauldia sp.; assembly: GCF_020442045.1. Classification (GTDB taxonomy): domain Bacteria; phylum Pseudomonadota; class Alphaproteobacteria; order Rhizobiales; family Kaistiaceae; genus Bauldia. The sequence goes on along the minus strand of NZ_JAGRLA010000058.1, from coordinate 18,653 downwards.
GCGCCCGGGTAAAGTCGTTGGCACCGCCATTTCCCTCGGTCTTGCCGATGCTGGCGACAATCTCCTCCGGCCGGATCGTGCCGTCGGCGATCAGCCGCTCGAGACCTGAGACATCGGCCGGGCTGTTCATCAGAACCTTGTGAACCCCGACGCGCATCCCACTCTCCCTCGCTTGTTTCACCGCGATACTATGCCGACCGGCCCGACCGTCAACTTTATTGGAAAAGATTTCACGATGTGGAATAGTGCGACTCCAGCGAAGACGGGGTAGTCATGGACGCGATCGCGAGCAGCCCGCGCACTCGGCGCAACGATGAAAAAACGCGCACTGCCTCGTCGGGGGCAGGCGTCCAGTCCCTGACGAGGGCCCTGTCGATCCTCGATGCGCTCGCCGCCAGCGACGACGGGCTGACCCTGACCACCCTCGCCCGTCAGGTCGCCCTTCCCCCGTCGAGCGCCCACCGGCTCCTGACCACCATGCAAAGGCAACGCTTCGTCCGCTTCGACCAGGCATCGATGTCCTGGCAGATCGGCGTCCAGGCCTTCCTCGTCGGCAATGCCTTCGCCCGTACCCGCGACGTGGCGGTCCTTGCCAAGCCCTATATGCGGCAGTTGATGGAAGAGTGCGGCGAGACGGTGAATCTCTATGTGCTGAGCGGCCGTGAATCCATCATCTGCATGGGTCAGGTCCAGTGCCATCAGACGATCCGCGCCATCTCCCGCCCGGGCGGCCAGGTGCGGATGCATGGCTCGGCGGCGGGCAAGGCGATGCTCGCCCACATGACCCGGCAGGAGGTCGCCGATATCGCCCGCAAGCAGGGCTTGGCGCGCAACACGCCGAACACCATCGGCAGCCTCCGGAAACTCCACGCCGAGCTCGGTCGGATACGCCAGCGCGGCTACTCGATCGACGACGAGGAATTCGCGATCGGGCTCCGCTGCATCGCCGCCCCGCTCTTCGACGAGCGCGGCACCGCCCATGCCGCCCTCTCGATCGCCGGACCGGCTGCGCGCATCGTCGATGACCGGCTTGCCGAGCTCGGCCGCCTGGTCGGCGCCGCGGCGCGCTCGGTCACCACCGAGCTCGGCGGCTCGGTGGAGACGTCCGCGGCCTGAGGGCGCCGGGATTGCGTCGGTTTCGGGTTGCCGCCGGCCTCCGGCCATATCGATGGGAAACGCCGGACCGGCGCTGGAGAGGCGCAAGAAGCGCCATGCGGAAACGATGAGGCTGGTCCGGCGCTATCAGCAATTGACGCGCGGTGGCCAGCGGCAGCTAAATCCGTAGCGAATTGGATTGCAGCGGCTTGAAGCCGAAGCCCTCGTAGAGCGCTTTTCTGCGAGCGACGCGCTCGGGGTCGCCGCAATCGAGAACGTCCAGCATAACGACCGCTATCCCGAGGCTCTCGGCCACCAGGGCGACGCATTTCAGCGCATCGACGAGGAGGTCGCCACCGTAACCCTGGCCGCGGAATCGTTCGTCGCGACCGATCATGGAAATATAGACCGCCGGGATGTTGCCATGGGAGGGGCGTGTTCGCGCAAACCTCCTTGGCAATTCTCCGTAGCGCACCGAATGCGCATTGATTGAATAGAAGCCAATCAAGGCGCCATCCGGCGCCGTTATAGCCGGTCGAGCCTTATATAGACCTTATATCTTGGTCCGAGACGACTATCTGATCGCGCCGTAATTTATTGATTTCCTTGGTGAGCGCGCAGGGGCTCGAACCCTGGACCTACTGATTAAAAGTCAGTTGCTCTACCAACTGAGCTACGCGCTCCGCGGCCCCATATGGCTGGCCGGCACTGCCCGGGTCAATACCGGAGCGGCGACTTCTGGCAATCTTTGTCCGCTGGCGTGAAACTGAAGGCCCCATCGGCGCGTATCGAAGTCGACGACATGGAGGAAATGTCATGACCAGCCGCTTGAGACACGCCCTCGCGATAATTCTCCTCGCTTTCGGTATCGCCGGCGCAACGCCCGCGGCCGCCGAGATGGCCGGCGCCGACCGCGACAGCATCCGCGCCATCATCGAGAGCCAGATGAGTGCCTTCCAGCGCGACGACGGCGCCGCCGCCTACGGCTACGCCGCGCCGGCGATCCGGCAGCTCTTCCCGAGCGCCGACATCTTCATGGAAATGGTCCGGACCGGCTACCAGCCGGTCTACCGGCCCCGCTCCGTAACCTTCGGCGAGCTCGTCGAGACGCCCCAGGGGCCGGAGCAGCGGGTCTTCCTCACCGGCCCGGACGGCAGGAGCTGGGTGGCGATCTATACCCTCGAACGGCAACCGGACGGCACCTGGAAGATCAGCGGCTGCCGGCTGGTCAAGGACGACGGCAGCATCGCCTGAGCGTCGCGCGGAATCAGAGCGGCGGCAGGTCGCCGCGCGCCCAGCCCGCCTTCGTCCCGGCGACGAAGGCGGCGTAGCGCCCTTCGGCGATCGCCGCGCGGATGCCAGCCATCAGGTGCTGGTAATAGGCGAGGTTGTTCCAGGTCAGCAGCATCCCGGCGAGCAACTCGCCGGATTTCACGAGATGGTGCAGATAGGCCCGCGAATAGTCGCGGGACGGCGCCCAGTCCATCGCCTCGTCGAGCGGCCGCGGGTCCTCGGCATGCCGCGCATTCTTCATGTTGAGCTTGCCGAAGCGCGTATAGGCGACGCCATGGCGTCCGGCCCGCGTCGGCAGCACGCAGTCGAACATGTCGACGCCGCGCGCCACCGCCTCGACGATATCGTCCGGCTGGCCGACGCCCATCAGGTAGCGCGGCTTGTCCGCCGGCAGCGCCGGCACCGTCGTGTCGAGCATGGCGAGCATCACGTCCTGCGGCTCGCCGACCGCGAGGCCGCCGATCGCGTAGCCGTCGAAGCCGATCGCCGCGAGCCCCTCCGCGGATTCGATCCTGAGGTCAGGCTGGTCGCCACCCTGGACGATGCCGAAGAGCGCCCGTTCCCTTGTTTCCCCGAAGGCGGCCTTGGAGCGTTCCGCCCAGCGCAGCGACAGCCGCATCGCCCTCTCCACCTCCTGCCGTGACGCCGGCAGCCGCACGCATTCGTCGAGCTGCATGCGGATATCGGCGTCGAGCAGCGCCTGGATCTCGAGCGAGCGCTCCGGGGTCAGGCGGTGGGTCGATCCGTCGAGATGCGACTGGAAGGTGACGCCGTCCTCGTCGAGCTTGCGGAGCCCGGCGAGCGACATGACCTGGAAGCCGCCGGAATCGGTGAGGATCGGATGCGGCCAGTTGGCGAAGACATGCAGGCCGCCGAGCGCCGCGACCCGCTCCGCCCCCGGCCGCAGCATCAGGTGATAGGTGTTGCCGAGGATGACGTCGGCGCCGAGCGCCCTCACCTGCTCCGGATACATCGCCTTGACCGTGCCCGCCGTCCCGACCGGCATGAAGGCCGGCGTGCGGATCATCCCGCGAGCGGTGGTCAGCTCGCCCGTCCGCGCCGCGCCATCGGTCGCGGCGATCGTCATGCGAAAGTCGGTCACCGCGCCGCCTCCGGGAAGAGCAGGCTGGCGTCACCATAGGAATAGAAGCGGTAGCCGGTGTCGATGGCGTGGCGATAGGCGGCGATCATCGTCTCGCGGCCGGCAAAGGCCGAGACCAGCATGAACAGCGTCGAGCGCGGCAGGTGGAAATTGGTCATCAGCAGGTCCACTGCCTTGAAGCGGTAGCCGGGGGTTATGAAGATCGCCGTCTCGCCGGCGAAGGGCTGAACCATCCCGCTATCGTCGGCGGCGCTTTCGAGCAGCCGGAGCGACGTCGTGCCGACCGCGACGATCCGCCCGCCGGCGGCGCGCGCCTCGTTCAGTCGCTCGGCCGCTTCGGCGCTCACCGTCCCCCATTCGGCGTGCATATGGTGGTCTGCGGTGTCCTCCACCTTGACCGGCAAGAAGGTCCCCGGCCCGACATGCAGCGTCACCGTCTCGCGGCCGATCCCGGCTTCCGCCAGCCGCCTGTCGAGTTCTTCGGTGAAATGCAGCCCCGCCGTCGGCGCCGCGACCGCCCCCTCCTCGCGGGCATAGATCGTCTGGTAGTCGGTCCGGTCCCGCTCGTCCTCGGCCCGGCGGCCGGCGATATAGGGCGGCAGCGGCATGTGGCCGATCGCATGGATCGCCTCGTCGAGCACCGGACCGGAGAGGTCGAAGCCGATCAGCACGTCGCCCGCCGCGCCCTTCTCCTTGACGGTCGCGTCGAGCCCCGATGCGAGGCAGGCATTGTCGACCATCGCGCCGAAGCGCAACCGGTCGCCGGGCATGAGACGCCGCGCCGGCCGGGCGAAGGCGCGCCACCGGGCCGCGCCCTCCCGCTCGTAGAGCGTCACCGAGACCGGCGTGACATTTTGCCCGCGGATCCGCTCGCCGCGCAGTTCCGCCGGAATAACCCTGGTGTCGTTCACCACCAGCACGTCACCGGGCCTGAGCAGGTCCGGAAGGTCGCGGACCTGGTGGTCCGAGAGCCCCCCGCCCGGTCCGACCTCGAGCAACCGCGCCGCGTCGCGAGGTTTCGCCGGACGCAGCGCGATGCACGCGTCCGGCAGCTCGAAATCGAAAAGGTCGACCCGCACGGAAGCGCCGGGTCAGCGCCGCGTATAGGCGCGGCCGAGCGCCAGCACGCCGATGATGATCAGCACCGCCGGCCATATGAGATTCCAGTCGACATCGAGGTCGAACAGGAACATCACCGTCAGCGCCACCAGCACGATACCGGTGATCAGCGGCCCGACCATCGCCCCGCCGAACTGCCGTGCGTTGGCCTCATACGCCTTCCAGGCGCTGGCGAAGGCATAGAGCGCCGGTATCAGGATGAACAACGCCCACCAGTTGCCCGGAATGGCATAGCCCATGTTCTGGAACAGGAAGACGACGCCGACCGCGATGAGGATCAGCGCCGCGATCCAGGCGCCCGGACCGCGCGATCCGTCGACGTCCCTGTCTGACTGGTTATCGGACATGATTGCTCCGCTCCCGGTTCGTCCGGGGCGATCCTAGCACGACGGTGCCGGCCGGAAGGTTACCGGGCCCGGCGACGACCGGACCCGGCCCGCATGGCATCGCTGGTGCGCGAGCCGCGCCTCAGGCGGCGTCGGCGGCGACCTTCATCGAGATGATCTTGTCGGGGTTCGCCACCGGCTCGCCGCGCTTGATCTTGTCGATATTCTCCATCCCCTCGGTGACCTTTCCCCAGACGGTGTACTGGCCGTTCAGGAAGCTGGCATCGGCGAAGCAGATGAAGAACTGGCTGTCGGCGGAATTCGGATCGCTGGCGCGCGCCATCGAGCAGGTGCCACGGACATGCGGCTCGGCGTTGAACTCGGCCGCAAGGTGCTGGCCCGAGCCGCCCATGCCGGTACCGGTCGGGTCGCCGGTCTGCGCCATGAAGCCGTCGATCACCCGGTGGAAGACGATGCCGTCATAGAAGCCCTGGCGCGCCAGTTCCTTGATCCGCGCGACATGGCCGGGCGCGAGATCGGGCCTCAGCTCGATCACGGTCGTGCCATGGGTGGTTTCCATGACCAGCGTGTTCTCGGGGTCTTGTCCTTCAGCCATCGGGCCCTCCTCGTCCTTTCCTGTGTTCCGTTCAGTTCGTGTCGCCCATCACCCGCATGGTGACGATGTGATCCGGGTTGACCACCGGCTCGCCGCGCTTCAGTTGGTCGACAAGCTCCATGCCTTCGACCACCTCGCCCCAGACCGTATACTCGCCGTTCAGGAAGGAGCAGTCCTGGAAGCAGATGAAGAATTGCGAGTTGGCCGAGTTCGGATCGGGGGTACGGGCAGCGCCGATCGTCCCGCGCCCGAAATTCGTGTTGGTGAACTCGGCCTTGAGATCGGGAAGATCCGAGCCGCCGGTACCGGTGCCGGTCGGGTCGCCGCCCTGCGCCATGAAGCCCTCGATCACCCGGTGGAAGGGCGTGCCGTCATAGAAGCCGCGGCGGGTCAGGGTCTTCACCTGAGCCACGTGGTTCGGCGCCAGATCCGGCCGCAGGCGGATAATCACGTCGCCGCTCTCGAGCGTCATCACCAGGGTGTTGTCGGGATCGAGTTCCTGGGCATGCGCGATCGCCGGCAGCAGCAGGAAGAGTGCCGCCAGCGCGGCCGTGACGTGCTTGATCATTCTGACTCACCAAAATCGCAAACGATGGGATGGATGGACTGCCCGACAACGCGCAGATAGCCGATGCGGACGGTATGGTCGCCCTCTTCTCCGCGCAACAGGCGGATGAGGATTGCAAGGGATTCGACGGTCTCGTCGGCGAGGTCGATCGAAAAGGATCGCCCGTCGTCGAACGACTGATAGAGCGCGACCGGCGTCGCCTCGTCCACCGAAAGCGTGCTCCATGCGCCGTCCGGCGTCGTCACCCGGACCCAGTTCGGCCGGTCCGCCGGAAGGCCGGATCCGAGATTCATCTCGACGGTCACCCCGGGATCGCCGGTGCCGACGCAGCTCACGGTCTCGGTGGCATGGGCCGGAGCGCAGACAGCCGCCAGGGCGGCAAACGACAGACAGGTTCTTGCCAGCTGCATGATGGTCACCGTGTCGAATCAGTCCGAGGAAGCGGGGCGATCGGCCTTGGCCTGCAGTCTTGCGACGATCGCCGGCGGAACGAAGGGCGAAACGTCGCCGCCCATGCGGGCGATCTGCCGGACAAGCGTGGCGGTGATGTGACGGGTGCTGGGCGACGCCGGCAGGAAGACCGTCTTGATCTCCGGCGCCAGCACCGCGTTGGTCGAAGCCATCTGCATCTCGTAGTCGAAATCGGCGGCGTTGCGGAGCCCCCGGACCAGCAGGGTGGCGCCCGCTTCCTGCGCGGCGGTCACGGTCAGGCCGTCGAAGGACGATACGGCAACCCGCTTCCCCTCGCCGTTGGGCAGCGCGGCGACCGCGTCGGCGATCATCGCCTTGCGCTCGCCGGGCGTGAACATCGTCTGCTTGGTGGGATGCACGCCGATCGCGACCACCACCCGGTCGCAGATCGTCAGCGCCGCCGCGAGGATATCGAGGTGGCCATTGGTGATCGGATCGAAGGTGCCTGGATAGAGTGCGGTTCGGGTCATGGTCCCGTCGGTTTCGGCCTTCGCCCCTTCGGGCGTGGCTCGGCTTCTAGCGGGAAGCATGGATGCCGGCAAGGCGTTCCCCTCCCGTCGCTTTTGCCCCGGGCGCTGCCAAGCCGCCGCGAAGCCACGTCTTTTTATTTTATAATTCAATAGGTTAACCATGTGATCCCGGTCACATGCTTTTTGTGATCAACGTCACTGTGGATGGAAAGGCGCGGACCTATCTTCCCCTCATGCAGTTGGTTCGACGCGGCCCGAGATTGGGGCCGGCAGGTAAGGAGGGGAAAATGAACACCAGGATCCGTCAGACGATCGTTGCAGTGACTTTCTCGGCAACCGTTGCGCTCGGCATCACCGGTGCGACCCTGAGCGGCCAGACCAAGGAAACCGATCTCGCGCAGGTCTGCGCGAATGCGACCTGGCCGATGATCCCGGCCGAATGCCTCGAGGGGCAGCAGAGCGACGTCCGGAAAATTTCCCCGGATGGCACCGTGACCGGCACCACCGTGCTGACATCGGCCGATATCGCCCTTGCCGAGCGCTTCCAGACCGCCTTTCAGTAGCCGGTCGGCGACCACGGCACCCTGAACGCCAGATGAACGGAGCGAATGGCCGCGGTTCAGTCGGGAAAGAGCAGTATCCGACGAATAGAGGTCAGCTTCCGTCAGGAGAGAAGCAAATGAACATTCTGGTCCACACCGCGATCGCAGCGACGAGCCTGGCCGCGACGGTGGCCGTCGCCTTCGCCGGCGCTGCGATCCTCGACTCGGGCGCCCCTGTCGCGGCCGCGAAGTCGGATCGCCTCGAGGTCGCCGCCGAAGCCCCGGCCGAGACGCGCTACATCACGATCGAGTCGCGCGGCGACCAGGTTTCGGTGCTTCAGCGCGTTCCCGTCACCCTGACGGCCTCGAACTGACCGAAAGACTTTTGAAGACCTGACTCCCAAGACCCCAGCCTGAGCCGCCGGCAGCCCCACCCGGCGGCTCATTTCTTTTCCGCCCGGCCCGATCTCGAACCCGGGTTGTCACGACGCGGCCTCGTCTCCGGCCGGGTCTTCGCCCTCTTCCTCGTCTTCCTCGGGCAGATGCTCGACCGACACCACCTTCTCGTCCTCGGCGGTATCGAAGACGATCACCCCTTGTGTGCCGCGGCCGACGATGCGGATGTCGTGGATCGGCATCCGGATGATCTGCCCGCCATCGGAGACCAGCATGATCTGGTCGTTGGCCTCGACCGGGAAGGACCCGACCAGCGGCCCGTTGCGGTCATTGACGACCATGGCGACGATGCCCTTGCCGCCGCGGCCCGTGGTCCGGTATTCGAAGGAGGATGTCCGCTTGCCGTAGCCGTTTTGCGAGACCGTCAGGATGAACTGCTCGACGGCGCCCATCTCCGCATAGCGCTCCTGGCTGAGCTCGCCGTCGGCCGCCTCCGCCTCCTCGTCGGCCTCCGGCTCGGCCGCCTCGACCTCCCCCTCGCCCCGTACCGCGCGACTCAGCTTGAGATAGGCCGACCGTTCGGCCGAATCGGCGTCGAAGTGGTGGAGGATGGCCATGGAGATCACCCGGTCGCCGCCGCCAAGCGCAATCCCGCGGACGCCGGTCGAATCGCGCCCCTTGAAGACCCGCACCTCGCCGATCGGGAAGCGGATGCACTGGCCGAGCGCGGTTGTCAGCAGCACGTCCTGCGCCTCGGTCGCGGGCTGGACGCCGACGATCCCGTCGCCGTCGTCGAGCTTCATCGCGATCTTGCCGTTGCGGTTCACCTGGACGAAGTCGGACAGCTTGTTGCGACGGACCCGGCCGCTCGTCGTCGCGAACATCACGTCGAGTGCGTCCCAGCTGTCCTCGTCCTCCGGCAACGGCAGGATCGAGGTGATCCACTCGTCCTTCTGGAGCGGCAGCAGGTTGACCAGCGCCTTGCCGCGCGACGTCGGCGAGGCCAGCGGCAATCGCCAGACCTTCTCCTTGTAGACGATGCCCCGCGACGAGAAGAACAGCACCGGCGTATGGGTGTTGGCGACGAAGACCCGGTTGACGAAGTCCTCGTCCTTCATCGCCATGCCGGTGCGGCCCTTGCCGCCGCGGCGCTGCGCCCGATAGGTATCGAGCGCCACCCGCTTGATCCAGCCGGAATGGGTGACGGTAACGACCATGTCCTCGCGCTGGATCAGGTCCTCGTCATCGAGCTCGGCGCCGCCGTCGACGATCTCCGTCCGCCGCGGCGTCGCGAATTCCTCGCGGATCGCGATCAGCTCGTCTTTGACAATCGTCTGGATGCGCGCCCGGGAGCGCAGGATGTCAAGATAGTCGGTGATCTCCGCCGCGATCTTCTCGAGTTCGTCGCTGATCTCCTCGCGCCCCAGCGCGGTCAGCCGGGCAAGCCGCAACTCGAGGATCGCCCGCGCCTGCGCGTCGGAGAGCCGGTAGGTCCCGTCTTCTTCGATACGGTGGCGGGGATCGTCGATCAAAGCGATCAGCGGCGCCACGTCCTCGGCGGGCCAGTTCCGGCTCATCAGTTCCTCGCGCGCGGTCGCCGCGTCCTTGGACGAGCGGATGACGCGGATCACCTCGTCGATATGGGCGACGGCGATGGCGAGGCCGACCAGCACATGGGCCCTGTCCCGCGCCTTGGCGAGCAGGAACCGCGTCCGCCGGCCGACCACGTCCTCACGGAACGCGACGAAGGCCTGGAGCATGTCCTTCAGCGTCATCTGCTCCGGGCGGCCGCCGTTCAGCGCCACCATGTTGCAGCCGAAGGAGGTCTGCAGCGGCGAGAAGCGATAGACCTGGTTCAGCACCACGTCGGCGACCGCCTCGCGCTTCAGCTCGATCACCACCCGCATGCCGTCGCGGTCGGATTCGTCGCGGATATCGGAGATCCCCTCGATCCGCTTGTCGCGGACCAGCTCGGCGATCTTCTCGATCATCGACGCCTTGTTCACCTGGTACGGAATTTCCGTGATGACGATCGCCTCCCGCTCCTTGCGGATCGTCTCGACGCTGGCGCGTCCGCGCATCAGCACCGAGCCGCGCGCCGTCTCATAGGCCGAGCGGATGCCGGCGCGTCCGAGGATGATGCCGCCGGTCGGGAAATCGGGACCGGGAACGATCTCCATCAGCCGCGGAAGGTCGATGCCGGGATCGTCGATCATCGCGATCGTCGCATCGATGATCTCGCCGAGATTATGCGGCGGGATATTGGTCGCCATGCCGACGGCGATACCGCCGGCGCCATTGACCAGCAGGTTCGGGAAACGCGCCGGCAGCACCACCGGCTCGGTTTCCGACCCGTCGTAATTCTCGCGAAAGTCGACCGTGTCCTTGTCGATGTCCTCGAGCAGCGAATGGGCCACCTTTTCGAGGCGGCACTCGGTGTAGCGCATCGCCGCCGGCGGATCGCCGTCGACGGAGCCGAAATTGCCCTGCCCGTCGATCAGCGGCAGGCGCATCGAGAAGGGCTGCACCAGCCTGACCAGGGCGTCGTAGATCGCCTGGTCGCCATGCGGATGGTATTTGCCCATCACGTCGCCGACGACCAGGGCCGACTTGCGGTAGGGCTTGTTCCAGTCCCGGCCGTTCTCGTGCATCGAATAGAGGATGCGGCGATGGACCGGCTTCAGCCCGTCGCGGGCGTCGGGCAGCGCGCGACTGACGATCACGCTCATCGCGTAATCGAGATAGCTTCGCCGCATCTCGTCGGTGATCGAGACGAATTCGATGCCGGGGGTCATCCCCTCGCCGGGTTCTTCCGGCGTCGGAGGCGGTGTTTCGTCAGCCAATTGGGTGCTCGGGAATCAGTCACAAACTGCTCCCGGAACCTAGGCATTCGCCGGCAAAGTTACAAGGCCCAAGCCGGCTGTGAATGGAAGCGAATTCCTGTTATTTTTCAAATGCCTGAACGGTCAAATCCAGAGCGGCCCGAAGTCGGCGGGGAAAGGAGCGCGGTGAAACGGTTGATCGCCCCGTCCGGGGAACGGACCAGGATCCTCCACATCGTCTCCGACAGCATCCCGCAAAGAGTGGTATTCACGGCGGAACGGCCCTCCGGCGGCGGGCCGCCTGACGGTACCGTGGAGGTCGTCCGCCGCCGCTGGTTCGCGCGCAAGGCGCCGGAAACCAGCCCCCTGTCGGCCCGGCAGAGCTTCGCCAAGGGCTTCGCCGACGTCGACTACGCAATCTATGTGACGCCGCGGGAAGACGTCGCGATCACCTTCGAAACCCGCCACTTCGAGCGGAAGACCCTGTTTCTGGTCCTCCTCGGCATACTTGTCGTCGCCGTGCTCGCCGCCGCCGCCGTCCCGCTGCTTTGATTGTCGTCCCTGGGGGCCCATAACAAGGCAATGACGACCGATCTTGTCCTTCCCGACGCGCGCGGCGACGAAACCTCCTTCCGCCGTGCCGTCCGCCAGCTCCGGGATCACCTTCTCGGCGCGGTGGACGTCGACATGGCGATCATGCTGAACGGCCAGCCCTTCACCATCACCTGGGGCGATCGCCGCCCCGCCAAGACCGACGAGGCCGCCTTTTCCCTTTCCTCCGGCATGCGGGTGATCGAGGCGACCGCTACCCGGCCGGCCGAGATCGTCTCCTCCGGCGAAGAGCAGATCACCATCGTCATCGACGGCGAACGCCTCGTCTTCCATCTCGTCGAGGTCCGGGGCGAGCCGCCGCCCCCGCCGCCGAAGGCGATCCCCTGATCCGGTCCGCTCCGCCTCTCTAGGATCCGGCCGCGTCGGATACAGCCTTTCGCCAGGTGATCGCGTCGTCCAGCCTGTCGTCGCCCCAGAACAGTTCGCCGGCGACGACAAAGCTGGGCGAGCCGAAGATGCCGAGCGAACGCGCCTCGTCGGTGGCCGCGAGATAGGCCGCCTCGGTCTCGTCCGACCGTGCCCGCTCGATCACTGCCTCGGGGTCTTGGCCGATCTCGGTCAGGCTCCCGCTGAGATTCGGTTCGCTTCCCGCCGGCTGGCCCTCCTCGAACCACCGGCGATAGGTCGCCACGACGTAATCCCGACACCACCCTTCGTCCCGGCCGACGATCGCGACGCGATTCGCCAGGTCGAATTCTTCGAGCGGATAAGGCGCCGGCAGCCGGGCCCTGAGCCCGTATCTGGCGGCGCGGCGTTCGATATCCCGCCACATGTACCGGGCTTTGACCGGCTTGTCGGCGAACGGGATGTTGTCCATCTCCCTCATGATGGCGCGGACGCTGAACGGCCGCCAGTTGAAGGAGACGCCGTGCGCCGCCTCGATTTCTCTCAGCCGCATGATGGTCAGGAAGCTGTAGGTGCTGCCAATCGAAAACCAGAGATCGATCGGTTCCATCGCTGTTCCCCGTCGTCGGTCCGCGCGCGCCCCAACCCCTACCACTCCGCGCCGGGATCGTTAACCGTCCCGCCTGGGCAGGATGTCGCCGCCCGTCGCTCACAACCGGCATGGCGCTCCGGAAACCGGAGAAAAGCGCGATCACGGCCGCTTCCCTTAACCACTCGTTAACCATAGCGCGGCGACAACATGTAACCGTTCATTAACTCCGGTTAACAGCACCGTGTCACTCGCTCTCGCCGCCAGTTCCGGAATTCGCCTCGCCGGCCGCTCCTTCCTCGCTTTCGTGCTGGAACCCATGCCACCGGTCGCCGGATGGCTGGACGACCTCGACGCGGTGGCGCGCCAGTCCCTCGCCTTCTTCGCCAACCGTCCGGTCGTGCTCAATCTGGCAAGGCTCGCCCCCGATCGGAACGAGACCAACGCGATCATCGACGCGCTGAAGATCCGCAACATCCGGGTCATCGCGGTCGAAGGCGTCGATCCGGCCTGGCTTGACCCGTCGCTTGCTCCCCTCGGCAGCGGCAAGGAATCCGGCAAGGTCGTCGACTTCCCAGGCGCCAGGGCGCCGGCTCAGCCGCGCGCCGCGGCATCGTCGAGAGGCTCGTCGATCATCGACCGGCCGGTGCGCTCCGGCCAGACGATCTTCCATCCCGAAGGCGACGTGATCGTCCTTGGCTCGGTTTCGTCCGGCGCCGAGGTGATCGCCGGCGGCTCGGTCCATGTCTATGGCACGCTGAGAGGCCGCGCCCTCGCCGGCGCCACCGGCAATCCCGGCGCGCTGATCTTCTGCCGGAAATTCCAGGCCGAGCTGGTCTCGATCGACGGCAGCTACATGACCGCGGAGCAGACACCGCCTGACCTGATCGGCAAGCCGGTCCAGATCCGGCTGAAGAATGACGCGATCGTGACCGATATTCTCGACTAGCAAGGAGAAGGGGCAAAGATGGGGACGGTAATCGTAGTCACTTCCGGTAAAGGCGGCGTTGGCAAGACGACGTCTTCGGCGGCCATCGGCGCCGCTCTCGCCCAGACGGGCGATTCGGTGGCGCTGGTCGATTTCGACGTCGGGCTGCGCAATCTCGACCTGGTGCTCGGCGCCGAGCGACGCGTCGTCTATGACTTCGTCAACGTCATCCAGGGCCAGGCCAAGCTTTCCCAGGCCCTGATCCGCGACAAGCGGATCGAGACGCTGCACCTGCTCGCCGCCTCCCAGACCCGCGACAAGGACGCGCTGACCGAGGAAGGCGTCGAGGACGTCGTCGGTTCGCTGCGCGAGACCTTCGACTGGGTCATCTGCGACAGCCCGGCCGGCATCGAGCGCGGCGCCATCCTGGCGATGCGGCACGCCGACATGGCGATTGTGGTGACCAATCCGGAGGTTTCCTCGGTCCGCGATTCGGACCGCATCATCGGCCTCCTCGACGCCCGGACAAGACGCACCGAACAGGGCGAGGCGATGGAAAAGCACGTCCTGATCACCCGCTTCGACCCGACCCGCGCCGCCCGCGGCGACATGCTCGCGATCGACGACGTGCTGGAAATCCTGTCATTGCCGCTGATCGGCATCGTGCCGGAGAGCCAGTCGGTGCTGAAGGCGTCCAACATCGGCATGCCGGTGGTGCTTGCCGACCCGTCGAGCGATTCCGCCCGCGCCTATGCCGATGCGGCCAGGCGGATCAAGGGCGAGAGCGTCGATCTGGCGGTTCCGACCGTCAGGAGGAGTTTGTTCGGAGGCCTGTTCCGGAGGGCAGCCTGATGATTTTGCGTTTCTTCAGACTCCGGCGCTCGGCGCCGGTGGCCAGGGATCGGCTGAAGGTCCTTCTGGCCCACGAGCGGGCGATGACCGGAAGACCGGATCTGGTCGCGGTGTTGCGCGAGGAAATCCTCGCCGTCATCCGCAAGCATGTCCCGGTCGATCCCGGCAAGGTCAACGTGCGCGCCGATCGCGACGGCAGCACCTCGACACTCAGCGTCGATATCGAATTGTCGACAATGGAACCGCCGCGGGCCGCCGCCGCATAGGCGCCGGCCCGGCAAATCCCGCGCCGAAAGGCTAGGGATGCGCGAATCCGGCGGGATAGGGTTTGCCGCAGATCCAGAAATAGTTCTTGTGCTTCGGGCTCCAGATGAAGCAATTCACGAAATCCCAGGGATTCTGGTTGATCCCCCGCCATGCCTGGTGCCGGGTGCGTGACGTGTAGCCGTTGTTGGCCAGCACCGGGGCGGCTGTGGCGATGATCGTCGCGGCAACGATGATTGCAGTGACGTATTTGGACATGCTCTCTCCTGTCAGGGATCGGTTTTCTCCAGTCTAGCCGCTTCGCGTCCCCGGCGAAACGGTGCCGGCTGCCTTCATCGGTTGACCGGATCGTCTGGCGTGCGCGTCACATCACCACCGGCGGAAAGAACCTTCGCCCGAATCTCCCGGTTGGCCGCCGCCGCCGCGTTGTGATACCACCCGCGCCGCGGCATTTTCGGTCGCGGCTTTTCCGGGAGTCGGACTTGCTCAAGGGCTGGCCGGCGATACTTACACTTGGCTGGATTCTCCTGGCGCTGTCTGTCGGCGCGGTCGGCGTCGCGCTCTTTTCGCTGACCACCGGAGACGGACTGGCACCGCTTTTCGCGGAAGATGCGGCAATCACCGCCGGCATCGGCGGGACGTGTATCCTGTCGACCATGGGGCGCACCTTCGAGCTCCACTTCCGCGATGCGACCTTCCTCACCGTGCTCGCCTGGTTCGCGGTCCCCTGTTTCATCGCCCTGCCCTACCTCGCCGATCCGCTGGACCTCTCGCCGGTCGACGCCTATTTCGAGGCGGCGTCCGGCCTGACCACGACCGGCGCCACCGTGCTCTCCGGCCTCGACAAGCTTCCCCATTCGCTCCTCCTCTGGCGCTCCTTCAGCCAGTGGATCGGCGGCATGGGCATCATCGGCTTCGCCATTGTCATCCTGCCTTTCCTCAAGATCGGCGGCATGCAGCTCTTCCGGCTCGAATTCTCGGACCGTTCCGACAAGCGGATGCCGCGTGCCCGGTCGATCGCCATGGCGGTCGCGGAGATTTACGTCGGCCTCACCGTCCTTTGCTTCCTTGTCTATAACCTTCTCGGCATGAGCGCCTTCGATGCCCTCAATCATGCATTGACCACCCTGCCGACAGGCGGATTCTCGACCCACGACGCCTCCTTCGGCTACTTCAAGAGCCCGGCGCTGAGGTGGGCGGCGGTCGTCTTCATGCTGCTCGCGGCGATGCCCTTTCTCGCCTATCTGCGCTTCATGCAGCGCGGCAGCCTGCGCGAGCGCATGGATCCGCAGGTCGAGGCCTTCCTGCTGACCATCGCCGCCATGGTCGTGCTCTTCTCGGCCTGGCTGGTGACGAGCCGCGCCTTCAATGTCGGCGATGCGCTGACCGAATCGGCTTTCAACATCGTCTCGGTCGTCACCACGACCGGCTTCGCTTCCCAGGACTATCTGACCTGGGGAACCTTCGCCGCGGTCTGGTTCTTCGCCCTCACCTTCGTCGGCGGCTGCACCGGCTCGACCGCCGGCGGCCTGAAGATTTTCCGCTTCCAGATGGCCTCGCGGGTCGTCGCGCGCCACGTCGGCAGCTCGATCCACCCCCACGCGGTCGTGCCCCTGCGTTATGGCGGCCGTCTTGTCTCGGACGAACAGGTCGGCTCGGTTGCGGTCTTCGTCTTCCTCTATCTGGCGTCGATCGTCGCCATTTCGATCGCCCTGTCGATCCTCGGCCTCGACCCGCGGACCGCCCTCTCCGCCGCCGCGACCGCCGTCAGCAATGTCGGCCCCGGCATCGGCGACGTGATCGGCCCGGCCGGCAATTTCTCCAGCCTGCCGGACGCCGCGAAGATCATCCTGTCCATCGCCATGGTGATGGGCCGGCTGGAGATCCTCAGCGTGCTGCTCCTGCTCTTCCCGAGCTTCTACCGCTGACCGCGCGCCAGCGCCCCTGACCGCGAATCATGATCGGGTTCCATGCTTGAGAAACTCATCCATTCCTTCGTCACGCTGTTCGTAACCGCCGATCCGATCAGCATCGTCCCGCTTTTCATCGTCGTCACCGCCGGCATGTCCGACGCCTCCCGCAGGCTCGTCGCCCTCCGTTCGGTCCTGATCGCCGGGCCGATCCTCATCGCTTTCGCCCTTTTCGGCGACGACATCATCAAGTTCTTCGGCATCACGATTCAGGCCTTCGAGGTTGCCGGCGGCCTCCTCCTCTTCGCCATCGCCTTCCGGATGGTGTTCGATTCCGGCAAGCCGGCGGATGCGCCCCAGGACACGGACAGCGACACGGGCCTCACCCAGATCGCCGTCTTCCCGCTGGCCATCCCGATGATGGCTGGTCCGGGCGCCATCTCGGCGACCATCCTCCTCACCACCCACCGCGACACCTGGATCGACCTCGTTGCCCTGGTCGGCATCATCGTCGTGTTGATGGGCCTGATCTACACGGTCCTGATGACGTCGGAGCGAATCGATCGCTGGCTCGGCAGCATCGGGCGGGTTGTCGCGAGCCGGCTGCTCGGCGTCATCCTCGCCGCATTGGCGATCCAGTTCGTCAGCGAGGGCGTCCTCGCCTTCGCCACCCAGATAGCGAAGTCAGCCTAATCGCCCGCCGTCTCCCGCAGCGTGACGCGCATCGTCCTGCCGCCAAAGGCATGGACGCTGTCATGGGCGGCGATCTCGACCGCGTCGACACCTTCCGGGATCGCCACGCCGCCGAGGCTGCGGGTAAAAGGTTGTTCGTTTTCATGGGGATGGAGCAGGGTTCTCGTGCCATAGACGGTTCCGTCGGCCCCCCGGATTTCCCAGGCGTCGGCATAGTGGTCCCATCCCTCGTCGTCGTGGCGCACGGTCACGTCGAAGCGCCAGGTTCCTCCCGCCTCCTGCGTCGCCACGACGTCGACGACGTCCGCCTCGCCGGCCATGGAGGGCGCCGCGCAGAGCCCCGAGACCAGGAATGCCAGAAGGACCGCGCGCATTGACTCCCTCCCCGCTTGCACCGAAAGCCTGTCCCCGGAGAATCTAGGGACCGTCGCCCGTCCGACCACCCCGGAGAATTTGCGAATGGCCGCCCATGGCTCGAAGATCGTCATCTACGCCGCCCTTGCCGGCAACGCCCTCATCGCGGTGACCAAGTTCGTCGCGGCCGGCCTGACCGGGTCGTCGGCGATGATGTCGGAGGGCATTCACTCGCTGGTCGACACCGGCAACCAGGGGCTCCTCCTCTACGGCATCCGTCGTGCCGCGCGGCCGGCGGACGCCCGCCATCCCTTCGGCTACGGCGCCGAACTCTATTTCTGGTCCTTCGTCGTCGCGATCCTGATCTTCGCGGTCGGCGCCGGCGTGTCCTTCTACGAGGGCATCGCCAAGATCCTCGATCCCCACCCGATGGAGGATCCGGTCATCAACTATGTGGTCCTGGCCCTTGCCATGGTCTTCGAGGGGGTCGCCTGGACGATCGCCTTTCGCAGCTTCGACAAGGCGCGCGGCAAGATGGGCCTGATCGCGGCGGTGCGACAGTCGAAGGACCCGACCGTCTTCACCGTTCTGTTCGAGGACACGGCGGCGATGCTCGGCCTTCTCGTCGCCTTTGTCGGCGTCTTCCTCGCCTCGTCCTACGGCATCGCCTGGGCCGACGGCGCCGCCTCGATCGGCATCGGCATCATCCTCGCGCTTGCCGCGATCTTCCTGGCCATCGAGACCAAGGGCCTGCTGATCGGCGAGGCGGCGGCGCCCGAAATCGTCGAGACGATCCGCAACATCGTGCTGGCGACGCCGACCGTCTCGGGCATGAACGAGCTGCGCACCCTCCACCGCGGGCCGGAGGATATCCTCCTCGCGCTCTCCGTCGACTTCGAGGACAACCTCACCGCCGGCAAGGTCGAGGAAGCGATCCAGGCACTCGAAACCGCGATCCGGAACCAGTTTCCGAGCGTCGGCCGCGTCTTCATCGAGGTCCAGTCGCGCAGCGGCCACCAGCAGTCCGTCGCCGCCGAGCAGCGCCGCCTCGAGACCGACGGCGGCTGACCGCCGCTACTGGAGCGACTGACGATAGGCGTGGACGTCTTCCGGCGTCATGGCCTCGTCCCGCAAACCGGCGACATCCGCCGCGCTGACCGCCATTCCGTCCGTGTTGAGCGCATCATTGCCCCAGCTCGATCGGACATAGCCGATCACCGCGGCGATCTCGTCGTCGGACAGGAACTCGAACGGCGGCATGTCGCTGTCGAAGGTCTTGCCGCCGA